>JASLEM010000245.1 GCA_030151165.1 Burkholderiaceae bacterium
ATTCGGATACACCCGTGTTTTCCCGGGGGGCGCGCGCGTCACCCGACCCGGGTTCGTCGGCGCGCCGGCGGCCAGCCGACGAACGACGGCCTGGAGGGGCCGAGGCGCAGTGCCTTCGTCGCGAGGCCGACCCACAATGCCTCGACCTCGACCTCGACCTCGACCTCGACCTCGACCTCGACCTCGACCTCGACCTCGACCTCGCTCGACATTGACCCGGAAGATGCCCATGCGCCTTGTTCGACCCATCGGCCGCCTGTTGTCTGCTACGACCCTCGCCGCGGTCGTATCCACGGCGATGGCCGTGCCGCCGGCGCCCGCGGCCTTCGCGGGCCACCACGAACCCACCGCCGAGGACGGCGCGGCCATCCAGCGGCTGCTGGACGCCTACCGCGCCGCGGTGAAGGCCGGCGACGAGGCGGCGTTCGCGGCGCTGCTGCTCGATGACAAGGTGCCCTTCCTCGCGGTGCGCACGGACGCGCTCGGCAGGACGGCGGCGGCCGACGTCGACCTCGCCCGCTACGCGGACTTCCGCAGCGCGATCTTCGGAACGGCGCAGCGTTACGAGCAGCGCTTCGACAACGTCCGCATCGCGCAGGACGGCGCGCTGGCGCAGGTGTCGCTCGACTTCGTGACCGTCGACGCCGGCACCGACCGGGGCGGCTACGGCTGGAAGACGCTGGAGCTGCTCAAGGTCGGTGGGCGCTGGCGCATCGCGAGCGAGTTCTTCACGGCGTATCCGTTGAAGGCGGCCGCGCCGTAGCGCGGGCGCCGCGGGTGCCCGTGGTCAGGCCGCCGTGCCGGCCCCGGCGCGTGCCGGGCCGCGCGGCACGAGCCACAGCGCGCAGGCCATCGAGCCGATCCCGAAGAACGCCATCAGCGCGCCGAGCGGCCACGGCGTGCCGTCCGCGAACACGCCGACCAGCGCCGAGCCGAAGATGCCGGCGCCGAACTGGCTGGCGCCGATCAGGGCCGAGACGGAGCCCGAGACGCCGGGGAACAAATTCAGCGCGCCGGTGATGGCATTGGCCGCGATGAGCCCGGTGCAGGCGACGAACAGGATCAGCGGCGTCACGAGCCCGAACAGGCCGCCCCAGCCGGTGCGCGCCGCGATCGCCGCAAGCACGCCGGTGACGCAGGCACCGACCGCGCCGGCGCGCAGCAGGCGGTCGCTGCCCAGCCGCGCGACGAGGCGCACGTTGACGAGGTTCATGCTCATGATGCCGATCGAGCCGAGCGAGAACAGCAGCCCGTAGTGCTGCGGCAGCACGTGGTGATAGGTGATGTACGCGAACGGCGTGCCGGCGACGTACGCGAAGATCCCGCCGTACAGGAAGCCGCCCACGCCGGCGTAGCCGAGCAGGCGCGGCTGGCGCAGCAGGTGGCCGTAGGTGCGGAAAACCTGCGACAGCGGCTCGCGCAGGCGGCGCTCGGCGGGCAGCGTCTCGGGCAGCGTGTACAGCGCGGCCAGCGTGAGCAGCCCGACGACGGCCAGCATCCAGAAGATCGCGCGCCAGTTCGCCACCGCGACGATCACGCCGCCGACGCTCGGGCCCAGCATCGGCGCGATGGCGGTGACGATCATCAGCGTGGACATCATCTGCGCGGCGCGGTGGCCGACGTACAGGTCGCGCACGATCGCGCGTGCCAGCGTCACGCTCGCGCAGGCGCCGATCGCCTGCACCGCGCGCCAGGCGATCATGCCCTCGACGCCGTGCGACACCGCGCAGCCGGCGGAGCCGACGATGTACAGGATCATGCCGATCGCGATCGGCTGGCGCCGCCCGATGCGGTCGCTCAGCGGGCCCCAGAAGAACTGCCCGAGGCTGAAGCCGATCAGGTAGCCCGAGATCGTGAACTCCATCGCGCCGGTGCCGGCGTGCAGCGCGTCGGCCATCGCGGGCAGGGCCGGCAGGTAGATGTCGGTCGAGATCGACGAGAACGCCATCAGCACGCTCAGGATCAGCAGCGTCTGCAGGTCGTGCGCCTCGGCGAGACGCCGCAGGCCGCTGCTGGCGCGTGCCTGCCCCGGAGCGACCGCGCCCTCGGCGTGGAGCGGCGTGGCCGGGAGCGGGGCGATCGTGTCGGAGAACGGCGGCATGCGGGAGGAGCGGGGGCGGTGTCTCGATTCTCCGGGAAAACCCGAGGTGACGAGCACGCAGGGACAAAGGGCGACGGCGCGCGGGCGACCGGGGCGATCGCCGCCGCGGCGCGGCCGCTCAGCCGGGGAAGGTGCCCGGCAGCAGGATGTCCTTGCCCACCGTCGAGAGTTGGCGGTGGCCGCAGAACGCCATCGTGATGTCCAGCTCGTTGCGGATGATCTCGAGGCAACGCGTGACGCCGGCCTCGCCCATCGCGCCCAGGCCGTAGAGGAAGGGCCGGCCGATCATCGTGCCGCGTGCGCCGAGCGCCACGGCCTTCAGCACGTCCTGGCCGGAGCGGATGCCGCTGTCCAGCCAGACCTCGATGCGGTCGCCCACGGCGTCGACGATCGCCGGCAGCGCCTCGATCGAGCTCGGCGCGCCATCGAGCTGGCGGCCGCCGTGGTTGCTGACGATCAGCGCGTCCGCGCCCGAGTCGGCGGCGAGGCGCGCGTCCTCGACGTCCATGATCCCTTTCAGGATCAGCTTGCCGCCCCAGCGCTTCTTGACCCACTCGACGTCCGCCCAGCTGAGCGCCGGGTCGAACTGCTTGGCCGTCCACTCGGAGAGCCGGCTCACGTCGCCGACGCCCTGCACGTGGCCGACGATGTTGCCGAACGTGCGCCGCTTCGTGCCCAGCATGCCCAGGCACCAGCGCGGCTTGGTCGCGAGGTTGATCAGGTTGGCGATCGTCGGCTTCGGCGGGGCGGAGAGGCCGTTGCGGATGTCCTTGTGGCGCTGGCCGAGGATCTGCAGGTCGAGCGTGAGCACCAGCGCGCCGCAGCGCGCGGCACGGGCGCGCTCGATCAGGCGCTCGATGAAGCCCCGGTCGCGCATCATGTACAGCTGGAACCAGAACGGTGCCTTCGTGTGCGCGGCGATGTCCTCGATCGAGCAGATGCTCATCGTCGACAACGTGAACGGCACGCCGAACTTCTCGGCGGCGCGCGCGGCGAGGATCTCGCCGTCGGCGTGCTGCATGCCGGTCAGGCCGGTCGGCGCGAGCGCGACGGGCATGCTCACCGGCACGCCGGCCATCGTCGTCGCGAGCGAGCGGTTCTCCATGTTCACGGCGACGCGCTGGCGCAGCTTGATCTTGTGGAAGTCGCTCTCGTTCGCGCGGTAGGTGGACTCCGTCCACGAGCCGGAGTCGGCGTAGTCGTAGAACATGCGCGGCACGCGCTTTTGGGCCAGCACGCGCAGGTCTTCGATGCAGGTGATCGCGGTCATTGTCTCGGGGTCTCCTCCGCGGCGCGGTGGTCGCGCCGGGTGCGGAGGATGGTAGCGTGAAGAGGGTGGTCGAGCGGGGTGGAGGGCCAGAGTGTGAACCTCGTGTCGCACGGGCGCGAACCGCGTCCGCGCCCTGCGTGCGACGTCAGCGCCTTGTCAGAACAGCGTCGGCTCGTCCGGCCGGTCCTCGACGACATCGCGCTTGCGGGCGGGCGCCGCGGGCCTGTTCGTCGCGGGCCTCGCTTTCGGCGCGGCCTCGGGCGCGCCCGGGCGCGAGAGCCCGCCCACGCGCACGCCCAGCAGCCGCAGCCGCCGCGTCAGGTCGACGCGCTTCAGGCACAGGCCGGCGAGGCGGCGGATCTCCGCGGCGTCGTTGGTGGCGACGGGCACGGTCTGGTCGCGCGTGACGGTCTTGAAGTCGTCGAAGCGCAGCTTGATGCCGATCGTGCGGCCGACGTAGCCCTTGCGCGCGAGGTCGGACGCGACCTGCGTGCAGAGCTGCGTGAAGACGTCGCCGAGCTCGGCGCGGTCGCGCCTGGCGTGGAGGTCGCGGTCGAAGGTCGTCTCGCGGCTCATCGACACCGGCTCGCTGCTCGTGACCACCGGGCGGTCGTCGATGCCGTGCGAGACGTCGTGCAGCCACTGCGCGTTGTTCGGCGTGAAGTGCTGCGCCAGCCACGCGACGTCGCGCGCCGCGAGCTCGCCGATGGTGTGGATGCCCAGCGCGTCGAGCCGCGCGCCGGCCTTCGGGCCGATGCCGTTGATGCGGCGCACCGGCAGCGGCCAGATGCGCGTCGGGATGTCCTCGAACGTGACGACGGTCAGGCCGTTGGGCTTGTCCAGCTCGGACGAGATCTTGGACAGCAGCTTGTTGGGCGTGACGCCGATCGAGCACGTGAGGCCGGTCGCGCGGAACACGTTGTTCTTCAGCTCGTGCGCGAACGCGCGGATGCCGCCGAGCGGGTCGTGGCCGATGGTGTCGCGGATGCCGGGGATGTCGGTCAGGTCGATGTAGATCTCGTCGATGCCGCGATCCTCGATCACCGGCGCGAGCTCGCGCACCGCGGCCTTGAACAGGCGCGAGTAGTGGCGGTAGCTGTCGAAGTCCACCGGCAGCAGGATCGCGTGCGGCGCGAGCGCGGCGGCCTTCATCATGCCCATCGCCGAGAACACGCCGAACTTGCGCGCCTCGTAGCTCGAGGTCGTCACCACGCCGCGGCCGGTGTAGTGCTCCAGCTTCGCGAACGTCCAGCTGCCGTCCTCGTGCTGCACCGGCGTGTGGCGGCGCCCGCCACCGACGACCACCGCCTGCCCGCGCAGCATCGGATAGCGCAGCAGCTCGACGGACGCGTAGAAGGCGTCCATGTCGAGGTGCGCGATCACGCGGGGCATCGGATGGGGCATCGGGCGGTCGGGGCGCTGGCAAGCGCTTTCTGTATGCAATCACAGTATCCCACGCCGGGCCGCGGCCGACCACCGCGACGTGTCCGCGCCTGGCGCTCAGCGCGCGCGCGAGGCCCGGTCCGCGACGAGCTTGCCCGCCGTCGCCGCGAGGCCGGTCGCGACGCAGCCCCAGGCGGTATCGACCAGCGACAGCCCGATCGGCCACCCGCGCAGCGTCGCGAGGTTGGTCAGGTCGTAGGTCATGTAGCCCATGAAGCCGAACAGCGCGCCCCAGGCCGCGGCGCCGCGCCAGTCGCCCGTGGCGCGCGGGCGCACGACGAAGGCCATCACGCCCGCGGCGTAGAGCAGGTAGAACAGCACGGCGGCCGCGAGGATCGGCTGGTCGGCCATCAGGTGGCCGATGCCGGCCTGGTACAGCGGGCGCGCCACGGCACCGAGCCAGACGACGTCCAGCAACACCATGACGACGACGATCGTGGCGTAGGGCAGCAAGGTCCGGGTCATCGGCGTTTCTCCGCGGGGTGGTCGGTCGGTGGGCTGGCGCGCATCGTCGCACGGCGACTGCAAGCGGGGCTTCAGCTTGGGGCAGGGCGCGTGCCGCGCGGCCGCCACAATGGCGCGGACGGCGAGTCCGGGCCGCAGGCGTCGCCGGGCCGGCCGCCGCTCCAACGCGCAAGGGTCGCCGCATGCATCGTTCTCCGCTCCACCGGCTCGTCCACGTCGTGAAGGTGCGCCCGCGCCTGTTCATCGTCGCGCTGATCGGCATCGTCACCGGCTGCGCGCTGCCCAGCGACGTCACGACGCAGCCCATCACGCGCTGGCTGCTCGCCTGGAACGTCGCCGCGTGGCTGTACATCGCGCTCGCCGCGGTGATGATGACGCGCTCGTCGAAGGGCCACATGCGCCATCGCGCGCAGTTGCAGGACGACGGCAAGTACACGATCCTCGCGATGGTGGTCGCCTCGGCCATCGCGAGCCTCGTCGCGATCGGCTGCGAGCTCTCGGTCGTCAAGGACATGCACGGCTGGCGCAAGGAAGCGCACATCGCGCTCGCCGGCCTCACGGTGATCGCGTCCTGGGGCTTCATCCAGGTGATGTTCACGCTGCACTACGCGCACGACTACTACATGGCCGCCTGCCACGGCCGCAAGCCGGGCCTCGCCTTCCCGGACGACGAGGATCCCGACTACGGCGACTTCTTCTACTTCGCCGCCGTCATCGGCACCTCGGGCCAGACGGCCGACGTCTCGTTCGTCACCAAGCCGATGCGTCGGATCGGCTCCCTCCATTGCATCCTCGCGTACCTGTTCAATACGACGGTGCTGGCGCTGCTCATCAACATCGGCGCGAGCCTGTTCTGATCCGCGGCCCCGCGCCCCGGGGCCCACCGGCGGCGAACGCCCGGATACCTCCTTCGGGCAGGTCGTCATCAAAGTACATGCATGGCGGCGCAAAGCGCGCTACAAAGCGGGCGGTCGCCTGTCCGGCGGCCTCATTCCATCGAACTCACCGCATCCACCGAAGGCTCTTCATGCAGACCAAGACCGCTCTCGTTTCGTTGATCCTCGTGGCCTTCGCGGCCGCCGCGTCCGCCCAGGGCGCGCCGTCGCCGGAAGGCCAGTCCGTCTCCGCCAAGGGCGAAGCGTCCGCCGAGTCCGCCGTGAAGGGCCGCCACGACAAGGTCGAGGCGAGCGCGAAGGCGCGTGCCGACAAGCGCGCCGCCAAGCGCGCCGCGAAGAAGGCGTCTGCCGCCTCGATGTGAGCGCGGGCCGCGGCGTCGGGGGCGCGTCGCGCGCCCGGCGCCGGGCCGCACGAACCGCCCGACCACCGCGCCGCCCCTGATCCGGGCGGCGCGTGGCGTTTGCCGCGCGAGGGATCCGCGGTGCACGTCGACCTGATCGTTCCTGGACGTCGCGACGGCGTCCGGCGAGCTGTCCGCCACGCTGTCCGTGACTGTCCGCGGACACCTTCCACGCCGGCTCGTCGCGAGCCAAGTCGTTGATCCACAAGGGAACGCGACGTCGATCCCGCATGGCACGCCTCGTGCAAACAGGTGTCCCGACAGCGCAGCGTCTGCGCCGCCCGGACACCTCCATGATTCGCGACACTTCTTCCCAGGATCGACCGCTCGCCCGGCCCCGCGGCCGACGCCGCCTCGCGTTCGCCGCCATCGCCGTCGCGGTCGTGGCGCTCGCCGGCTGGAGCCTGCCGCAGGCGCGCCGGATGATGGGCGCGCCGGCGTCGGTCAACAGCGAGCGGCTCGGCGTCGACGACGTCACGCGCGGCCCGTTCGTGCGCGACATCCAGGCCGAGGGCAAGGTCGTCGCGTCGTTCAGCCCGACGCTGTTCGCCCCGCAGGCCGGCGCCGCGACCGTGCTGGTGCATGCGGGCGACAGCGTGAAGAAGGGCCAGGTGCTGGCCACCCTCGCCAGCCCCGAGCTCGCCGCGAAGCTCGCGCAGGAGCAGGGCACGGCCGACACGCTGCAGACCGACGCGATGCGCTCGCAGGTCGACGCCGACCAGCAGCGCGCCGAGCTCGAGGCCGCGCGCGAGAACGCCGCGATCGACGTCAAGGCCGCCGAGACCGACCTCGCGCGCCAGCAGAAGGCGTTCGACGCCGGCGCCGCGGCCGGCATGCAGGTCGACCACGCGCGCGACGCGCTGGAGAAGGCGCGCATCGCGCTCGCGCACGCCGAGGCCGGCCTGCACACCAAGGACGACAGCCTGCGCTTCGACGTCCAGTCGCACCAGCAGGCGCATGCGCGCCAGGAGCTGCTGGTCGCCGACTTGAAGCGCCAGGTCGCCGAGCTCGAGGTGCGCTCGCCGGTCGACGGCCAGGTCGGCCAGCTGTTCATCGCCGAGCGCGCGAACGTCGCGAAGGACGCGCAGCTGCTGTCGGTGATCGACCTCTCGGCGCTCGAGGTGCAGATGGAGGTCGCCGAGAGCTTCGCGCGCGACCTCGCCGTCGGCATGCCGGGCGAGATCGCCGGCAACGGCCGGACGTGGAAGGCGCGCGTCAGCGGCGTGTCGCCCGAGGTCGTCAACAACCAGGTCGCCGCGCGATTGCGCTTCGACGGCACCATGCCCGAACAACTGCGCCAGAACCAGCGCCTCTCGGTGCGCGTGCTGCTCGACCAGCGCCCCGACGTTCTGAGCGTGCGCACGGGCAGCTTCGTCGACGAGTCGGGTGGCGCCTACACCTACGTGCTGCGCGACGGCATCGCGACGCGAACGCCGATCCGGCTCGGCGCGCGCAGCGTCGACCGCGTCGAGATCGTCTCCGGGCTGCAGGCCGGCGACCGCGTCGTCGTCTCCGGCGCCGAGAACTTCCACGGCGCGCCCAGCATCGCCGTCACGCGCTGACCGCCATCGCGGCGCGATACCCCGCCACCGTATCCCCCACGTTCACGACGAGGACACCCCATGCTCAAGATGACCGGCCTGTCGAAGGCCTACCGCACCGAAATGGTCGAGACCTACGCGCTGCGCGAGTTCGACCTGGAGGTGAAGCCGGGCGAGTTCGTCGCGGTGACCGGCCCGTCGGGCTCGGGCAAGACGACCTTCCTCACGATCGCCGGCCTGCTGGAGGCGCCGACCGGCGGCCGCTACGAGCTGGACGGCGTGGACGTCAGCCAGCTCGGCGACGACGCGCGCTCGCGCATCCGAAACCAGAAGATCGGCTTCATCTTCCAGGGCTTCAACCTGATCGCCGACCTGAATGTGTTCGACAACGTCGACGTGCCGCTGCGCTACCGCGGCATGAAGGCCGACGAGCGCAGGCGCCGCGTGCGCGCCGCGCTCGAGCGCGTGGGCCTCGCGGCGCGCGAGCGCCACTACCCGGCCGAGCTCTCGGGCGGGCAGCAGCAGCGGGTCGCGATCGCGCGCGCGCTCGCGGGCGAGCCGCGCCTGCTGCTCGCCGACGAGCCGACCGGCAACCTCGACAGCCAGATGGCGCGCAGCGTGATGGAGCTGCTCGAGCAACTGCACCGCGAAGGCTCGACGATCGTCATGGTCACGCATGACCCGCAGCTCGCAGCGCGCGCGCAGCGCAACGTGCACGTGATCGACGGCCAGGTGGTCGACGTCTCCGCCGAGCTGCGGCTCGCGATGCCGCGCGAGGCACTGGCGCATGCGTGATCTCGTCGCCCGGGGGCGCGCGATCGCGGTCTCGATGATCGCGCTGGTCGCGTCGGTCGCGCCGACCGCGCGCGCCGACGACCTGCTCGACATCTACCGCCTCGCCCGCGCCAACGACCCGGTGCTCGCGTCGGCCGACGCCACGCGCGGCGTCTCGCACGACCTCGCCGACCAGGCGCGCGCCGCGTTGCTGCCGCAGGGCGCGGCCACCGCGAACGTCGGGCGCGAGCGCGACTCGGGCGCGGCGCAGCCGACGCTCACCGGGCACACGACGGACGTCTCGCTGGGCATCAACCAGGTCGTGTTCGACTTCGGCCTGCTGTCGCAGCTGCGCTCGGCGCGCGCGATCGCCGACGGGCAGGACGCGACCTGGCGCGCCGCGCAACAGGCGCTGTGCCTGCGCGTGGCGATGGCCTACTTCGACGCGCTGCTCGCCGCCGACTCGCTCGCCACCGTGCAGGCCAACGAGGACGCCTTCGCGCAGCAGGTCGAGCAGACGCAGCAGCGCTACCGGGCGGGGCTGGACGCGCAGGTCGACGTCGACCAGTCGCGCGTCTACCAGTCGCTCGCGCACGGCAGCACGATCGCGGCGCGCCAGGCGCTCGTCGACGCGCTGGGCCGGATCGCCGAGATCACCGGCCGCGCGCCGGGGCCGTTGAAGACCTTGCGCGACGACCTGCCGCTGGCGCCGCCCGTGCCCGCCGATCCGCAGGCCTGGGTCCAGACCGCGCTCGGCGGCAACCCCGCGCTGTGGGCCGCGCAGCACGGCGTCGAGGCCGCCGATCGCGCGATCGACGCGGCGCGCGCCGGCCACCTGCCGTCGCTCAGCGCGGGCATCGGCCTCGCGCGTCCGACCGGCTTTTCGCTGGGCGACACGAGCGGCCGCCTCACCAGCACCGTGGCGCTGACGCTCACCGTGCCGCTGTTCGCCGGCGGCGCGACGATGGCGCGCGTCAGCCAGGCGACGCACCAGCGCGAGGGCGCGCGCGACGACCTCGAGACGCTGCGCCGCGCGGTCGCGCGCTCGGCGCAGGAGGCCTACGGCAGCGTCGTCGCCGGCATCGGCCAGGTCGAGGCGACGCGCGCGTCCGTCGCGGCCGCGAAGCAGTCGCTCGCCGCCACGCGCGCGGGCCGCGAGGCCGGCAACCGCACGCAGACCGACCTGCTCAACGCGATCCAGATCCTCGCGTCGGCGCAGGACGCGTACTCGCAGGCGCGCCACCAGACCATCCTCGGCCGGCTGCAGCTGCAGCAGGCCGCCGGCACGCTCGACGAGGCCGACCTGGCCGCGGTCGACGCGTTGCTGCAATGAATCCGTGAAGGAGATCCCGCGATGCTCGCCTATTACTTCGACCTTGCGCTGCGCAGCTTCCGCTCCGCGCGCGGCCTCACCGTGCTGATGGTGGTCACGATCGCGATGGGCATCGGCGCCAGCATGACGACGCTCGCCACGTTCCGCACGCTTTCGGGCGACCCGATGCCGGGCCGCAGCGCGCGCGTGATGCGGGTGGAGCTCGACACCGGCGACCCCGGCACCGCCGTGGCCGGCGCGGAGCCCGACGACCAGCTCACGCGCTTCGATGCCGAGGCGCTGCTGCGCGAGCACCGTGCCGCGCGGCAGGCGATGATGACCGGCGGCACGGTCAGCATCGAGGCGGCGCAGGGCGCGCCCGAATCGCTCAAGCCCTTCGACGCGCCCGCGCGCTACACCTCGGCCGACTTCTTCCCGATGTTCTCGACGCCGTTCCTCTACGGCCAGGCGTGGGGCGCCGGCGACGACGCGGCGTCCGCGCCGGTCGTGGTGCTGAGCAAGGAGCTCAACGCGCGCCTGTTCGGCGGCGCCGACAGCGTCGGCCGAACGGTGCGCTTCGACAACGGCGACTACCGCGTCGTCGGCGTGCTCGACGACTGGCAGCCCGTGCCGTACTTCTTCGACCTGAACCTCGGCCGCTACCGCCGGACCGAGCAGGTCTTCGTGCCGATGACCACCGCCAACGAGCACCACCTCGGTTTCAACGGCGGCCTGAGCTGCTGGGGCGACGGTTCGCCGCATCCGCGCGACCTGAACGCGCCGTGCACGTGGATCCAGTACTGGGTCGAGCTCGCGTCGGTCGACGAGCGCCCGGCCTTCCTCGACTACCTCACCCGGTATTCGGCGCAGCAGCACGCCGCCGGCCGCTTCGCGCGCGAGCCGAACCCGCGGCTGCATCCGGTCATGGAGTGGCTGTCGGTCAAGCACGTCGTGTCGGAGGACGTGCGGCTGCAGGTCTGGCTCGCGTTCGGCTTCCTCGTGGTGTGCATGGTCAACACGGTCGGCCTGCTGCTCGCCAAGTGCCTGCGGCGTGCGACCGAGATCGGCGTGCGCCGCGCGCTGGGCGCGCCGCGGCGCCAGATCTTCGCGCAGTTCCTCGTCGAGGCCGGCACGATCGGCCTCGGCGGCGGCGTGCTGGGCCTCGGGCTGGCCGGGCTCGGCGTGCTGCTCGTGCGCCATGGCGCCACGGCCAACTCGCAGTGGCAATGGGTGCAGCTCGATGGCGCGACGCTGGCCACCACCTTCGCGCTGTCGGTCGGCGCGAGCCTGCTGGCCGGCCTGCTGCCGGCGTGGCGCGCGTGCCAGGTCTCGCCGGCGTCGCAACTGAAGTCGTCCTGAAGCCGCACGAGGAGAACCGCCATGCTGCAACTTCGCCCCATCCTGTCGACGCTGCGCCGCCACAAGACCGCCGCGCTGCTGATCGTGTTCGAGATCGCGCTGACCTGCGCGATCGTCTGCAACGCCGTCTTCCTGATCGCCAATCGCATCGGCCGCCTGAGGATGTCGAGCGGCATCGCGGAAAGCGAGCTGGTCTATGTCGGCATCCACGGCATCGGCCGCGGGTCGAACCGCGACGTCGGCACGCTCGAGGATCTCGCCACGCTGCGCGCGTTGCCGGGCGTGCGCAGCGTCTCGATCGTCAACCAGCTGCCGTTCGCCTCGAGCGAGCAGATGTCGGGCATCAGCCTGACGCCCGACCAGCCCGCGCCGACGATCGACGCCGCGATCTACAGCGCCGACGCCGGCCTGCCCGCGACGCTCGGCCTGAAGCTGGTCGCCGGCCGCGACCTCGAGCCCGGCGAGGTGATCACGATGGAGGCCGCCAACGCGAGCAATGACGTCCCCATCCCCGCCGCGCTCGTCACGCGCGCGGCCGCGCAGCGCCTGTTCCCGGGCGGGGACGCGGTGGGCAAGGACATCTACGTGTTCGGCAAGTCGCCGACGCGCATCGTGGGGGTCGTCGAGCGCCTCGTGCAACCCGCCGCGCGAAAGAACGACGAGTCCGACGCCTATTCCCTCATCGCGCCGATCCGCCCGAGCTTCGACGGCGGCTACTACGTGATGCGCGTCGACCCGGCCCGGCGCGACGCGCTCGTGCGCACGGCGGTCGAGGCGCTGGAGCACCGCGACACCCGCCGCGTGACGCGCGAGCACGGCACGATGCCCGACCTGCGCACCGACTTCTTCCGCGCCGACACGTCGATGGTGTGGCTGCTCGTCGGCGTGTGCGTCGCGCTGCTGGTGGTGACGGCGTTCGGCATCGTCGGCCTCGCGAGCTTCTGGGTGCAGCAGCGCACGAAGATGATCGGCACGCGGCGCGCCCTCGGCGCCACGCGCGGGCAGATCCTGCGCTACTTCCAGGCCGAGAACCTGTTGCTGACGACGGCCGGGATCGCGGTCGGCATGGTCGGCGCGTTCGGCATCAACCAGTGGCTGATGACGCAGTACGAGCTGCCGCGCCTGCCGCTGCTGTACCTGCCGCTCGGCGCGCTCGCGCTGTGGGCGCTGGGGCAGGTCGCGGTGCTCGCGCCGGCGCGGCGCGCGGCGGGCGTGCCGCCGGCGCTGGCGATGCGCGGGCTCGCGGAATGAGCGCGACGTCCTGACGTAAGCTCACGGCCCACATGCGGACTGTATTGATCATCGACGACAACCCCGGCGTGGGCGAGGCGCTCGCGCTCGCGCTGTCGCTGCGCGACATCCGCCCGCTGGTCGCGCTCGACCCCGAGCAGGGCCTGGCGCTGCTCGATCGCGAGCGCGTCGACGTCGTCATCCAGGACATGAACTTCGCCCGCGACACGACGTCGGGCGAGGAGGGCGTCGCGCTGTTCCGCGCGATCCGCGCGCGCCACGCCGACCTGCCGGTGATCCTGCTGACGGCGTGGACGCGGCTCGAGAGCGCCGTCGAACTCGTGAAGGCCGGCGCTGCCGACTACCTCGCCAAGCCGTGGGACGACGCCAAGCTGCTCGCGACGGTGGAGAACCTGCTCGAGCTCGCGGAGTCGACGAACGAGGTGGCGCGGGTGCGCGTCGAGCGCCGCGCGCGCAAGGAGGCGCTCGCGAAGCGCTTCGATCTCGGCGACCTCGTCTTCGAGGCCGACGCCACGCTGCGCACGCTGGAGCTCGCGTGCCAGGTCGCGCGCTCCGAGGTGCCCGTGCTCGTCACCGGCCCCAACGGCAGCGGCAAGGAGCGCATCGCGGCGATCGTGCACGCGAACTCGTCGGCGCGGCGCGGCCCGTTCGTCGCCGTCAACTGCGGCGCGCTGCCCGGCGAGCTGATCGAGGCCGAGCTGTTCGGCGCCGAGAGCGGCGCCTACACCGGCGCGAACAAGGCGCGCGAAGGGCGCTTCGACGCGGCCGACGGCGGCACGCTGTTCCTCGACGAGATCGGCAACCTGCCGCTCGGCGGCCAGATGAAGCTGCTGCGCGTGCTCGACACCGGCACCTTCCAGCGCCTCGGCTCGAACCAGACGCGGCGCGTGAAGGTGCGCGTGCTCAGCGCGACCAACGCCGACCTGAAGGCGATGGTGCGGGAGGGCACGTTCCGCGAGGATCTCTATTACCGCCTCAACGTGATCGAGGTGCGCCTGCCGCCGCTGGCCGAGCGCGTGGACGACGTGCTGCCGCTCGCCGAGCACTTCCTCGCCGGCCGCGCCGTGCTCGCCGAGGCCGCGCGCGACGCGCTGCGCGCGCACGCGTGGCCGGGCAACGTGCGCGAGCTGAAGAACACGATCGAGCGCGCCGCGCTGCTGGCCGACGGCGGGCCGATCGGCGTCGAGCAGCTCGGCCTGCCCGCGCAGGCCGCGTCGCCGGTGTCGACGCGCAACCTCGACGAGCCCAGCCGCGCCGCCGTCGAGGCTGCGCTCGCCGCCGCGCACGGCGTCGTCAGCCGCGCGGCGCAGGCACTCGGCATGTCGCGCCAGGCGCTCTACCGGCGCATGGAACGCTATGGCCTGCAATAGGCCGCGCCCCGGCCGGCGCGCGAGGCGCTGACGGTGCACGGCTCGCTGCGCGTGCGCCTCGCGCTGCTGCTCGTCGCGGCGGCGCTCGCGGGCGTCGTCGTGCACGCGGCGTTGACGCAGTGGCCGCTGCCCGGCGTCATGGCGTGGCTGCGCGTCTCGCTCGGGCTCGGCGCGGCGTGGCGCGCGCCCGCGAGCGGCGGCGCGGTGGCGATTGCGTTGACGGCGGCGATCGTCGTGCCGTCCTGCGCCTTCGCCGCGGCCTGGACGCTCGCGCCGCTGAATCGCCTGGTTCGCGCGCTCGAAGGCGCGGTGCTGAGCTACCGCGACGGCGACTTCAGCCTCTCGCTCACGCCGCTCGGCCACGGCGAACTGGGCGACCTGGTGCGCCTGCACAACGAGCTCGGCAACGCGCTGCGCGAACAGCGCCAGCACCTCGCGCAGCGCGAGCTGCTGCTCGACACCGTCGTCCAGAACACGCCCGTCGCGCTCGTGCTGGCGGATACCGGGGGCCGTGTCGCCTACGCCAACATCGCCGCGCGGCAGCTGCTGGGCGGCGGCAGCAGCCTGCAGGGTGTCGACTTCCCGACCCTGCTGAAGGACTCGCCCGAGGCCTTGCGCGACGCGCTCGCCGCCGGCGAGGACGCGCTGTTCAGCGTCGCGGTCGACGGCGCGGACGAGACCTTCCACGTCTCGCAGCGCGGCTTCCGCCTGCAGGGCCGGCCGCACACGCTGTACCTGCTGCGGCGCATGACGCGCGAGTTGTCGCGCCAGGAAGTCGCGAGCTGGAAACGGCTGATCCGCGTCATCAGCCACGAGCTGAACAACTCGCTGGCGCCACTCTCGTCGCTCGCGCACAGCGGCGCCGAACTCGCACGCCGCGGCGACGTCGAGCGCGTGCCCGGCGTCTTCGAGACCATCGGCGCCCGCGCCCGCCACCTGCACGGCTTCATCGACGGCTACGCGCAGTTCGCCAAGCTGCCGTCGCCGCGCCTCGAGACCGTCGCGTGGCCGGCTTTCCTCGCCGGGCTCGCCGCGCACTCGGCGTTCCGCGTCGACGGCGATGCCCCGTCCGGCATGGCCGTCTTCGACCCGGTGCAGATGGAGCAGGCGCTGATCAACCTGCTGAAGAACGCGCACGAATCGGGCAGCGCGCCCGACGAGGTGCGCCTGTCGGTGGCCGCGCGCCGCGGCGAGCTGCAGCTCGTGGTCAGCGACCGGGGCCCCGGCATGAGCGAGGCCGTGCTCGCGCAGGCGCTGCTGCCGTTCTATTCCACCAAGCGCGCCGGCACCGGCCTCGGGCTGGCGCTCGCGCGCGAGATCGTCGAGGCGCACGGCGGCCGCATCGCGCTCGCGAACCGCAGCGGCGGTGGCCTGCGCATCACGCTGACGTTGCCGCAAGCCGGCGTGTCCTGAGGGCGGCCGCCCCCGGGCTCGGGTCGGCGACGCTATGCAGCGCCGTTCACTGCGGGCACTGCGCCCCGGTCTTGATCCACTCCGCCACCAGTGCCCCGAACTGCGCCTGCGTGCCCGGCGCCGGCGTGCGCGTGCCGCCGGGGTGCCAGGCCCAGCCGACGAGGTCGTCGTGGGCCATGTGGTCGAGGAGCTGGGGCAGCGTGCGCTTGCCGTTGCGCGCCGGATCCTTGATCTGCTCGCAGATCTGCGCGAGCGTCTTGCCCTGCCAGGCCATCTCGATCGGCGCCATGTGCCACTTCGGGTTGCCCGGCACGCCGGCGGGCTCGAAATTCTTCGCCTGGTGGCAGGTGGTGCAGCGCAGGCCGACGGCGCCCTGGTCGTCGAGGCCGCGCACCACGAGCGGCAGGTGCGGGTGCATGTCGTCGCCCTGCGTCGGGCGCTGGCCGACCGGGTGGCAGTTCTGGCAGCGCGGGCTCGAGATCACCTTGCCGGCTTCGGCGAACAGCGCGCGCGAGCGTTCGGCAGTGTCGGAGATAGCGGCGAAATCCTGCGGCGATTTCAGCGTGACGGGCGGCGGTGGGGCGGTCTGAGCGAGCGTCGCGGTGCACGCGAAGCAGCTCAGGAGAAGAAGCCCGGCGGACGTGGTCGGTCGCATTGCACAGCCCCTGTCAATTTTTCGAAGCACGAGCATACTGCGGCATTCGTTTTCCTTCACGGGAGCTTTGCGATGACTGTGGTTTCACTCGACATCAACGGCAGGTCGCACCAGGTCGACGCCGATCCCGTGACCCCGCTGCTGTGGGTCCTGCGCGACGAGATCGGCCTGACCGGCACCAAGTTCGGCTGCGGCGTCGCGCAGTGCGGCGCGTGCACGGTGCATGTCGACGGCCAGCCGATGCGTTCGTGCGTCGCGCCCGCATCCGCCTTGAGCGGGCGAAAGATCACGACGATCGAAGGCATCCACTCGCCGGCCGCGAAGGCCGTGCAGAAGGCGTGGGTCGAGCTCGATGTCGTGCAGTGCGGCTACTGCCAGTCGGGCCAGATCATGACCGCCACCGCGCTGCTCGAACAGAACCCGAAGCCGACCGACGAGGACATCGACCACGCGATGGCCGGCAACATCTGCCGCTGTGCGACCTACGTGCGCATCCGCGCGGCGATCCACGCCGCGTCCGCCCACCTGTCGGCCTGAGGAGACGCACCATGCATCCGCTGCTGCAATCCCTGCGTGCCGACGACGACGACCTGCTCGCCGCATTGCGCGCCGACCTCGGCGTCGCGCTCACCTCCGCCACCCACGCGAATCTCACGCGCCGCAGCGTGCTGCTCGGGGGCGCGTCTGCCGGGCTGATCGTCGCGATCGGCGGCTTCGCGCCGCAGGAGGCCGAGGCCGCCGCGCTCGGGCGCGAAGGCGCGCCGCTCGGCACGCTCGCGCCGAGCCAGTTCGTCGGCATCGGCACCGACAACCTCGTCACCATCGTCTGCAAGCACCACGAGATGGGGCAGGGCAACACGACCGGCCTCGCGTCGCTCGTCGCCGACGAACTCGACGCCGACTGGTCGCTCGTGCGCACCGAGTACGCGCCGTCCAACCCCAAGCTGTACGCCAACCTGCTGTTCGGCACGATGCAGGGCACCGGTGGCTCGTCGGCCATCGCCAACTCGTATCTGCAGTACCGCACCGCCGGCGCGACGGCGCGCGCGATGCTCGTGGCCGCGGCCGCCGAACAATGGGGCGTGCCTGCGACGGAGATCCGCACCTCGAACAACACGCTCACGCACGCGTCCGGCAAGCATGCGACCTACGGCCAGATGGCCGCCGCGGCCGCGAAGCAGAAGGTGCCCGACAAGCCCGAGCTGAAGACGCCCGACAAGTTCACGCTGATGGGCCGCGAGCACGCGACGCCGCGCGTCGATTCGCCGGCCAAGTGCAACGGCACGGCCACCTACACCGGCGACGTCAAGCTGCCCGGCCTGCTCACCGCGATGATCGCGTTCCCGCCGTCGTTCGGCGCGAAGATGGTGTCGTTCGACGCGAGCGCCGCGAAGAAGGTCAAGGGCGTGACGGACGTCGTCGCGGTGCCCGAGGGCGTGGCCGTCGTCGCGCGCAACACCTGGGCCGCGAAGATGGGCCGCGACGCGCTGAAGGTGACGTGGGACGAGTCCGAGAGCGGCAAGCTCGACTCCGAGGCGCTGCTCGCCGAGTACCGCGAGACCGCGAAGCAGCCCGGCACCAAGTTCGCGAAGCCGGCCGCGGCCGATTCGACGCCGACGCGCACCGCGACGAAGACGATCGAGGCCGTCTACGAGTTCCCCTTCCTCGCGCACGCGCCGATGGAGCCCCAGAGCTGCGTCGCGTGGCTGCACGACGGCCGGCTCGAGACCTGGGCCGGCCATCAGTTCCCGACCTTCGACCACATGCTCGCGGCCAAGGCGGCGAACCTGCCGATGGACAAGGTCTTCCTGCACCCGCTGATCTCGGGCGGCAGCTTCGGCCGGCGCGCCAACGCGTACAGCGACTTCACCGTCGCGGCGGTCAACGTCGCCGTCGCGATCAAGGGCCGCGCGCCGGTGCGGCTGCAGTACACCCGCGAGGACGACATGGCCGCCGGGCTGTACCGGCCTGCGTATGTGCATGCGGTCAAGGTCGGGCTCGACGACGCGGGCCAGGTCGCGAGCTGGCAGCATGCGATCGTCGGCCAGTCCATCGTCGCCGGCACCGCGATGGCCGGCATGGCCAAGGACGGCATCGACCCGACGTCCGTCGAAGGCGTGTTTCCGTCGTCGTACGAGCTGCCGATGATGCAGGGCGACCTGCACTCGCCCGCGCTGCCGGTGCGTCCGCTGTGGTGGCGCTCGGTCGGCAACACGCACACGGCGTACGTGATGGAGACGATGATGGACAAGCTCGCGGCCGCCGCGGGCCAGGATCCGCTCGCGTTCCGGCTCGCGCTGCTGCAGAAGAACCCGCGCGCGACCGGCGCGCTCAAGCTCGCCGCCGACCAGGCCGGCTGGGGCAAGGCGATGCCCGCCGGCTCGGCGCAGGGCCTCGCGGTGCACGAGTGCTTCGGCACGACGGTGGCGCAGGTGGTCGACATCACGATGACCGACGGCAAGGTGCGCGTCGACCGGGTGGTCTGCGCGGTCGATTGCGGCGTCGCGGTCAACCCGGACGTCATCCGCGCGCAGATGGAAGGCTGCATCGGCTTCGCGCTCGGCGCCGCGTACTACAGCGAGATCGAGCTGAAGGCCGGCCGCCCCGTGCCGCGCAACTTCGACCAGTACAAGGCGCTGCGGATCTACGAGATGCCCAAGGTCGACGTGTTCATCGTCCAGAGCACCGCCGCGCCCACCGGCGTCGGCGAGCCGGGCGTGCCGCCGCTCGCGCCGGCCGTGGCCAACGCGATCGTGCGTGTCGGCGGGCCGGTGGTGACGCGGCTGCCGTTCGCGCGGTCGGGGCTCGTGTCGGCGTGAAGGAGCGTCGTCGACTGACGTGTCGCTGAAGGCGGCCGGCCGCGTGCCCCGATGGGCATGGAGAATGCCGCCCACGACGACACGCCAGGAGACACGATGAGCGACCCGACCAAGGCGATCCACCACGCCGCCGAGGCCTACACGACCGCAGCCGACGCCTACGTGGTCGGCCGCCCCGACTACCCGCCCGAGGTCGCCGCGTGGCTGCGCGACGATCTGGGCCTCGACGACACGCAGGTCGTCCTCGACCTCGGCGCCGGCACCGGCAAGTTCACGCAGCGGCTGGTCGCGACCGGCGCGCAAGTCATCGCCGTCGAACCCGTCACCGAGATGCTCGCCAAGCTGTCGGCCGCGCTGCCGCGCGTCGAGGCGCTCAACGGCACGGCCACGCAGATCCCGTTGGCGGACGCGTCCGTCGACGTCGTCGTCTGCGCGCAGGCCTTCCACTGGTTCGCCACGCCCGAATCGCTGCGCGAGATCCACCGCGTGTTGAAGCCAGGAGGCCGGCTGGGCCTGATCTGGAACATGCGCGACGCCCGCGTGCCCTGGGTCGCCAAGCTCGACGCGATCGTCAACCGCTTCGAAGGCGACACGCCGCGCTACTACACCGGCACCTGGAAGCAGGCCTTCCCGCACGCCGGCTTCGGCCCGTTCGCCAAGCGCCACTTCGCGCAGGGCCACACCGGATCGGCCGACGACGTGATCCTCAACCGCGTCCGCTCGACCAGCTTCATCGCGGCGCTGCCCGATACGGTGCGCGCGAAGGTCGACGCGGAACTGCGCGCGCTGATCGACGGCGAACCGCTGCTCGCGGGCAAGGCGACGGTCACCGTGCCGTACGAGACGGCGGCGTTCGTGGCCGTGAGGACAGGAGACTGAGTCGGCGGGGGCGGGGCAGGCCGAGGCGGGCCCGGGAGCCGCTCAGCCCAGGCGCGCCCGATGCCGCGCGATCTGCCGCTTGGCCTCCACCGGCGCCGTCCCGCCGATCACCTGGCGGGCGTTGAGCGAACCCTGCAGCGTCAGCACGCCATAGACGTCCTCGCCGATGCTGGCGTGGAAGCCTTGCAGCACGTCGAGCGGCAGGTCGGCCAGGTCGAGGCCGCGGTCGATGCCGACCTTGACGGCGTGCGCGACGACCTCGTGCGCGTCGCGGAAGGGCACGCCCTTGCGCACCAGGTAGTCGGCAAGATCGGTCGCGGTCGCGTAGCCGCGCTTGGCGGCGCGCTCCATCGCGTCCGGCTTGGCAGTGAGCCCGCCGGAACGGGACCCGGTCGCGGTATCGACCTCGCCGCCGACCATCTCGGCCATGATGCGCAGCGTGTCCTTGACGGTGTCGACCGTGTCGAACAGCGGCTCCTTGTCTTCCTGGTTGTCCTTGTTGTACGTCAGTGGCTGGCCCTTCATCAGCGTGATGAGCGCCATCAGATGGCCGACCACGCGCCCGCTCTTGCCGCGCGCGAGTTCGGCGACGTCCGGGTTGCGCTTCTGCGGCATGATCGACGAGCCGGTGCAGTAGCGGTCGCTCAGGTCGACGTAGCCGAAGTTCTGGTTCATCCACAGCACGATCTCCTCGGCCATGCGCGAGACGTGCACCATCACGATCGTCGCGAAGGACGAGAACTCGATCGCGAAGTCGCGGTCGCTGACGGCGTCGAGCGAGTTCTGGCAGACGCCGTCGAAGCCGAGCGTCTTCGCGACCCGCTCGCGGTCGAGCGGATAGCTGGTGCCGGCGAGCGCGGCCGCACCGAGCGGCAGGCGGTTGACGCGCTTGCGGACGTCGGCGAGGCGCTCGGCGTCGCGCGCGAACATCTCGACGTAGGCCAGCAGGTGGTGCGCGAAGCTGATCGGCTGCGCGACCTGCAGGTGGGTGTAGCCGGGCATCACGGTCTCGGTGTGCTTGTCCGCGACCGCGAGCAGCGCGTTCTGCATCTCGACCAGCAGCACCGCGATCTCGTCGATCTCGCCGCGCAGCCACAGGCGCACGTCTGTCGCGACCTGGTCGTTGCGCGAGCGGCCGGTGTGCAGGCGCTTGCCGGCGTCGCCGACGAGCTGCGTCAGGCGCGCCTCGATGTTCAGGTGCACGTCCTCGAGCTCGAGCTTCCACTCGAAGCGGCCGGCCTCGATGTCGGCGCGGATCTGCGCCATGCCGCGCTCGATGTCGGCGAAGTCCTGCGCCGCGATCACGCCCTGCGCGGCCAGCATCCCGGCGTGCGCGAGGCTGCCGGCGATGTCGGCCTGCCAGAGGCGCTTGTCGAAGTCGACGCTCGCGGTGTAGCGCTTGACCAGCTCGCTCATCGGCTCCGAGAACAGGGCCGACCAGGCCTGGGACTTCTTGTCGAACTGGTTGTCGCTCATCACGTCTTTCGCGCAGGCTAGCGCCCTCGTGGACGCGGGGGCGCGGCGCGCTGCGTCGGGAAGGCCGTCAGGGATGACCCTGATTGTAGGCGTGGCGGCGCGGCCGTCGGTCGGCGCGCGGCTGCCGTCGGGCCGACGCGCTTTGCCGCCGCCGCCGCGCTCGCCCACAATGCACCCGGCATGGACACCGTCTCCGCCTCCACCACGCTCCTCGGCGACACCACGCTCGCCGTGCCGCGCCACGCCGCCGTGCCCGCGCTGTGCGAGGCCGGCGTGGTGCTGCGCGTGCTGCTGTTCGTCGAGCTGACCGCCACCGTCGGCGCGGCGTTCGGCAGCGGCGACGTCTCGACCTGGTTGCTGCGCACCGCGCTCGCCGCCGCCATCGCCGTGCCGGGCACGCTCGCCTGGCTGCTCGCGGCCTGCAGCGCCAAGGGCTTGCTCGCGAAGCTGCCCGCGCCCGGGCGTCTCGCGTGCGCGGGTCTCGCCGGCGGCGCGGCTGCGTGGCTCGCGTGCCTCACGTTGCGGCTGGTCGGGATCGGGCCGGCCGAGCTGTCCGGCGTCGGCGCGATCGTCGGCGCGGGCGCGTTGATGGGCGCGGTCGTCTACCACTGGCTGGAGCTGCGCCTGCGCACCATGCTGCCGCTCGCGACGCAGGCCGGCCTGATGGAGCTGCAGTCGCGCGTGCAGCCGCATTTCCTGTTCAACACGCTCAACACGGCGATCGCGCTGGTCGCGGTCGACCCGGCGCGCGCCGAGGAAGTGCTGGAGGATCTCGCCGAGCTGTTCCGCGCCGCGCTCGGCGCGCTGGAGGCCGAGTCGACGCTGGGCGAGGAGATCCGCCTCGCGCGCCTCTACCTCGCCATCGAGGGCATGCGCTTCGGCAAGCGGCTGCAGGTCGACTGGGACGTCGAGGACGCCGCCACCGCGGCCCGCGTGCCGCCGCTGATCCTGCAGCCGCTGGTGGAGAACGCCGTGCGCCACGGCGTCGAGCCGAGCGACGCCGGCGGCCGCGTGCAGGTGCGGGCGCGCGTGCGCAACAAGCGCGCCTGGGTGCAGGTTACCAACACGTTGGGCGGCGGCGTGCCGCATCCGGGCCACGGCATCGGCCTGGCGAGCGCGCGCGAGCGCCTGAACCTGATGCACGACCTGAACGCCGAATTCCACGCCGGCCCGACCGACGACGGCCGCTACCGCGTGCGCTTCGCCGTGCCGCTCTGAACCGGGAGACCCATGGGAGACCGCGACATGCGCCGGCTGCAAGTCCTGATCGTCGACGACGAGGAGCTCGCGCGCCTGCGCCTGCGCAGCCTGCTCGCCGACTGCGCGCTGCCCGGGGCCGAGGTCGTCGGCGAAGCCGGCAGCGCGGCCGAGGCGCTGCACAAGCTGTCGGCCGCGCCCGTCGACCTCGTGCTGCTGGACATCCAGATGCCCGGCCTCGGCGGCCTGCAGCTCGCCGAGCGCATGCGCTCGCTCGCGTCGCCGCCCAAGGTGGTGTTCGTCACCGCGCACGCCGAGCACGCGTTGAAGGCCTTCGAGATCGACGCCGTCGACTACCTCACCAAGCCCGTGCGCCGCGCGCGGCTGCAGGAGGCGCTGGTGCGCGTCGCGCAACGCCTGGATCGCGTCGCGCCGGCCGCGCCCGCGAAGCCGGCCGCGCCCGCCGAACAGCCGGTGCTGGTCGTCAGCGACCGTGGCCGCGTGCAGCGCGTGCCGGTGGCCGACA
Organism: Burkholderiaceae bacterium; assembly: GCA_030151165.1. Next base: position 23,149 of record JASLEM010000245.1, read on the forward strand.
TCCTGTACCTCAAGGCCGAACTCAAATACGTGACGCTGCGCACGCCGGCGCACGCCTACGTGCTGGACGACTCGCTGTCCGACCTCGAGCAGCGCCTTGGCGACGTGATGCTGCGCATCCACCGCAACGCGCTCGTCGCGCGCACGGCGGTCACCAAACTCGACCTGCACGGCCCAGCCTTCGGCGTCGCCGTCGCCGGCGCCATCGCTGGGCGCGCGCCGCTCCAGCTTCGTGACGGCCGTGCGCGCCACGAGCGCGTTGCGATGGATGCGCAGCATGACGTCGCCCAGGCGCTGCTCCAGATCCGACAGCGAGTCGTCCAGCACGTACGCATGCGCCGGGGTGCGCAGGGTGACGTACTTGAGCTCCGCCTTCAGGTACAGGATGTCGGCGACCGGGACGCGCTGCACGCGCCCGCGATCGCTGACGACCAGCACCGGCTGTTCGGCAGCCGGGGCCGGCCGGGCCGGCGACGCGCAGTCGGCCAGCAGGCTGCGCATGCGCAGGCGCGCCAGCTCCTCGTCGTCGACGATCAGCACCTTCAGGCGCGTCATGGGCAAGGTCTCCGCGTCATCGTCGGTCGGGTCACAGCGGCACGGCCAGGCGCACGCGGTAGCGGCCGCCGTCGATCGGGCCGGCCTGGAATTCGGAACGGAAGTCGTGCATCAGGCGCAGGCGCTCGCGCGCGCCGGCCAGGCCGATGCCGTGGCCCGCCGGGCCGGCGTTGCCCACGGTGTTGACGACCTGCACCCACGCGCGTCCGTTGCGCACCCGCGCGCGGATCTGCACGCGCCCGCCCTCGTCGTTGGGCTCGACGCCGTGGCGCACCGCATTC
>JASLEM010000570.1 GCA_030151165.1 Burkholderiaceae bacterium
GACGCCCTCGACCAGCGCGACGATGTCGCCCATGCCCAGCACGCGGCCGGCGTGGCGGTCGGCGTCGAAGACCTCGAGGCCGTCGATCTTCTCGGACGTGCCCGCGAACTTGATCGGCGCGCCGGTGACCTGGCGCACCGAGAGCGCCGCGCCGCCGCGCGAGTCGCCGTCCAGCTTGGTCAGCACGATGCCGGTGAGCGGCAGCGCTTCCTTGAAGGCCTTGGCGGTGTTGATCGCGTCCTGGCCCTGCATCGCGTCGACGACGAACAGCGTCTCGACCGGCTTCAGCAGCGCGTGCAGGTCCTTGATCTCGGCCATCAGCAGCTCGTCGATCGCGAGACGGCCGGCGGTGTCGACGAGCAGCACGTCGAAGTAATGGCGCTTCGCGTAGTCGAGCGCGGCGAGGGCGATGTCGTGCGGCTTCTGGTCGGGGGTCGACGGGAACCACTCGGCGCCGGCCTGCTTCGTCACCGTCTTGAGCTGCTCGATGGCGGCGGGGCGGTAGACGTCGCCCGACACCGTCAGCACCTTCTTCTTGCGCTTCTCGATCAGGTGCTTCGCGAGCTTGGCGGTGGTCGTCGTCTTGCCCGCGCCCTGCAGGCCGGCCATCAGGATGACGGCGGGCGGCTGCACGGCGAGGTCGATGTCGGAGATGCCCTCGCCCATCGTCGCGGCGAGTTCCTTCTGCACGATGCTGACCAGCACCTGCCCCGGGCTCAGCGACGCGACGACCTCCTGGCCGAGCGCCTTTTCCTTCACCCGGGCGATGAAGTCGCGCACGACGGGCAGCGCCACGTCGGCTTCGAGCAGGGCCATGCGCACCTCGCGCAGCATGTCCTGGACGTTGGATTCGGTGATGCGCGCCTGGCCGCGCATCGTCTTGACGAGGCGTGACAGGCGGTCGGTGAGAGTGGAGGCCATCGGTGACTTGTGAACAGGCAGGAGCCCGGCAGCGCGGCGCGCGCCAGTAAACTGCGAGGATGATTCTATCGTTCGACCCCGCCTCGCTGCTCGCATGGGCAGCCTTCGCGGCCTACGTGCTGGCGGCGCTCGGGCGCCCGCTGGCCGCGGGGCGCGTGCAGGCGCCGTTCCAGGCGCTCGCGCTCGTGCTGCACGGGTTGTCGCTCGTCGCGCGCTTCGTGCAGGAGGCGCATGCGGGGCAGGGTATCCGCTTCGGCTTCGCGCCGGTGCTGTCGCTCACCGCGTGGCTGGTGCTGGCCGTGCACTACGCCGAAAGCCGCGTCGTGCCGATCGCCGGCCCGCGGCGCGTGTTCGCGCTGATCGGCGCGGCGGCGGTGCTGCTCGCGCTCGTGTTCCCGGGCGAGGTCGTCGTCGTCTCCTACTCGGGCTACGCGCCGGTGCACTGGGCGCTGGGCATCGCGGCCTACGGGCTGTTCGGCGTGGCGGTGGTGCACGCGGCGATGCTCGATCGCGCGGAACGCCAGATGCGCCAGAAGGCCGGTGCCGGCGCGATGGGCCTGCCGCTGCTGTCGCTCGAGCGGCTCACGTTCAACTTCGTCGAGGCCGGCTTCGTGGTGCTGACGCTCGCGATCCTGCTGGGCCTGTTCTCGCTCGGGCACTGGAGCTGGGACCACAAGACGGTGCTGTCGCTCGCGAGCTGGGCGACCTTCGCCGCGCTCATCATCGGCCGCCGCACCCGCGGCTGGCGCGGCCGCCAGGCGACGCGCTGGGTCTACGCCGGCGCGGTGCTGATGCTGCTCGCCTACGTCGGCTCGCGCTTCGTGTTCGAGATCGTGCTGCAACGCCTGCCGACGGGAACCTGAGCATGACGCCTTCCACGACGCACGCCGGGGCCGCCTGATGTTCCTGCGTCTCCTGATCTGGCTGGTGCTGATCGCCGCGGGCTGGATGTTCCTGCGCCCGCGCGGCAAGGGCGCGTCGCTACGCGGCGGCGCTCCCGGTCCGCGCGCCGTGGCGCCGCCCGAGGCGATGGTCGACTGCGCGCATTGCGGGCTGCACCTGCCGGCGTCCGAGGCCGTGCGCGGCGACGCGAACCAGGTCTTCTGCAGCGCGGCCCACCGTGCCGCGGGGCCGCGCCGTGTTCAGTAGCCGCCAGCGCAAGGAGCAGCGCGCGGTCAAGTCGCGCGAGGGCGCCAACGCGGGCCTGCCGGAGGAGTCGTGGTTCAACACGCTCGACGGCGGCAGCGAGCGCCCGCCGTCGTCCACCGGCTGGGCGTTGCCGAACCCGGTGCTGCGGCCGCTCGCCGGCAACGCGCTGCGGCGCATCTTCGGCACCTACGTCGCGGCGCGCGCGGCGCTGGGCATCGCGCTGTCGCTCGCGATCCTGCTGATCGGCGCGTCGCAGGGCCACTACCTCTTCACGCCGCTGGTGCTGTGCAGCGCGTACGTCGTCCAGGCCTTCATCTGGTGGCTGACCGACCAGCTGCGCGGCTTCGCGATGCTGCAGTCGGCGCGCTGGCAATGGTGGATGACGATCGGCGTCGACCTGCTCGTGTTCGGCGCGATCCACTGGATCGACCCGACGTCGCCGCTGAACTTCGCCGCGCTGCTGGTGCTGCCGGTGCTGATGGCCGGCATCCTGACGCCGCGCCTGCCGGCGCTCGCGACCGCGGCCGGCGTCGCGCTGATGCTGCTCGGCGCGGCGGGCCGGCTGATCGGCTCGGTGCCGGACTCGGCCAGCCTGATGTCGCAGGCCGGCCTGAGCGGCGTCGGGCTGTTCGTCGTCGCGCTGCTGGCGGGCGAGCTGTCGATGCGGCTCGCGCACGAGGAACGCACCGCGCGCGACAGCCGCGAGCGCGCGCGCCAGCAGGCGCAGCTCAGCCGCCTCGTGATCGAGGACATGGCCGACGGCGTGCTCGTCATCGACCGCCAGCTGCGCGTGCGCGCGGCGAATCCGTCGGCGCGGCGGCTGCTGGTCGCCGAGGCCGCGCGCTGCCCGTCGCCGCCGTTCTCGCTGCGGCTGCATCCGGGCTGGGTCGTCGTGGCGCACGAGGTCGAGAACGCGTTCAACCGCGGCTACTGGGCGCCGACGCCGGTCGACCTCAACATCCTGCTGGAGGACGGCGCGCGCCGCGCGCTGCACGTGCGCGGCCGCTTCACGCGCAGCCGGTCGGACGCCGGCGAGAGCACCGAGACCACGCCGGCCGACGAGCCGCTGTGCGTGCTGTTCATCGAGGAGCTGCGCGCGGTGCAGGCGCGGCTGCGCCAGGAGCGGCTCGCGGCGATGGGACGGATCTCGGCGGGCGTCGCGCACGAGATCCGCAACCCGCTCGCCGCGATCTCGCAGGCCAACGCGCTGCTGGAAGAGGACGAGCTGCGGCCCGACCAGCGCCGCCTCGTGCGCATCATGACGGACAACATCGAGCGCCTGCGCCGCATCGTCGACGACGTGATGGAGGCCGCGCCCGGATCGCTGTCGCCGTCGCGCGCGCTCGACGCCGGCGCCGAGATCGCCGGCATCTGCAGCGAATGGGCGCGCACCGTCGGCCTCGCGCTCGGCAGCGCGAGCCGGCTGCAGGTGATGCTGCCCGCGGCGCAGGTCGGCGTCGTGTTCGACTCCGACCACCTGCGCCGCGTGCTCGTCAACCTGCTGGACAACGCCATCCGCCACGCCTCGCCGCTGCCCGGCGGCGTGCGCGTGTCGCTCGTGCTGCTCGACGATCCGGCGTGGGCGCTGCTGTCGGTGGCGAGCGACGGCGACCCGATCGCGCCCGACGTCGAGCCTTACCTGTTCGAGCCCTTCCATTCCACACGCAGCCGCGGGACAGGGCTGGGGTTGTACATTTGCCGCGAGCTGTGCGAACGTCACGGAGCGCGAATCGACTTTCGACGCCGCGACGAACGGCACTGCAACGTGTTCGAGGTGATGATGCCGCGTGAATCGCTGACTTCGGCCGAAGGCCGCCTGGTGCTGCAATGACAGCGGCCGCCGCGGCACAGACGCCGGCTTCCGGCACGTTGATGGCCAGCAGCGTGCTGGTCGTCGACGACGAGCCGGACCTGCTCACGCTCTATGAGCTGACGCTGCTGCGCGAAGGCCTGGAGGTCGAGACGGCATCGACCGTGGCGCAGGCGCGCGAGATGCTGCAGGCACGCATGTTCCGCGCGGTGATCAGCGACATGCGCCTGCCGGATGGCACCGGCCTCGACCTGCTGCAGTGGCTCGAGAGCAGCGGCCGCCCGGAGAAGGTGATCGTCGTCACGGCCTACGGCTCGCCCGAGAACGCGGTGACGGCGTTGAAGGCCGGCGCGTTCGACTACCTGACGAAGCCGGTCGACCTGCGCCAGTTCCGCGCGGTCGTGGCGTCGGCGATGGGGCGCACGCGCGCCGCCGTGCCGGTGCCGACGCCGCATGCCGAGCCCGCGGCCGGCAAGGGCGACCCGCTGCGGCGGCTCGTCGGCAGCTCCGAATCGATGGTCAACGTGCGCGTGCTCGTCGAGAAGGTGGCGCGCAGCATGGCGCCGGTGCTGGTGCAGGGCGAGTCGGGCACCGGCAAGGAGCTCGTCGCGCGCGCGATCCACGACGTCAGCGCCCGTGCGGGCCAGCCCTTCGTCGCGGTCAACTGCGGCGCGATCCCCGAGACGCTGCTCGAGGCCGAGTTCTTCGGCGTGCGCAAGGGCTCGTTCACTGGCGCCAACGCCGACCGCGACGGCTTCTTCCAGACCGCGAACGGCGGCACGCTGTTCCTCGACGAGATCGGCGACCTACCGTTCGCGATGCAATCCAAGCTGCTGCGCGCGATCCAGGAACGCGCGGTGCGCGCGATCGGCGCGCCGACCGAGCAGACCGTGAACGTGCGCATCGTCAGCGCGACGCACAAGGATCTCGCGGCCGAGGTGCAGGCCGGGCGTTTCCGCCAGGACCTGTTCTACCGGCTCAACGTGATCGACATCAAGGTGCCGCCGCTGCGCGACCGCCTCGCCGACCTGCCGGCGATCGCCGAAGCGCTGCTGGCGCGGCTGTCGCGCGAGGCGGGCGTGTCGCCCGCACCGCGGCTCGGCGGCGAGGCGCGTGCGCTGCTGGCACGCTATGCGTTCCCGGGCAACGTCCGCGAGCTCGAGAACCTGCTGCACCGCGCGGTCGCGCTCAGCGACGGCGAAGTGATCAGCGGCGACGACCTCGCGCTGCCGGAGGCGCTGCTCGCCGACGCACCGACGCCCAAGCCGTTGCCGGCGGCCGCCGCCGTCGACGCGACCCTGCCGTTCGACGGCGCGATCGTCGTCGACCACCTGGACGGCGACGGGCCGACCGTCGCCGAGGCGATGGGCGCCGGCGCGCAGGCGAAGGCTGCGCCGGCGCCGCTCGAGCCGCTGCCCGACGACCTGGTGCGCTATCTCGACGAGGTCGAGCGCGTGATCCTCGTGCGCGCGCTCGAGCGCCAGGGCTTCAACCGCACCGCGGCCGGCGCGAGCCTCGGGCTCTCGCTGCGCCAGATGCGCTACCGGATGGCGCGGCTCGGGATCACCGAGTCCGAGACGTCGGACCCGGCCTGACGCGCGCATGGCCGGCTTGTCGGACGACGCGAACGCGGACTGGCGCGACGGCTGGTGGCGCCGCGCGGCGCATGTCGCGTCGCCCAACTTCAACCCGCGGCCTGCCGGCGCGCGCGTCGACACCGTCGTGCTGCACTCGATCAGCCTGCCGCCCGGCGTCTACGGCGGCGACGAGATCGAGCGCCTGTTCACGAACCGGCTCGACTGGTCGGCGCATCCGTACTTCGACCAGATCCGCGGGCTGACGGTGTCGGCGCATTTCGTGATCCGGCGCGACGGCGCGGTGCAGCAGTTCGTGTCGATCGACGACCGCGCGTGGCACGCGGGCCAGTCGCGCTGGGACGGGCGCGAGGCGTGCAACGACTTCTCGATCGGCGTCGAGCTCGAGGGCCTCGAAGGCGACCGCTTCGAGCCCGCGCAGTACGCCGCGCTCGGCACGCTGTTGCCGGCGATCGACAGCGTGCGTGCGATTCGTCACGTGATCGGGCACGAGCACGTGGCGCCGGGCCGCAAGGCCGATCCCGGCCCGGGCTTCGACTGGCGCGCGCTCGAGGCGCGGCTGGGCTGGGGCGTGGCGCGCATCCCGTTCGCGAAGCCGCATCGGGACTGACGCCGATCGCGCGTCGCGCGGGGCGATGCGGTCCGACCCCGTGCGTCGTCGCGCGAAGCGAGCAGCCATGCGGGTCGGCGCGAAGGATCCGCACAACGGCGCGGGTTCGCGCGCGTTTTCGACGACCACGCCGCATCGTTTCTCGCCTGCGCGCGGCGCGTCCGACGGCGTGGCCGCGATGCGATCCGCGTCGATTCCGGCGCCTGTCATCATGTTTTCGTCAAGCGTCGGGTCACACTACGGGTAGTGCCTAGGGGGATTTTTCTCTCTACGTATAGCGTTGCACGAGTCCACCTGCTACAGTCGATGCCATCGGTGAACCGATACAGAACATCTTCAATGACACCCTCACGTGGCTCTCTTTGCGAGGTCGGTGCCGGCTCCAGCCGGAACTCTCCGCAATGCAGGTCGCAGTCCTCGGCCAGGCCGAGCGGGTAGTCCCTCAACACGTCGTCGCGCCCACTCGCATCCAGCGAGTCGAGCCGCGGCGTTGTCCGTTGGGACCAGAGGTTCTGCACACGGTACTCACAAGTCATCCACAGGTTTTCCGTTTCAGACAATTCAAGAAGAGGGGTCGTCCATGCAAGGAATCGCTTCCGCCGTCAACGAGTCCAGCGCCACCACGCGCGTCGCGCCCGCCAACACGGTCGCCGGCACTCACTCCGCCTACCAGGGCTACCAGATCCTGCGCCGCAACGGCGCGGTCGTCTCGTTCGAGCCGAGCAAGATCACGGTCGCGCTGATGAAGGCGTTCCTGGCCGTCCACGGCACGCAGGGCGCGGCCTCCGCCAGCGTGCGCGAGACCGTCGACGCGCTGACCGAGAGCGTCGTGCGCGCGTTGCTGCGCTCGCGTCCGGCCGGCGGCACGTTCCACATCGAGGACATCCAGGACCAGGTCGAGCTCGGCCTGATGCGCGGCAGCCATCATGAAGTGGCGCGCGCCTACGTGCTGTACCGCGAACGCCGCGCGCAGGATCGCCTCAAGTCCGGCGTCGTCGAGACCCGCGCCGCCGAGCCCGAGCTGTTCGTGACCGAGAAGGGCGAGCGCGTGCCGCTCGACGTCGCGCACCTGCGCTCGCTGATCGAGTCGGCGTGTGCCGACCTCGGCGCCGACGTCACCGCCGAGCCGGTGTTCGCCGAGACGCGTCGCAACCTGTACGACGGCGTGCCGATCGACGAGGTCTACAAGGCCGCGATCCTGGCCTCGCGCACGCTGATCGAGAAGGAACCCGGCTACACGCGCGCCGCCGCGCGCCTGCTGCTGCACACGATCCGCCGCGAGATCCTCGGCGGCGAGGTGCTGCAGGAAGAGATGGGCACGCGCTACGCCGAGTACTTCCCGACGTTCATCAAGCGCGGCGTGAAGGCCGAGCTGCTGGACGAGAAGCTGCAGCAGTTCGACCTCGCCAAGCTCGG
>JASLEM010000056.1 GCA_030151165.1 Burkholderiaceae bacterium
TCGGGCGGCCAGCGCCAGCGCATCGCGATCGCGCGCGTGATGCTCAAGGACGCGCCCATCCTGCTGCTCGACGAGGCCACCAGCGCGCTCGACTCCGAGGTCGAGGCCGCGATCCAGGCCAGCCTCTACGCGCTGATGGAAGGCAAGACCGTGATCGCGATCGCGCACCGCCTGTCCACCATCGCCGCGATGGACCGCCTCGTCGTCCTCGACAAGGGCCGCATCGTCGAGGAAGGCGACCACCGCAGCCTGCTCGCCCAGGGCGGCCTCTACGCGCGCCTGTGGGCGCACCAGAGCGGCGGCTTCCTCGGCGAGGAGACCGACGAGGACGCCTCGCCGAAGCGGGCGGATGTGTTGGTCGAGGAGCCGGAAGAGGCGGAGTGACGCCCCGTCAGGGCGCCGCGCGGTCGCCGGCCGGGGTGCATGCGGCGATGGCGTCCTCCAGGCGGTTCAGCCAATAGGCGTCGACATCGTTGTCTGCGTCGACGACGGCGCGGATGCGAAGCAGGGCGTCGAGCAGCGACGGGCTGGCCAGGGTTTCAGCCGCCATGAGCGAGTAGACCTGCGCATCGGGCTTGAGCGCGCGCATCAACGTGTCGACCACGCGAGCGTCCTGGCGCTTCGCAAGGCCGACCAAGGCCTCGCCGCGCACGTCCTCGTCAGCGTCGGCCAGGTTGTGCCAGAGCATCTCGCGGATCGCGTCGGAGTCGGCATTCGACTGCTCGCCGATGCCGAACGTGGCCCAGTCGCGCACCGCGGCGCTGTCGTCGGTGGCCAGGCGCAGCAGCGTATCGATCGCCTCGCCCTGCGGATACCCTCCGCCCAGTGCGATGGCGACGCTCCATCGCATCTCGGCGTTCGCGTGCCGCGACAGCCGGATCAACTCCGGCAAGGCTCGATCGAACGGCCGATGTCCGGCGCCCGAGACGGCTGCGCGCACGACCGCCTCGTGCGGATCGTGCAGTGCGTCGAACAGCAGCGCCCGGGTTTCGTCGATGGCGTACTCGGAGCTGTCGCACAGGTCGCGACCGTGTCTCTGTCGAAGTTGCGCGGCGATGCGGCAACCCAGCTCCCGGCGTCGCCAACTGCCGCTGCGGCACAGCGCTCGGGCGATCGCCAATGTTTGCGGGTTGCCGCGGAACTGCAGTGCCGTGATCGCCCGCCAAGCCTTGTCGGTGTCGCCATGGCGCAGCGCCGTGCGAACCAGCCTCTGCAGCGGCGCGTTGCGCTCTCGATGGCGTGCGATGCGTCTCATGACGCCACATTGTCCAGGATTGCGCTGGCGTCGCGCCGACGCCGCTAACGGTCGGCGCTGACGCCCTTGAGCCGCGCCGCCACGATCGCCGCCAGCGCCAGCGCCCCCATCGAGGCGACGCATGCGATGCGCAGCCCGCCGACGATGTCGTGCGAGCCGCCGGCCACGAGCGCGCCGAAGATCGCGACGCCCGCGGCGCCGGCGGATTGGCGGGCGGTGTTGAGGATGGCGGCGGCGAGCGCGGAGCGGCGCTTGTCGACGGCGGCGAGCACGGTCGTCGTCATCGCGGGCACGGCCAGGCCCATGCCGGTCGGGATCAGCAGGAAGCCGATGGCGAGGACGGCGTAGCTCGAGGTCGGCGCGGCGAGCGCCAGCACGCCGAAGCCGACGAGGTCGATCAGCGCGCCCGCGATCATCGGCTTGCGCGTGCCGAAGCGCGCGACGACGCGGCCGCTCGTCACGTTCGACAGGAAGAAGCCGGCGGTCAGCGGCAGGAAGGCGAGGCCGGCCTGCATCGGGCTGTAGTGGCGCGTGGTCTGCAGGAACAGCGCGATGACGAAGATCGCGCCGTAGTACGTGCCGTTGACGACCATGCCGAAGAAGGTCGCGCCGCGGAAGTCGCGCAGCGCGAACAGGTCGGGTGCGATGACCGGGCTCGCGGCGCGCTTCTCGACGACCCACAGCGCGAGCCCGAGCACGGCCGTCGCCGCCCACAACCCGCCGGCGAGCGCGAACGAGCCGCCGCTCGCGCGGGACTCGATGAGCGAGCCGACCAGCGCCGCCAGCGTCAGCGTGGCGAGTGCCTGGCCGGCGATGTCGGCGGGCGCGTCGTGGGCGTGGCGGGGCGTGTCGACGAGGCGCGTCGAGAGCCACAGCCCCAGCGCGCACAGCGGCACGTTGACCCAGAAGATGGCGCGCCAGCCGACACTCGCGACGAGCAGGCCGCCCAGCACCGGCCCCAGCGCGATCGAGATCGAGCCCGCGGCCGTCCAGTAGCCGATGCCGCGCGCGCGATCCTTCGGGTCGGCCAGCGCGTGGTTGAGCAGCGCGAGCGAGTTCGGCAGCATGATCGCCGCGCCCAGGCCCTGCAGCACGCGCGCGGCGTCGAGCGCGCCGATGCCCGGCGCCGCCGCGCAGCCGATCGACGCGAGCGCGAAGATCGCCATGCCCCACTGGAACGCGCGCTGCGCGCCGAAGCGGTCGCCGAGCGCGCCGGCCGACAGCATGCAGGCCGCGAACGACACGGCGTACGCGTCGACGACCCACTGCAGGCCCGCGACGTCGGCCCGCAGCTCGCGCCCCATCGCGGGCAGCGCGACGTTGACGATCGTGACGTCGAGCTGGCCGACGACGAAAGCCATGCAGGTCGCGAGGATGACGAGCGCGAAGGACGGCGCGTGGCCGGGTGGGTCGAGGCGGGAGTTCATCGGGCCATGCTAGCCGCGCGACGCGGTCGACGCTTCGGCCGGCGACGAAGCGTCGGCCGCGACTAGAGTTTGGCCAGCCCGGTCAGCGCGGCGTGCTGCAGCAGCATGATGGTCTTGCCGTCCTCGATCTCGCCGCGTGCGATCTTCGCCATCGCATCGGCCAGCGGGAGCTCGATCACCTCGATGTCCTCGCCCTCGGCCACGTCGCCGCCGCCGTGGCCGAGGCGGTCGGCGTCGTCGTAGGCGGCCACGAAGAAGTGCAGCTTCTCGGTGACCGAGCCCGGGCTCATGTAGGCCTCGAAGACCTTGCGCGGCGCGGTCACCGCGTAGCCCGTTTCCTCGGCGACCTCGCGCCGGATCGCGGACTCGGCGTCGTCGCCGTCCAGCAGTCCGGCGCAGGCCTCGACCAGCAGGCCGTCCGCGCAGCCGTTGACGTAGGCGGGGAAGCGGAACTGGCGCGTCAGGATCACGGTGCCGCGCTCGGCGTTGAACAGCAGCAGCACCGCGCCGTTGCCGCGGTCGTAGGTCTCGCGGCTGATCCGCTGCACGCGGCCGTCGCGGCGCGCGATCTCGAAGGTCGTCTTCTTCAGCACGAACCAGTCGTCGGCCAGCACGCGTTCCTCGAGGATGCGCACGCGGTCGTCGGAGCGCGGCGGCGTCTTGTTCGCGTGCGGGAATGTCATGGCATGATCGGGTAGTTTCGTGCAGTATCGTGCAAACCAATTTCCGACGCAATCCACCCTCCGGCCGCATGCTCACCACCCAACGCAAGAAGATCCTCCTGGCGCGGCTCGCCGCCGAAGGCCAGCTCGTCGCGAAGGATCTCGCGCACGAGTTCGGCACCTCGGAGGACACGATCCGGCGCGACCTGCGCGAGCTCGCGGCCGAGGGCAAGCTGCAGCGCGTGCACGGCGGCGCGCTGCCCGCGTCGCCGGCGCTCGGCGACCTGCAGGCGCGCGGCGCGGTGTCGACGCAGGACAAGCTCGCGCTCGGCCGCTTCGGCGCGCGGCTGATCCAGCCCGGGCAGGTCGTGATCCTCGACGGCGGCACGACGGCGCTGCAGGTCGCGCGCGCGCTGCCCGCCGGCCTGCGCGCCACGATCGTCACGCACAGCCCGACCGTCGCGGTCGAACTCGCCGCGCACGCGGGCATCGAGATCATCGTGCTCGGCGGACGGCTGTTCCGTCACTCGATGGTGCACGTCGGCGCGAGCGTGATCGACGCCGCATCCCGCCTGCGCGCCGACCTGTTCTTCCTCGGCGCGACCGGCGTGCATCCCGACGAGGGCTGCACGACCGGCGATGCCGAGGAGGCCGCCGTCAAGCGCGCGCTGCACGAGCGCGCGGCCGAGACCATCGTGCTCGCGTCGGCCGAGAAGCTGATGTGCGCGTCCGCGTTCGCGATCGCGCCGCTCGCGGCGATCGGCCTGCTGGCCGTCCCGCGCGCGACGCCCGAGCGCGTCACGCGCGCGCTGCGCGCGGGCGGCGTGTCGGTGAAGCGCGTGGGCTGAACGCCGTCAGGCCGCGATCGGCTGCACGTTCGACGACGCGACCGCGCGCACGGCCGGCGCGCCGTCCGTGCCGGCCTGGCGCGCGGCCTTGATCATGTCGGCGGCCTTCTCGGCCACCATGATCACCGGCGCGTTCGTGTTGCCGCCGACCACGCGCGGCATGATCGACGCGTCGACCACGCGCAGGCCCTCGAGGCCGTGCACGCGCAGGTCGGCGCCGACGACGTCCATCGCGCCCGGGCCCATGCGGCAGGTGCCGACCGGGTGGTAGATCGTGTCGCCGTACGCGCGGATGAACTGCTCGATCTCGGCGTCGGTCGTCGCATGGGCCGAACGCGCGAGCTCCTTGCCGCCCAAGCGCGCGAGCGCGGGCTGGCCCATGATCTCGCGCATCCGGCGAAAGCCCCGGATCATGCGCAGCATGTCGTCCGGATGGTCGAAGAAGTTCGGGTCGATGCGCGGCGCGGCGAGCGGGTCGCGGCTCGCGAGCGTGACGCTGCCGCGGCTGAGCGGCCTCAGCAGGCACACGTGCGACGAGTAGCCGTGGCCCAGCACCGTCTTGCGCCCGTGGTCGATCAGCTTGCCGACGACGAAGTGCAGCTGCAGGTCGGGGATCTCCTCCGACGCCTGGCTCTTGATGAAGCCGCCGGCCTCGGCGAAGTTGGTCGTCAGCAGGCCGCTGCGCTTGTGGCGCCATTCGCCGATCGCCTTCGTGATGCGTGCGATGCCGCCGAACGAGACGCCGAAGGTGTCGACGAGCCTGGGCGCATCGACGACCTGCACGACGTCGACGTGATCGTGGAAGTTGCGGCCGACGCCGGGCAGCTCGTGCACGACGCCGATGCCGAACTTCGCGAGCTCGTCCACGGGGCCGACGCCCGACAGCATCAGCAGCTGCGGCGTCTGCAGCGCGCCCGCGGCCATCAGCACCTCGCGGTTCGCGCCGATCTGCTGCAACTGGCCGTCGCGCACGAACTCGATGCCCGTCGCACGCTTGCCCTCGAACAGCACGCGCGTGGTGTGCGCGCCGGTGAAGACGGTCAGGTTCCTGCGGCCGAGGTTGGGCGTGAGATACGCCTTGGCCGCGCTGAATCGTTCGCCGTTCTTGTGCGTGACCTGGTACGGGCCGATGCCCTCCTGGTCGGCGCCGTTGAAGTCGTGGTTGACCGGGTAGCCGGCTTCGCGGCCGGCGTCGATGAAGGCCTGCAGGTGCTTGTTGGGGCTGCGCAGGTCCATCACGTTGAGCGGGCCGCCGGTGCCGTGGAACTCGTCGGCGAGGCGCTCGTTGTGCTCGGCGCGGCGGAAGTAGGGCAGCACCTCGTCGTACGACCAGCCCGGGTTGCCGACGGCTGCCCAGTGGTCGTAGTCGGCCTTGTGGCCGCGGATGTAGACCATCGCGTTGACCGAGCTCGACCCGCCCAGCACCTTGCCGCGCGGCGACCAGCCGACACGGCCGTTCAGGCCCTTCTGCGGCACGGTGTTGAAGTTCCAGTTCGCGGCGCCGGTGCGCGCGAGCAGCGCGAGGCCCGCGGGGCAGTGGATCAGCACGCTCTTGTCCGCCGGACCGGCCTCGACCAGCGCGACGGAGACGTCGGCGTCCTCGCTCAGCCGCGCGGCCAGCACGCAACCGCCCGAGCCGCCGCCCACCACGATGTAGTCGAAATTCATGCGGGTCTCTTTCTTCGTTGTGTCTTGGGTCATCAGGTCGGTCTTCGGTGCGGGATCAGGAAGCGGGGTCGACGAGCCCGTGCCGCCGCATCAGGGCGTCGCGGCGGCCAGGGGCGAAGTTGATCCGCGATGGATCGGAGTGGACCGCCGCGACGAGGCGCGCGTCCATCAGGGCGAACCAGAGCGGCGGGAGGTAGGCGATGGTGAACATGCCGAAGTAGCCGTTGGGCAGCTGCGGCAGGTCGTCGAAGTGGCGCAGCGACTGGTAGCGGCGCATCGGGTGCGCGTGGTGGTCGGAGTGGCGTTGCAGGTGGAACACGGCCCAGTTCGAGAACAGGTGGTTGCTGTTCCACGAGTGGTGCGGCGCGCAGCGTTCGGGGCGGCCGTCCGCGCCGGTGCGGCGCAGCAGGCCGTAGTGCTCGATGTAGTTGGCGGTGGTGAGCTGGAAGTTGGCCCACAGCGACGCGAGCACGAGGAACACGAGCACCTGCGGGCCGAGCCACAGGCACAGCGACGTCCACAGCGCCACCGTGATCAGCGCCGGTTGCAGCAGCTCGTTGTGCAGCGACCAGAACGGCAGCCCGTCGACCTTCATGCGCGCGCGCTCGAGCTGCCACGCGCGCACGAACGCGCCGGGCATCTCGCGCAGCACGAAGCGCCAGATCGACTCGCCCATGCGCGACGACGCCGGGTCGGCGGCGGTCGCGACGTCGCGGTGATGGCCGCGGTTGTGCTCGATCGTGAAGTGGCCGTAGAACGTCGGCGCGAGCACGATCTTCGCGAGCCAGCGTTCGAGCCCGGGCCGCTTGTGGCCCAGCTCGTGGCCGAGGTTGATGCAGAAGCCGCCGACCATGCCCGTCGTCATCACGATCGCGAGCTGGCCGGCCCACGTCAGCGGCGTGCGCATGCAGAACCACGCACCGTAGACGAACGCGCCCCACAGCAGCGGCACCAGGGCGTACGTGACGCGCCGGTAGAACGGGTCGGCCTCCAGCGCGGGCACGGCGTCCTCGGGCGGGTTGCTCGTGTCGGCGCCGAGCGCGAGGTCGATCAGCGGCGCGACGCAGTACACGAAGATCACCGGCAGCCACAGCATCAGCGTGCGCGGCCATTCGAGGTACAGCACCGGCCCGAGCCCGACCAGCGCCGGCACGAGCAGCGACAGCACCCACGCGAAGCGCTTGCGGTCGCGGTACGGCACGGCGGGATCGGGAGCGGCGAGCAAGGTCATGGCGGAATCCTGGTGGCGACGGGCGTGTTGGAAGGGATCGCGCTGCAGGGCGTGCGGCGAGTGTGGGCGCGCCGCCGGGGCGCAGACACCGATGCAACTGCCAATGAGTCGTCATAAAGTGACAGCTCCCTCTACAAAAGCCCCAAACAAGGGAAGACACTGAGGCCCCTGCACCACCGCAATCCATGCCGCGCACCCTCAACGCTCATTCGGCCCCGCCGCCGCTGCCCCAGCCCGCCTCGCTCGTGCCGCCGATCTACGCGCGGCTGCTGCGCATGCTGCTGCAGCACGCGGAGGTCGACGGCGACCGCGTGCTGGCCGCGGCGGGGCTCGACTGGCAGACGCTCGTCACCGATGACCGCCGCCTCGGCCGCGACACCATCGTCGCGCTCGCCGAAGGCGCGATGGCGGCCACGCGTCGGCCGTGGCTGGGGCTGGACCTCGGCGGCGGCGCGCCGATCTCGTCGCACGGCGCGCTCGGCTACGCCGCGGTCACGAGCCGCGACCTGCGCGAGGCGATGCAGTCGATCGCGCGCTACGGCACGATCCGCAACGACGCGATGGCCTGGGCCTGCGTCGACACCCCTGCCGGCATGACGATGGTCGCCACCGAACGTACCGATCTCGGCCGCGTGCGCGGCTTCGTGATCGACACCGTGCTCGGCGCCGTGCTGCGCATGGTCGAGACCGCCGTTGGCCAGGTGCCGCGCGGGCTGCGCGTCGACCTGCCGCTGCCGACGCCGCCGTGGCGCGACCAGTACCTGCGCTTCGGCCTCGCCGATGTCCGCTTCGAGCAGCCGGCGTTCGCGTTCCACGTCGACGCGCGCGACCTCGCGCTGCCGTGCCTCGGCGCCGACGCCAAGGCGCACGCGGGCGCGTGCCGCGAGTGCGAGGAAGCGCTGGCCGAGGTCGCGGGCGCCAGCATGGCGCAGCGCGTGGCCGGGCTGCTCGCGAGCGTCGACGGCGGCGCGGGCCTGATCCGCTATCCGCGCATGGCCGAGATCGCCGCCCGCTGCGGCATCTCGCCGCGCACGCTGATCCGCCGCCTGCACGACGACGGCGCCACCTACCAGGGCCTGCTCGACGCCGCCCGCCAGCAGCGCGCGCTGTGGTTGCTGCGGCATACCGCGGCGCCGGTGGAGGAGATCGCGGCACGGCTGGGCTACGTCGACACCTCCAACTTCAGCCGCACCGTGCGGCGCTGGTTCGGCGCGACGCCGCGCGAGCTGCGGGAGGCCGGGCCGGACCCGGCCTGAGTGCAGCGGATTCGGCGCGGCGCGGGCCCTGCGTGCTCAATAGGTCGCGTAGACCGTCTTCGTCCACGCGTTGTCCGCCACCAGCAGGCGCGTGAGGATGGCGCTGTTCATGTACTTGACGTCGTACAGGAACGCGGACGGAATGATCGCGGCCAGCGGCTCGGCCAGCCACGGGTCGACGCCGAGCAGTTCCGTCTGGACGTAGAACCACTGCTTGTCGAGGTCGGTCTGGTGGCCTGCGAAGTTGAAGTATTCGCTCAGGTCCATGCCCGGCAGGGCGAGCGTCATCGCCGGCGCGTCGTCGCCCGTCTTCAGCTGGCGATTGGAGTTGGCGCGCAGCGCCCGGTCGACGTAGACACCGGTGTCCACCGGCTTCTTCGGCGTCCCGGTCTTGATCGTCTGCTGGCCGGTGCGTTCACGCAGCGCGGCTTTCGTCTCCAGCATCAGCATGCTCTGGCTCGCCGCCTTCTTGAGCATCTCCAGCGCGTTCGGCTTGTCGCGCAGGAAGCGGATCAGCGCGGCCGATTGCACGCAGGCGCAGATGAACGCCGCGCAGGTGATGCCGCGTTTCTCGCTGAGCGTCGCCTTCGCGTTCGCGCGGTTGGCCCACTTCAGCATGCGCACCAGCGCGGTGAAGTCGAACGCGATCTCGGCTTCGGTGCCCGTGGCCTTCATGCCGGCGAAGCGGTTGAGGGAGCCGGAGACCTTCTCCTCGAAGCCCGTGTGCTTGCCGTAGGGCGTCTTCTTCATCGTGGTGGCGAACGTCTTCGCGACCTTGGCGAGCTCGATCGCGAGGTCGCCGTCCACGGGCGGCCGCAGGTGCAGGAATCCGTGGTTGCCTTGCGCGTAGTCCTTGTACTTGTCGACCGTCGAGAACTCCACCTCGTCGCCCGCGTGCACGAAGCCGCGCCGCCCGGTCGGCGAATCGGTCTCGTCCAGGATCGTGGTCAGGTGGAGGAAACGGCTGGTCTGCGGGTAGTAGCAGATGACGATGTCGCCAGTCTGAAAGCCAGCGGCGGCGGTGCTCAGCGCGGTCATGATGTCCCTTGCGTTTGTCGTGATGACGGCCAAGGATGCCGCGACATCGCCGGGCGTCAATCCTGCGCTCGTTACCCCAAGGGGTATCGTCCGCGCGTTTGCGGGTATTCCCTCGGCGCGTCGCCCGGGCCCGCTCGACGCACGCCTCCACAAATTCTTGCTGCGCTGCAGCAACCAGACGCTAGACTCACCGGCAATCCCGCAACGTTCCCCGAGGAAGCCGGCCATGCGCACCGTCGTTTTCAACCAGAAGGGTGGCGTCGGCAAGTCCACCATCACCTGCAACCTCGCCGCGATCAGCGCGCACCAGGGGCTGCGCACGCTGGTGATCGACCTCGACCCGCAGGGCAACTCCACGCGCTACCTGCTCGGCGACTCGGCCGACGACGCCGAACCGCTGCCCACCGCCGCCGACTTCTTCAACCAGACGCTCAAGTTCGTCGCCCGCACACGCGGCGCCGACGAGTTCATCGTCGAGACGCCGTTCGAGCACCTGCACCTGATGCCGTCGTCGCCCGAGCTGGAGGAGATCCACGCCAAGCTCGAGTCGCGCTACAAGATCTACAAGCTGCGCGACGCGCTCGCCGAGATCGCCGGCGACTACGACCGCGTCTACATCGACACCCCGCCCGCGATGAACTTCTACACGCGCTCGGCGCTCATCGCGGCCGAGGGCTGCCTGATCCCCTTCGACTGCGACGACTTCTCGCGCCGCGCGCTCTACGCGCTGCTGGACAACGTCAAGGAGATCCAGGCCGACCACAACCGCGACCTCGCGGTGCAGGGCATCGTCGTCAACCAGTTCCAGCCGCGCGCCAACCTGCCGCAGCGGCTCGTGCAGGAGCTGGTCGACGAAGGCCTGCCGGTGCTCGAGCCCTACCTCTCGAGCTCGGTGAAGATCAAGGAATCGCACCAGCTCGCGCGCCCGATGATCCACCTCGAGCCGCGCCACAAGCTGACGCTGGAGATGGTGGCGCTGCACGACGCGCTGCAGGGCTGAGCGCCCGCGGCGCCGCGCGCCGCCGCAACTAAAAAGGCCTCGACGTCCGCCGAGGCCTTTCGCAGTCCGGGCGAGCGCCGATTACTTGCCGTTGATCGCGACGAGCTCGACCTCGAACACCAGCGTCGCGTTCGGCGGGATCACGCCGCCGGCGCCGTTGGGGCCGTAGGCGATGGCGGACGGGCAGGTCAGCTTGGCCTTGCCGCCGACCTTCATCTTCTGCACGCCTTCCGTCCAGCACGGGATCACGCGGTTCAGCGGGAACGAGATCGGGCCGCCGTGGCTGGCCGAGGCGTCGAACTCCTTGCCGTCGACGAAGGTGCCGCGGTAGTTGGCCTTGACGACGTCGGTCGCGGCCGGGCTCGGGCCGGTGCCGTCCTTGATCGAGCGGTAGACGAGGCCGCTGGGCGTCACGGTCGCGCCGGCTTCCTTGGCGGCGGCGGCGAGGGCGGCGGCGTCGTCGGCGTGGGCCATCGAGGCGAAGCCGGCGATCAGCGCGGCGGCGAGCAGGGCGGGACGGGAAATCATCGGGTCATCTCCGGGATGGATTTGGAAAGCGCGAATCATAGACGCGGCGGCCCGGCGCGCCGTTCAGCCGCCGTCCGCCGCGCCGACGGCCCGCGCCATCACCGGGTCGGCGTAGATCAGCCCGCCGAACTCGAACTCGTGCGTGCCGACCTGCCGGAAGCCCCAGGCCTCGTAGAACGCGACCGCGCGCACGTTGCGGTCGTAGACGCCCAGCCAGACCGTGCGCCCGCCGAGCTCGACCACCGTGGCGAGCGCGCGCCGCATCAGCGCGGCGCCGATGCCGCGCCCCTGCGCCGACGCGAGCAGGTACAGCCTCGACAGCTCCACCGCCTCGCGATCCTCGACGCAGGCCGCGACCTGCGCGCGCCGCACGTGCGCATAGCCGGCGTCGGCACCGTCCACGCTCGCGATCAGCGTGCGCGACCGCGGCGTCGCGAGCCAGCCCGCGATCTTCGCGGGCGTGAAGTGCGCCTCGGCGTACTCGTCGACCTCGCCCGGATCGCTGATCGGGTAGTAGGTGTCGCGGAACGTGCGCGCGCCCATCGCGCAGAGCGTGTCGATGTCGGCGGTGGTGGCGATGCGGATCTGGAGCGAGGACAAGCGGGTTCCTGTTCGGTTCGGGACGCGGGGGAACGCTACTTTAGCGAGCGCGGCCGGCCGGGCGCGCGTCACGTTGTCCGCACGGCCTGTAGGACGCGCGCTGACACGCCGCCGTCGCGCGCGCCGACACCGCGTCGGCCATCCGGCCGAGCCCGCGTAGAGAAATCGGCTGATGCCGCGATCGCGAAGCCGCGCGCACACTGGTTTTACCCTGATGCCCATCCGGGCGCCCGACGTCCTCACCCCGCACCACCCGAGGCCACCATGACCCCCAGCCCGCTCGCCGCCGCAGAATCGATCGCTCGCTACGAACTGCGCTTCCAGTCGCTGTTCCACAGCGGCCGCGGGCTTACCTTTCCGTGCGACCGGCTCGGCCAGGTGCAGTGGGACGCGATGACCGAAGGCGCCCGCGCCAGCTTCGTGCGCGCCCAGCAGAACGTCGGCCGCGAGTTCGCGTCGCCGGCGGTGCAGTTGAGCGACAACCTGCACTGACCGGCCTGCGCCTCCGCCGTCCGGCGTTCAGCCGCCGAACCGGCGCAGCAGCGTCGTGTAGACCACGATCACCACGACGGCGATGGCCAGCGGCTGCGACCATCCGCGGCGCGGATAGTCACCGCCCCAACGCTCCTAGACCAGGCGTGCCTGCCCGCGGGCGCTCGCGAAGTACCAGGCCAGCAGCATCGGCAGCGTGCCCCACTGCACGAGCGCGGTGAGCGTGGCGCCCGGAGCGATCGCCATCGTCAGCAGTCCGGCGAGTTCGACGAGCGCCGAGGCGATCGTCCATCGCCGCGCCGATGTCGCCTTCGCTGCATCGTCGAGGGCCTCCCAGTTCTTCATGTGCAGGTAAGCGCCGAAGATCGGCGTGAACAGCAGCGACCAGTTGGCCGCGGCGTTCGGGTTCCACAAGGCGGGCGCGCCCGCCGCCGCACGGCTGTCGCCGACCTCGGTCTTCGGCGGCGCGTAGCGATTCGTCGTCTCCATGATCCTGGCCTCCCTCGCGGACCCGAGCTGTATTGCCCGGTCATGCGCCGCAAGGGATTGTCACGCGACAATGGCGCGGTTCGTCGCACACAGGAGGCCGGTTGGTGAATTCCCCGATGAGGTTCGGCCGCTCGATGCTCCGCCACTGGTGGCTGGACCCCGCGATCACCTACCTCAACCACGGTACCGTCGGCGCGACGCCGCGCGTCGTGCTCGAGGCGCAGCAGGCCTGGCAACGCCGCATCGAGGCGCAGCCGGCGCGCTTCCTGTTCCGCGAGGCGCTGCACTGGAACGAGGGCGACGCCGACGCCGCCGGCGGCGCGCGCCCGCTGATTCGATCCGTCGCGGACGAGGTCGGCGCGTTCCTCGGCGCGCGGGGCGACGACCTCGTCTTCACCGACAACGCGAGCACCGGCATCAACGCGGTGCTGCGCTCGCTGGGCCTGCGCGAGGGCGACGAGATCCTGCTCCTCGACCAGGCCTACGGCGCGGTCGCGAAGGCGGCCGGCTTCGTCGCGCGGCACGCGGGCGCGCGCGTCGTCACCGTGGCGCTCCCGTTCCCGGTCGAGGGCGAGTTGGCCGACGTGACCGCGGCGTACGCCGATGCCGTCGAGCGCGCGATCACGCCGCGCACGCGCCTCGCCATCGTCGACCATGTCGCCTCCGACACCGCGCTCGTCCTGCCCGTCGCCGCGATCACCGCGCGTTGCCGCGCGCGCGGCGTGCCCGTGCTCGTCGACGGCGCGCACGCGCCCGGCGCCCTCGCGCTCGACATCCCCGCGATCGGCGCCGACTGGGTCGTCGGCAACCTGCACAAATGGGCCTTCGTGCCGCGCGCCTGCGCCGTGCTCTGGGCCGCGCCCGAACGCCAGGCCGCGCTGCATCCGCCGACGATCTCGTGGGGGCTCGACGCCGGCATGACGGCCGAGTTCGACTGGGCCGGCACGCGCGACCCGTCCGCGCTGCTCGCCGCGCCCGCCGCGCTGGCCTTCATGCGCGACACCCTCGGCGTCGACGCCATGCGCACCTGGAACCACGACCTCGTCTGGCGCATGGCGCACGAACTCTCCGCGCGCTGGGGGCGCCATTGGGCCGTGCCCGAGGCCATGGTCGGCTGCATGGCCAGCATCCCGCTGCCCGCGCGCCTCGACGCCCTCGGCCCCGACGCGATGCCGCGCCTGAAGTCCTGGCTGCTGCGCGAGCGCGCCATCGAGGCCCAGGTGCTCGCGATCCAGGGACGCGCCCACGTGCGGCTGGCCGCGCAGGTCTACAACGACGAGAGGGACTACGAGCGCCTCGCCGACGCCATCGACCAGTGGCCCGAGTGAGCGGATGGCGCGGCGGTCGACACGGTCGGCGCCTCTTCGGACTCGGCGAGCCGGCCTGAATCGGACGACGTTCGCGCGCCGCCACGCGCCCGCCGAGCTCCGACACCCGCTGCCCCGCTTCCACGATCCGCTGGCCGACTTCCGGCACCCGTCGTCCGACTTCCCGCAGCCGCCGGCCGACGCCGGATGCCCGGCATTCGAGTTCCAACACCCGTCGCCGCAGAAATTTTCTCCGGCTGCGCACTTGACAGGTGCGGCGTTGCTGAAAATTTGAGCATCGATCCCTTCCAGAACGCCGGCGCCGGAGCTCGGAACTCCGGCGATGCTGAAAATTTGAGCCATGCCGCACGTCGGAAGTGCGGCGCCGGGGAGTTTTTCCGCGTCGACGGACCTTTTTTCTCCATCGACGGGCTTCCGAGCTGGATCGCCGGCGATATCCCGAGGCCCGGCCGGCACCTGGACGACGCGACCGGGCTCCTGGACTGCAGCGGCGGCGCCGTCGCCCCGCGCGCCGCGTTCGGCCGATGCGGGCGCGACCGCGCGGCGCTCGACGTCGCGTTCCGCGCGTGCGACCGCGGTCGCCGAAGCCGCCTCCCGGCCGCGGCGGGGAGGGCGCCCGCAAACATGGTCCAATCGCCCGATCCGATGACCTCGACCCCCGCGCCCGATTCCCGCCCCGCCGGCACCCCGACGCCCGGCCTGCTCCTGCTCGCGCCGATGGAAGGCCTGCTCGACCACCCGCTGCGCGAAGTGCTGACCGCCGTCGGCGGCATCGACCGCTGCGTCTCCGAGTTCATCCGCATCACCGACATGCTGATGCCCGACCGCGTCTTCACGCGCATCGTGCCCGAGCTGCTGCAGGGCGGGCGCACGCTCGCCGGCGTACCGGTGCGGCCGCAGCTGCTCGGCTCCGACCCCGCCTGCCTCGCCGACAACGCCGCCGCGCTCGCCGCCTTCGCGCCCGACGGCATCGACCTCAACTTCGGCTGCCCCGCCAAGGTCGTCAACCGGCATGGCGGTGGCGCGTCGCTGCTGCAGGATCCCGAGCTGCTCGCGCGCATCGTCGCGGCCGTGCGCCGCGCCGTGCCCGCCGGGCTGCCCGTTTCCGCCAAGATGCGGCTGGGCGTCGAGGACGCCTCGCGCGCCGTCGAATGCGCGCAGGCGCTCGCCGGCGCCGGCGCCAGCGAGCTCGTCGTCCACGCGCGCACCAAGGCCGACGGCTACCGCCCGCCCGCCTACTGGGAGCGCGTGCCCGCGATCCGCGAGGCCGTCGCCGTGCCCGTCGTCGCCAACGGCGAGATCTGGACGCCCGCCGACGCCCAGCGCTGCCGCCGCGTCACCGGCTGCGACGGCCTCATGCTCGGCCGCGGCATGGTCTGCGACCCCGGCCTCGCGCTCGCCATCCGCGCCGCGCGCCGCGACGGCTCCGCGGACGCCGCGTCCTTCGACATCCCGGCCCACGCGCGCGAGGCCGTCGTCGACGGACACGGCCACGTCAAGGCCTCCGCCGGCGGCCCGCACTCGCCCGCGGCCTACGGCCCGCCGCCCGTCGTCGCGTGGGACGACCTGCTGCCGCTCGTCGCCGACTTCTGGCGCCGCGTCAGCGCGCGCGTCGAGCCGCGCCACCGCGCCGGCCGCCTCAAGCAGTGGCTCAACCTGCTGCGCCGCCGCTACCCCGAGGCGCAGCGCGCGTACGACGAGCTGCGCCTCGTCAATGACCCCGCCGCGCTCGCCGCCGCGATGTTTGCTACCGTTGCCCAACCGGCCTGAACCGCAGGCCCCGCACCGAGACACGACCCCATGAAATTCCTCCACACGATGCTGCGCGTCGGCGACCTCCAGCGCTCGATCGACTTCTACACGCGCCACTTCGGCATGACCCTGCGCCGCACCACCGACCGCCCCGAGCACCAGTACACGCTCGCCTTCCTTGGCTACGGCGGCGACGAGCGCGAGACCGACGTCGGCGAGGCCGAGATCGAGCTCACCTACAACTACGGCGTCGCCGAGTACGACATCGGCACCGCCTTCGGCCACCTCGCGTCGGCGTGCCCGACGTCGCCGCCGTCTGCGACAGCGTGCGCAACGCCGGCGGCAAGGTCACGCGCGAGCCCGGCCCCGTCAAGGGCGGCACCACGTACATCGCCTTCGTGCAGGATCCCGACGGCTACAAGATCGAGCTGATCCAGCTCCCGCGCTGACAGGCCCGCCGACTGCCCGCCGACCGTACCGAGACAGGAGCCGACATGAAGATCCAGCTGACGACGGTGATGGTCGAGAACCAGGACATCGCGCTCGCGATGTACGTCGGCCGGCTCGGCTTCTCCAAGAAGCACGACATCCCGATGGGCCCGTTCCGCTGGCTCACGGTCACGTCGCCCGACGGCATCGAGGGCGTCGAGCTCCTGCTCGAGCCGATGGACTTCGCCCCCGCCCGCGTCTACCAGAAGGCGCTGTTCGATGCCGGCATCCCCGCCGCCGCCTTCTTCACCGACGACATCGACGCCGAGTACGCGCGCCTGAAGAAGGCCGGCGTCGAGTTCCGCGGCGAGCCCAAGGACATGGGCCCGGTGATTGCCGTCACCTTCGAAGACGGCTGCGGCAACCTGATCAACCTGGTCGAGCCGCAGTGACCCGGCCCGGCCGCGCCCCGCGCGCACCGGCCGCCGCCCCCCGCTGCAAGGAGACCTCGATGACTTCCGCTGCCCCCCGCGGTTCGCGCCGCGCCGCGTTCGCCCGCGCTGCAGGCGCGCTCGCCGCGCTCTCCGCCGGCCTCGCCCTCGCGACCCTGCCGCCGGCTGCCTTCGCCGCCGACCCGGCCAACCCGCACGAGAAGGCCCCGGAGCCCGCGCCCACCGCGCCCGCATCCGTCGCCACGACCGACCGCTTCGACGGCGACTGGACGATCCGCATCGACTGCCCCGCCGACCCCGACCCGTCCGGCGCGCGCGCCTACACCGTCGACTTCCCGGCCAGCGTCCTCAACGGCAACCTGTTCGGCAGCCGCGGCCCGCAGGGCGCGGTCGGCTCGCTCCAGGTCGAAGGCACCATCGCCCCCGACGGCAGCGCCGCCCTCCAGGCCCGCGGCCGCACCGGCAACCCCGACCTCGCCACCGACAAGCCCGCCGTCGGCACGCCGTACTCCTACGACGTCCACGCCCGCTTCGACGGCGCCACGGGCACCGGCAAGCGCCAGGAACAACGCGCCTGCGACTTCGGGTTCACGCGCCGATAGCGAATCCCGCGCGACGTCCGCCCGGCGAAAAGCGTCGCACCGCCGATCAGTCGGCCACGGAAGTCATCGTCCAACCGCCAGCTGCCGAGGCCCTCGAGGGGCCGAGGCACGCCACCCACTCCGAGAGCAGACGCCAGGCGACAGGGCGGCCAGGGGCTCGGCTCGCCGGCTCGGCGCAGCTCGCGGGCATCTGCGGCACGTGTCCAAGGCCCCGAGCGCGGCCAATCCCGCGTCGCCGGGCGCGAACTTTGAACGAACGCCCGCGGAATCCGGCCGTCCAGGCCGGATTCAGACGCACGCCGAGCCGGCGAGCCGAGCCCCTGGCCGCCCTGTCGCCGCCACCCCGCTCGAAGACAAGCCCCGACGCCCACCGTCAAAAAAGACCAGCCGAAAAAAAGCCGCACCCGAAGCGCGGCTCTTTCACGACGACACGGAACGTCACCGCATCAATGCGACGACGCCACCGGCTTCGCGGCCACCGCCGCCGCGGCACCACCGCCCGCCGCCGTGTTCGCCGGCGGATGGTCGCGCATGCTGTACGACACGCCCAGCAGGTTGTCGTGCAACTCCGCCGGCGTCTTCCCCGCCACATACATCCGGAACATCACCTTCGCCAGCAGCTCGCTGTTCGTGTACGGCGAACTCGCGCCATGCGGCGTCAGCACGTTGCCGTTCAGCATCGCGAGGATGCCCTTGCCCGGGATCCAGTCGATCGTGACCACGTCACCCTTCTTGATCTTCGGCAGGCTGCTGTAGATATCGCCGATCAGCGACACCTCGTTGATCAGCTGCGCGAACTCCGCCGGCGTCGCCGACGCCTCGAAGTCGATCAGGAAATAGCGCGACGCCTGCGAGCCCGTGATGTCCTGCTGGATCGTCAGCTGCAGCCGCTTCGGGCCCGTCACCTTCTCCAGCGCATCCACCGACGTGACCTTCTGCTGCGTGTACAGCGCCGTCACGTCGATCTTGAAGTAGCCGCGCTTGCGGTAGCCCGCGCCGTTGAGGGGCACCGAGACGCCGCCGACCATGGCGGTCTCGTCGACCGGCACGCCGCCGATGTCGACCGTCGCCCACGCGCTCGCGCCCACCAGGGCCGAGCCGAGCACCATCGCGGAAACGATACGACGCAAGGTCTGCATTCTCATTGTTCACACCCTCAACTCAAGGCGCAGCGACGTGGCGGGCCGCGCGTGGCACGCCGCTCGGCCGGGGAGGCCGGGGCGCGCTCGTCTGACGACAGCGGATGCCTTCCGGGGTTGGGAGGCCGGCCACGTGGGGCAGCCGCCCGGAGGGCATCCTTTTCGAAACGCTCAGAACGGCTTCGACAGCGTCACGACGGCCGTGAAGCCCTCGGGACGATCCTTCGCCGAGAATTCCTTCATGAAACGGCCATCCAGCAGGAAGTCGCCCGCGCCGTGGATGTACGCGAACTCGGGGCCCGCGCCGAACACGTGGCCCTTCTGGCCGTCCGTCGGCGCCTGGCGCGAGGCCAGGGCCTGGCCGTTGGCCGTGGTCAGGTCCGGCGTGCGGTCGACCGAGTCGCGCGCGGTCTGCGCCACCGCGTAGCCGGAGACGCCGACACGCATCGAGTCGTTGATCGACTTCATCAGCGTCGCGTCGAGGTTCAGGTAGTTGCCGGTGTGGTAATGGGTCTGGATGTTGCGCGTGTTCATCGAGAACGCCGCGCGGCCACCGAAGTCCCAGCCTTCGCCGATGTAGCTGTACTGCACGGCCGGACGCAGCGTGAAGAAGTTGCCGGCGCTCGGGTTCGCCGCGCGGTTCGGGCTGTAGTCGCCCGTGGGCATCACCAGCGTCAGGATCGCGAGGGTCTGCGACGTGTCGCCGGCCCAGCGCAGGATCGGGGAGACTTCCAGGTCGCCCAGGCCCGTGTTGGCATTCGAGTCGGCGGCGGCGAGGCCGTCGATCACCGGCGTGGCGCCGGCGTTGACGCCCGCGGTCAGCGCGCCGACGACGGGAGCCGGCAGTCCGGGCGGCGCGATCGTGGTCGAGATGTTCTCGACGCGCACGTTCGAGCGCTTGGTGAGCAGCGGGACCAGCGCAGTGCCGCCGATCGTGGCGCCGAGGAAGGTCTGCGAGCTCATGTAGCTCAGGCGCGGCAGCAGGCCCCACACGTTCTGCTGCGTGCGCGTGGTGGCCGTGGTCGTCGCGACGCCGCCCGGCACGCCGAACGGCGTCAGGCTGGTCTGGATCTGCGAGGTCGTGGTGATGTGGCCGCTGTAGACGTAGGCCGGCGCCTGGAAGACCCAGCCGCCTTCGAACGGAGCCGACATGTCCGCACCACCGATGCCCGGGGCGTAGCGCAGGTCGAAGTCTTCCGAGGCCGAGGCGCTGCCGCAGGCGGCGATGGCGGCGATGGCCAAGGCGATTTTTCTGTTGAACGTGCCCATTGCGGGTTGTCTCCGTTGCTTAGGTATTTCGATGGGCGGAGTCTATGCGCGCTCCTGGCGTGTGAGCACGCAATTGCGCGTACAAGTGCACGAACCACGACGAGCGAGCACCGATATGTCGCGCGTTGAGGACAAATGCACGTTGGACGACCCACGACGGTGCACGATTCACGCCCAGGAAATGAATCGAGCCGGCAGGGGCCGGCTCGAATGTGGGCGAGGGTGGGGTGGGCGTCTATCGCCTAGGTGACGACCGCGCGGTGCGCGTTGCGCACATACGTCACGCCGTACCCATCGTGGTGCGCCAGGCGTCGCGAAGACAAGCGCCCGGCTCGCCGCGTCAGTGCGCTCGCGCGCGCAGCGACGAGATCAGCTCGGTCGCGGCCAGCTCCGACGACACCGCCGAATCCAGCGGACTCTGCGACAGCCCCGAGCGGTCGTAGTGCATGTTCTCGTAGACGGTCGCGGTCGCGGGGCATGCACGCAGCACGGCGCGCAGCGCGTCGTCGGGCAGGTCGTCCTCGAGCAGGCCCTGCACCGTGCGCACCAGGTTGAGGTACTGCTGCGCGCCGACGATCGTCGGGTTCGCGTCGACGCGCTCCAGCAGCTGCGCCATGGCGATCAGGTTCTCGATGCGGTTCTTCAGCGCGGCGGCGGCGGTCATCACGACTCCTTGGGTGTTTCGAAGAGGCGGCTGCTGCCGTCCCTGCATCCAACTTAGGGGTGTCGTTCGCGAAATCAAGAGCCGCTCGGAGGCGGCGCCAGGTGCGTGCTCGACAGCGCGCGGCGCGGCCCGCGCGGTCGAGCAAAGGGGCTCACTTGCCCCAGCTGTCCTTGAGCGTCGTGATGCGGTTGAACACCGGTGCCTCGGCGCGGTGGTCGACGCGGTCGGTCACGAAGTAGCCGTGGCGCTCGAACTGCACGCGCGTCTCCGCCGCCAGCGCGCCGGCCGAGGGCTCGACGTAGCCCTGCGACACGCGCTTGCTGTCCGGGTTCAGCTCATCCGCGAGCGACGCGTCGCTCGCGCCCGGCTGCGGCACCGCGAACAGGCGGTCGTACAGGTTCAGCGTGACGGGCACGCCGTCATGCGCCGCGACCCACGTGATCGTGCCCTTGACCTTGACCGCGTCCGCGCCCGGCGTGCCGCTCTTCGTGTCCGGCACGACGTTGGCCAGCACGGCCGTGACGTTGCCGTCGGCGTCCTTCTCGCAGCCGGTGCACTCGACGATCACGCCGTACTTGAGCCGCACCTTGTTGCCCGGGAACAGGCGCTGGTAGCCCTTCACGGGCACCTCGAGGAAGTCGTCGCGCTCGATCCATACCGTCGGGCCGAGCTCGAACGCGCGCGTGCCCATCTCGGGGTGGTGCGGATGAGCCGGCGCGCTGCACGGCTCGCGGTGGTCGACGCCGCCGAAGACCTCGGCCCAGTTCGCGAGCTTCAGCGGGATCGGGTCGAGCACGGCCATCGCACGCGCGGCCGTGGCCTCGAGGTCGTCGCGCAGCGCGATGTCCAGCGTCGAGTAGTCGATCCACGTGTTGTGCTTGGTCGCGCCGGTGCGCTCGGCCAGCAGCTGCAGGCTGCCGGGCGTGTAGCCGCGGCGGCGCATGCCGACCAGCGTGGGCATGCGCGGGTCGTCCCAGCCGCTGACGTGCTGCTCTTCCACGAGCTGGCGCAGCTTGCGCTTGCTCGTGACGATGTACGTGAGGTTCAGGCGCGCGAACTCGTACTGCTTCGGCAGCGGGTGCGCGAGCAGCCCCAGCTTCGCGAGGTTCTCGAGCAGCCAGTCGTAGAACGGGCGCTGGTCCTCGAACTCGAGCGTGCAGATGCTGTGCGTGATGCGTTCGAGCGCGTCCTCGATCGGGTGCGCGAACGTGTACATCGGGTAGATGCACCACTGGTCGCCGGTGTTGTGATGGTGCGCGCGGCGGATGCGGTACAGCGCGGGGTCGCGCAGGTTGATGTTGGGGCTCGCCATGTCGATCTTCGCGCGCAGCGTCATCGCACCGTCGGCGTACTTGCCGTCGCGCATGTCGCGCAGCTTCGCGAGGTTCTCGTCGGGCGTGCGGTCGCGGAACGGGCTGTTCGTGCCGGGGTTGCCGAAGTCGCCGCGGTTGGCGCGCATCTGCTCGGGCGTCTGCTCGTCGACGTATGCGAGGCCGGCCTGCACCAACGCCTCGGCGGCGCGGTACATGAAGTCGAAGTCGTCGCTCGCGAAGAACAGGTTCGAGCCGACGGGCGATTCCCAGTCGAAGCCGAGCCAGCGCACGTTCTCCTTGATGCCGTCGACGTACTCCTGCTCTTCCTTCTCGGGGTTGGTGTCGTCGAAGCGCAGGTGGCAGACGCCGCCGTAGTCGCGCGCCAGGCCGAAGTTCAGGCAGATGCTCTTCGCGTGGCCGATGTGCAGGTAGCCGTTCGGCTCCGGCGGGAAGCGCAGGCGCACGCGCGCCGGGTCGGCCGCGCCGGCCGCGTGGTGCGCCGCATCGCCCGGGCCGCCGCCCCACTGTCGATCCGCATACGTGCCCGCCTCGAGGTCGCGCTCGATGACGTTGCGCAGGAAGTTGGCGGGCTTGACGGCTTCTTCGGCCGCTGCGGGGACGGGGGGCTTGTTGGGCGTGTTCATACGTGGGTCGATTCTAAGTGGTGCACCCGGCACCGGCCGGGCGCATGGGCACCGGCCGCGGGGCGCGATGCCCCTGCCGGCGGCGCGGCGCCCGTTACACCTTCGCCCGGCGGGCCCCCCCGATGAGGGATTTTCGAGCCGCCGTCGGGTTCCTATGCTCGCGGCCTCGGCAGCCGGAATCCAGGCTCGCCGATTTCCCGAGGGGGGGGGGTGGCATGCGACAGAACACGACGACGAGATGGATCGACACCGGTGCGCAGGTGCTGATCGGCGCGACCGCGATCGTCGCCGTGTGCATCGCGCTGACCGGCACCGGGCTGCGCGCGCGCGGCGAGGCGCCGGCCGGCCGGTTCCGCGTCGCGATGGAAGCCTATGAGGCGCAGCAGTGGCCGCAGGCCTACGAGCAGCTCGCCGCGGCCGCGGACGCCGGCGACGCGTCGGCGGCGCGCGTCGCCGCGATGATGGCGCGCCAGGGCCCGCTGCTGTTCGGGCAGCACTTCGACGTCAGCCGCGAGCGCCTGCAGCGCTGGGACGAGGCGATGCGCGGCCAGCTGCCGGCCAGGCCGGCCGAGGCCCCCGCCGAGCGCGTCACATCCCCCGAAACAGATGCGCGTACAGGCGACTCGCGACCAAACGTTCTGGTCGCCCGCGCAAGGTAAGGAAGACCTTTCCCGAATCGTCGCGCGTGGCCGTGGCGATCGCGTCCGCCCGCACCACGGTGCCGCGGTGGATCTGCCAGAAGCGCGCGGCGTCGAGCCGCGGCAGCAGCTCCCGCAGCGACATCCGGATCAGCGCCTCGCGCTCGGCGGTGACGACGCGCACGTACTTGTCGGCCGCCTCGAGGTAGATCACGTCGGCGACCGGGATCATGTGCAGCGTCGCGCCGACGCCCGCCTGCAGGATCGTCAGCGGCGACGGTGATGGCGTCGACGACGATGCCTGCGGCGACGCGGGCGTCCCGGGCGGCGGCGTGTCGGACGCGAGCAGCGTGCGCAGCCGCGCCAGCAGGGCGGCGTCGTCCGCGCCCGGCGCGGCGTTCGACGCGGCGGCCTCGCGCAACGCGATCCGCTCCTTCAGCCGCGCGCAGCACGCCGCGAGCCGCGCCGGCTGCACCGGCTTCTGCAGGTAGTCGACCGCCGCCCGCTCGAAGGCCTGCAGCGCGTACTGGTCGTAGGCGGTGACGAACACGAGCAGCGGCAGCGCGGGCGCCGCGTGCGGCCAGTCCTCGACGATCGCCTCCGCCGCCTCGAGGCCGGTGCGTCCGGGCATGCGGATGTCGAGGAAGACGACGTCGGGCGCCTGCGCGATCGCGCGCTCGACCGCCTCGTCGCCGTCGACGGCGGTCTCCAGCAGCTGCAACCCGGGCCACGCGCGCGCGAGTTCGGCGCGCAGCGCCTGCGCGAGCAATGGTTCGTCTTCGGCGATCAGGGCGGTGGTCATGGTGTCGGGGCGGTGATCGGCAGGCGGATCTCGGCGCGCGTGCCGCCCTCGGCGCGCGGCGCGAGCGTGAAGCGGGCGGCGTCGCCGTGCAGCGTCTGCAGGCGCTCGCGCACCTGCGAGAGCCCGAAGCCGGAGCCGGGCTCGCGCGCGGTGTCCGCGGCGGCGGCGTCGAGGCCGCGGCCGCTGTCGATCACCGCGAGCACCAGCGCGTCGCCGTCGCGCGCGGCCGTCACGCGCAGCTCGCCGGGGCCGCGCTTCGGCTCGAGGCCGTGCTTGATCGCGTTCTCCACCAGCGGCTGCAACAGCAGCGGCGGCACGGGCAGCGCGGCGAGTTCGGGCGGCAGGTCGAGCGCCGCCTGCAGCCGGTCGCCCATGCGCACCTTCATCAGCGCGAGGTAGTCGTCGACGCGCGCGAACTCGTCCTTCAACGCGTGCTCGGAGACGCGGCTCGCGTTGAGCGTCGCGCGCAGGAAATCGATCAGCCGGTCGAGCATCGCCTGCGCGCGCTCGGGGTCGGCGCCGATCAGCGCGCGCAGGTTCGCGAGCGTGTTGAACAGCATGTGCGGCTCGAGCTGCGACTGCAGCAGCACCAGGCGCGCGAGCGTCGCGTCGTGCAGCGCCGCGGCCACCTGCGCGTCGCGCGCCTGGGCGCGGCTGCGCGCGTGGAACCAGCCGGCGATGACGGCGGAGAAGGTCGCCGTGAGCGCGAGGTCGGCGAGCAGCGTCGTCGGATGGCGCAGGTCCTGCGACCAGCTCGAGTAGCCGAACGCCGCGTCGACGATCGTCGTCCCGACGACGTAGCCGACGCCGCACGCCACCGCCACCAGCACGAAGCGCCGGCGGCCCGCCGGCCAGCCGTCGAGCGCGTCCATCGGCATCAGCAGGCGGCCGAATTCGACGGTGAGCCAGATGATCAGGCCGATGGCTTCGGCGTACACCAGCGTCGTCGCGAAGCGGCCGCCGTGCAGCATCGCGATGATGACCGCGACCACGAAGTTCGCCGCCACGATCTGCAGGCCGTGCGACAGCAGGTGGGCAGGGTGCGGACGCGTGTCGCGCGTGGGAGTCGTCGGGATCACGTCGGCGGGCGGCGGTGAGGGGAAGGGCGGGGTGCGCCGATTGTGGCGCAGCGCCGGCGCGCGAACGCGAGCGCCCGCGGTGAGCGCGGGCGTCGCGCAGTCGCGGCGGAACGCGTCAGGCCGCGACCAGGCCGTCGGCAGGGCGGCGCGTCGAGAGCACCTTGCGCGAGCGGGCGATCAGCAGGCCGGTCGGCAGGCCGCCGGCGACGGACGCGATCATCGCGACGAGCGGCTGCTGCGCGAAGACCGGCGCCACGGCCAGCATCACGCCGACGACGTAGCGCAGCAGGAAGATCGACACGAACAGCACCAGCGGCGCATAGCTGCCGCCGATGCGGAACGTGCCGTCGGCGTTGGCGCTGACCTGGCGCGGCAGGTCGAGCGTGCGGTTCGACGCGAAGCCGATGGCCGCGCCGGCGATCCAGGCCGCGGCCGGCAGCAGCGCGCCCGAGCCGCCGAACGCGTTCCAGGTGCCGAGGAACGAGTACGAGCCCATGATCGCCGGCACGAGCCACATCCGCAGCGCGCCGACGTCGCGCGTCCGCGTCTGCTTCAGGCCCAGGACGACGAGCAGGGCGAGGCCGCCCCAGACCCAGAGCGGCGTGTGCGTGACGATGTCGAGCAGGAAGGTGGTCATGGCGTGCCTTTGCGGAATGTGCGGGGTGGTCGAAGGGAGTGACGCGATGATCCCGACGCCCGGCCCGCCGGGCCAGCGCCGTGCGACGGCTCGACAGCCCGCGGCGTGAAACGCGATCGTTACGGCGTGAAACGACTGCTCGGCCGGTGCGAAATGTCGCTCCTCGGCGTGGCGCACCTCGGGAGAACCCTTGGTTCGACCGCGGCGCGTCGCGACACAGTCGTGAAATGCAGCGCAATCCATCTAGAAAGACCGCTCTTATCCGGCGCCGGCCGGCCTGGAACCTGCTGCCCGGAACGCTAAAATGGCGGGTTGGAAGGGGAGGCCGCGCACGCCTCGCGAACCGGGCTTCGGCCGGCGCGTG
This sequence comes from Burkholderiaceae bacterium, assembly GCA_030151165.1. The sequence goes on from JASLEM010000056.1 coordinate 25,607, forward strand.
CACCGCGGACCTTGAGGCAGTGCGGCCATGCGCCGCGGACAAAACGAAAAAGCGGCGTGCGCCCTCCGGCGACGCCCGCTGGCGCCAGGGCTAGCCAATTGAGTGTTTCATTCGTCATCGAGTGCTGGGCTGCGTGCGCGCCCGGCCTGGCAACGCCCGACAGCTGGTCGCGATGGGCGGCTGCGCCGTGGCTGCCGCAGGGCGAGCCGCAGGTCGCGCTCGCGGCCGTCGCGCCGATGCTGCGACGCCGCTTCGCGCCGCTCGGGCGCACGGCCGCGCAGGTGACGTTCGACCTCGGCGCCGTGCCCGCGGGCCTCGACACGGATGCGACGTCGGATGACGAGCGCCCCGACCACCCGACCGTCTTCGCCTCCCGCTACGGCGAGACCAGCCGCTGCCTCGACCTGCTCGCCGACCAGGCGCGCGGCGACGCGCTGTCGCCGACCGCGTTCGGCCTGTCCGTCCACAACGCCATCGGCGCGATGATCGCCCTCGCGCGCGACGACCGCAGCAACTCGTCGGCGCTGGCCGCGGGCCGCGCGACGGCCGCCGCCGGCGTGCTGGAGGCGGTCGCGCTGCTGGACGACGGCGCCGAGCGCGCGAGCGTCGTCGTCTACGACGCGCCGCTGCCGGCCGCCTACGCGCACTTCGAGGACGAGCCCTCGGCCCACTTCGCCTGGGCGTGGCAGTTGCGCCGCCCGCGCGCCGGCGAACGTGCGCTGCACCTCGACTGGCTGCCCGCGGCCGAGGCGTCGACCGCGGCCGATGCCGAGCCCGCCGGCCTGCCCGCGAGCCTGCAGGCGCTGTGGTTCGGCCTGTCCGACGCGCCTTCGCTGGTGCAGCACGCCGACGGCCGCGCCTACCGCTGGAGCCGCGATGCGTGAGATCGCCGCCGACGCCATCGATGGCGCCGATGCCGTGCCGGCGCAGGCCGGCGCCTGCCCGGCCGCCGCCAGCTCGCGCCTGAACCGCTGGTGGCGCGTCGCGGCCACGGGCTTCTCGTTCACCGGCTTCGGCGTCGGCGGGCTGCTGCTGGGCGTCGTCGTCTTCCCGCTGCTCAACGTGATCGTGCGCCACCACCAGCGCCGCTCGCGGCTCGCGCGCTGGGCGATCCGCCACATCTTCCGGTTCTTCGTCGCGATGATCTGCGGGCTCGGGCTGTGCAGCCTCGAGGTGCGCGGGCGCGAGCGCCTGCAGCGCGACGGCCTGCTGGTGCTCGCGAGCCATCCGTCGCTGATCGACGTCGTGTTCCTGATGTCGCTGATCCGGAACGCCGACTGCATCGTCAAGGCCGCGCTGCTGCGCAACCCGTTCACGCGCGGGCCGGTGCGCGCCGCGGGCTTCGTCTGCAACGACACCGGCCCCGGCCTCGTCGACGACTGCGTCGCCTCCGTGCGCGCCGGCAACAACCTGATCGTGTTCCCCGAGGGCACGCGCACGCCCGCCGGCGCCGCGCTCGGGCCGCTGCAGCGCGGCGCCGCGAACGTCGCCGTGCGCGGCGAGTTCCCCATCACGCCGGTGCGCATCACCTGCACGCAGCAGATGCTCGGCAAGACCGACAAGTGGTGGCGCGTGCCGGCCCGCGCGGGCCATTTCCTGATCGAGGTCGGCGACGACATCGCGGTCGACTCCCACCTGGCAGCGGCGGGCGCGCAACATGCGCTCGCGGTGCGCCGCCTCAACGACGAACTCGCGCGCCACCTCGGCGCTGAAAGCCCCCATGCAGCAGCTTGAGCACGACATCAAGGAACTCATCATCTCCTCGCTGGCGCTGGAAGACGTCACCCCCGACGACATCGACCCCACCGCGCCGCTGTTCGTCGACGGCATGGGCCTCGACTCGATCGACGCCCTCGAGCTGGGCCTCGCGCTGCAGAAGCGCTACGGCGTCAGCCTGTCGGCCGAGTCGCAGGAGGTGCGGGCGCATTTCGCCAGCGTCCGCGCGCTCGCCCAGTTCGTCACCTCGCAAGGCAAGGCCTGACGCCTCGCACGTCAGCCTTCGCGACCCACATCATCCGGAATCCGACCATGACCAAAGACGATATCTTCGCCAAGATCGTCGAGATCCTGCAGCAGACCTTCGACATCGACGCCGCGCGCATCAAGCCCGAGGCGCGGCTCGGCGAGGACCTGGACATCGACAGCATCGACGCCGTCGACCTGATC
>JASLEM010000074.1 GCA_030151165.1 Burkholderiaceae bacterium
TGGGCGTCTCGTAGGGCGCGAGGCGGCTGCGCACCAGCCGCTGCAGCTCGTCGACCAGCGCCGCGTCGGCCACCACGCCCACGGCCGGGATGATGAAGGCCTTGACGACCGCGCCGCGCTCCGCGTCCGGCTTGGGCACGACGGCCACCTGCGCGACCGCCGGATGGCGCGCGAGGCAGTCCTCGATCTCGGTCGGGCCGATGCGGTAGCCGGACGACTTGAACTGGTCGTCGCCGCGGCCGTGGTACCAGAGGTAGCCGTCGGCATCCATCGTCGCGCGGTCGCCGGTGCGGCACCACGACGCGAACGGCGCGCCGGTGAACTTGGCGTTCGTGGCGCGCTCGTTGTTCCAGTAGCCGAGGAAGAAGATCGGGTCGCGCTCGCCGTGGATGTCGATCGGGTGGACGGCGATGTCGCCGACCTCGCCGCGCGGGCATTCGTTGCCGTCGTCGTCGATCACCGCGATGCGGTGGCCCGGATACGGCCGCCCCATGCTGCCCGCGCGCGGCGGCCAGCCGGCGTGCACGCGGCCGTCGGCGCCGACATAGCTGCCGCAGTTGCCGACGACGTAGTTCATCTCGGTCTGGCCGAACATCTCGTTGACGATCACGCCCAGCTTGTCACGGCAGTAGGCGAAGACGCCCTCGCCGACCGCCTCGCCGGCGCTCATGATCGACACCAGCTTCAGGCCCGGGTGGCTCGCGCGCGGGTCGGGCGCGGCGCGCATCATCGCCTTGATCGCGGTCGGGAACAGGAAGGTGTGCGTGACGCCGTGGCGCGCCATCAGCTTCAGCGCGAAGTCGGCGTCGAAGCGGCCGCTGAACGCGACGATCGTGCGGCCGAGGTACAGCACCGGCATCAGCGCGTCCCACAGGCCGCCCGTCCACGTCCAGTCGGCCGGGCTCCAGAACGGACCGTCGCCGGTGAACCAGTTCTGGCTCGCGACGAAGCCGCTCAGGTTGCCGATCAGCGCGCGATGCGGGATCACGGCGCCCTTCGCGGGCCCCGTGGTGCCGCTGGTGTAGATGAGGAAGGCCGGGTCGTCGGCGCGCGTGTCGACGGTGTCGAAGACGGCGTCCTGCGACGCGACCACCGTGGCCCACGCGAGGTCGCAGCGCATCGTGTCGGAGCCCGTGCCGATCACGGTCTCGAGCGCGGGCAGTTCCGCGCGCAGCGAGGCGATCACCGCGGTCGAGCCGTCGTCGACCAGCGCCACCTGCGCGCCGCTGTCCGCGAGCCGCGACTGCAGCGCCTCGGCGCCGAACAGCGTCGACAGCGGCAGCGCGATCGCGCCCATCTGCAGGATCGCCATCAGCGCGACGACCATCTGCGGCCGCTGCGGCATGATCACCGCGACACGGTCGCCACGCTTCACGCCGAGCGCCGCGAGCGCGTTCGACAGGCGCCGCGCCTCGTCCTGCAGCGCCGCGTAGGTGTGCGGCGTGGCGCGGCCGTCGCCGAGGTCGTGCAGGATCGCGATCGCGTCGGGCGTGTCGCGCGCCCACCGGTGCAGGCACATCTGCGCGATGTTGAACTGCGCGGGGACGTTCCAGGCGAAGCCGGCGTGGAGCGCGGCGTAGGCGTCGGTCGATGCGGTGGCGGGCTTGGCGTTCATGGCCAGCGAGCTTACGCCAGAAGCCTTCCGACCCCGCGCCGGTCGGGTTCCTTCGCCGACGCTCAGGCGGCCAGGTCGCGCAGCGCGTCGCCCGTCACGCGGCAGATGCGCCAGTCCGGCATCACGACCGCGCCCATGCGCTCGTAGAAGGCCTGCGCGTCGACGTTCCAGTCCAGCACCGACCACTCGAAGCGCCCGCAGTCGCGCTCGACGGCGATCTTCGCCAGGCGCTGCAGCAACTGCTTGCCGACGCCCGAGCCGCGCGCCGACGGCAGCACGAACAGGTCCTCGAGGTACAGGCCCTTTTTTGCCAGGAAGGTCGAGAAGTTGTGGAAGAACAGCGCGAAGCCGACGGCCGTGCCGCCCTGCTCCGCGATCAGGCACTCGCAGGACGGCTTGTCGCCGAACAGGTGCGGCGCGAGCGTCTCGGGCGTGGCGGTGGCCATGTGCTCCAGCTTCTCGTAGACCGCGAGCTCGCGGATCAGCGAGACGATGGCGGGGACGTCCTCGCGCGTGGCGAAGCGGATGGTGGCGGCGGTGGGCATATCGGTGGTCATGGCGCATTGTGCGACGGCCTGTCGCGTGCGGCTCAGCAGCGGCGCGGGTTCTCGCCTACAGTCGCCAACCATGTCGACCGCCCCCTACGCCCCGCTGCGCGCGAGCCGCAGCCTGCAGGTGCCCGTGCGCACCGTGAGCTACCACGTGCACCAGTGGGGCGACCTCGCGCTCGCGACGCCCGGGCGCCCCGCCCTCGTGCTGATGCACGGCTGGATGGACGTCGGCGCGTCGTTCCAGTTCGTCGTCGACGAGCTCGCGCGCCTCGAGGGCGAGCGCCGTCTCGTCATCGCGGCCGACTGGCGCGGCTTCGGCGGCAGCACCAGCGGCGGCGTCGACGCGTTCTGGTTCCAGGACTACCTCGGCGACCTCGAAGGCCTGCTCGACGCGCTGCTGCCCGGCCAGCGGGTCGACCTCGCCGGCCACAGCATGGGCGGCAACGTCGTGATGAGCTATGCCGGCATCCGGCCGTCGCGCGTCCGCAGGCTGGTGAACCTCGAAGGCTTCGGCCTGCCCGGCTCGAAGCCCGAGCACGCCCCCGCGCGCCTCGCGAAGTGGCTCGACGAGCTGAAGGAGCCGATGGACCTGCGCGCGTACGACACGCTCGCCGAGGTCGCCGCGCGCCTGCGCAGGAACAACCCGCGCCTGCCCGAGGACAAGGCCGCGTGGCTCGCGCCGCACTGGTCGGCGCGGCGCGACGACGGTCGCTGGCACATCCTCGGCGAGGCCGCGCACAAGCGCGTGAACCCGCAGCTCTATCGCGCCGAGGAGATCCTCGCCGGCTGGCGCGCGATCAAGGCGCCGGTGCTGTGGGTCGAGGGCACGCAGACGGACGTCACGAAGTTCTGGGGCGACCGCTATCCGCGCGCCGAGTTCGAGGCGCGGCTGGCGCAGGTGCCGGGCGTCGAGCAGGTGATGCTCGACGACTGCGGCCACATGCTCCACCACGACCAGCCCGCCCGCCTCGCGGCCGCGCTGGCGGCCTTCCTCGACAAGCCCTGACGCCGCGCGGGAACGGCGGTTGCCGTGACCGGGGCTGCGACGCGCCCTGCGCGCGGCCCGCCACGCCCATCGTCCGCCAGGAGAATCCCATGCCCGCTCGTGACATCCAGATCGACAACGACGACGTCTTCGTCGACAGCCTCTCGCCCGAGGAAGCGGCCAAGGCCGCCGACAGCGGCGCCAACCGCGACCCGCTGTCGGGCGAGGTCGGCGCGCACCCCATCGGCGTGGGCCTCGGCGCGGCGGCGGGTGGCCTGGCCATCGGCGCGGCGGTGGGCACCGTCGCGGGGCCGATCGGCACGGCGGTCGGCGCGATCTTCGGCGCCGTCGCCGGCGGGCTGGTCGGCAAGGGCGCGGCGGAGCTCGTCGACCCGACGGCCGACGACGCCTACTGGCGCGCCAACTACGCCCAGCGCGCCTACGCCATCAAGCACGCCGCGGAGTGGGACGACTACGCCCCCGCCTATCGCTACGGCGTCAACCACTACAACCGCAACGTCGGCCGCGGCTTCGACGAGGTCGAGTCCGAGATGGGCGCGAACTGGGAGACGGTGCGCGGCAGCTCGACGCTCGCGTGGGACGTCGCGCGCTACGCGAGCCAGGACGCGTGGGAACGCGCACGCCTGCGCGCGGCCGAGGAAGACCGCGGCCACTCGCGCGCGTTCGACGAGATCCGCTGAGGCCCGCCGGCCCGCTCAGGGTAGCCGGACGCGCTCGACCATCTCGAGCGCCGCCCGGCTCGGCCGCGGCGTCAGCAGGCTCACGGCGACCACCGTCGCGAAGCCGACCGGCACGCCGAACAACCCGGCGGCGATCGGCTGGATGCCCCACCACAGCGCGATGGGGCTGGTGATGCCGAAGGTCTCGCGCACGCCGGGCTGGTTCACGAGCACGTAGTACAGCGTCAGACCGAGGCCCGCGAGCATGCCCGCGGCCGCGCCCCAGCGGTTCGCGCGCTTCCAGAACACGCCCAGCACCAGCGCCGGGAAGAACGCCGACGCGGCGATCGAGAACGCCGCCGACACCAGCAGCAGGATGTCGCCCGGCTTCTGCGCGGTGACGTAGGCGGCGCCGAGCGCGACCATCAGCAGCAGCACCTTCGAGACCGTCACGCGCCGGGTGCTCGGCGCGCCGGGGTCGACGATGCGGAACCAGAGGTCGTGCGACAGCGCGTTGGCGATCGTCAGCAGCAGGCCGTCGGCCGTCGACAGCGCCGCCGCGAGGCCGCCCGCAGCGACGAGCCCGGAGATCGCGTACGGCAGGCCGGCGATCTCGGGGGTCGCGAGCACGAGGATGTCGCCGCCGATCTTCATCTCGCCGAGCTGCAGGATGCCGTCGCCGTTGACGTCGGCGACCTGCAGCAGCGAGCTGTCGACGTGCGCCCAGTTGTTGATCCACGCGGGCAGCTGGTCGAAGCGCGTGCCCACGAGTTGCTGGAACACCTCGACCTTGATCAGCACCGCGAGCGCCGGCGCGGTCACGTACAGGATCGCGATGAAGAACAGCGACCACGCGACCGACACGCGCGCCTCGCCCACCGACGGCGTCGTGTAGAAGCGCGTGAGCACGTGCGGCAGCGACGCCGTGCCCACCATCAGGCAGAAGACCAGCGCGAGGAAGTTGCGGCGCGAGTCGTCGAACAGCTTGCGCTGCGCGGCGTCGCCGTGCGGGTCGCCGGCGAACTGCTGCGCGTGCGGCGGCATGCCGGCGAGCGGGCGCGCGCGGTCGAGGTCGGCGTCGCGGGCGCGCGTCCACTCGATGCGTGCCTCGTCCGGATCCTTCGGCACGCGCGCCAGCTCGCGCTCGGCGGCCTGGATGTCGCCCTGCGGCGCGTTGGCCGCCTTCAGGTCGGCGATGCGGCGCGTGGCCAGGCGGCGGTCGACGGACAGCGCGGCGGGGATGTCGGCCAGGCGCGCGTCGAGCTCGGCGGCGCGCGCCTTGAAGATCGCGATCACCTGCTGCTCGGCCGGGTCGCGCGCCAGCGTCTTCTCGGCGGCGATCACCGTGCGCAGCTGGTAGCCGTAGGTGAGCTGCGGCAGCGGCGACGCGTGCTGGCGGATCGACAGCCACGTCACCGGCACGATGAACGCCACCAGCAGCACGATGCCCTGCGCCACCTGTGTCCACGTCACCGCGCGCATGCCGCCGAGGAACGAGCAGACGAGGATGCCGCCCAGCCCGAGGAACACGCCGATCTCGAACGCGACGCCGGTGATGCGGCTGGTGATGAGGCCGACGCCATAGATCTGCGCGACGAGGTACAGGAACGAGCAGCCGATCGCCGCGACGACGCCGACCACGCGCGTCAGGTTGCCGTCGTAGCGCGCGGCGAGGAAGTCGGGGATCGTGTACTGGCCGAACTTGCGCAGGTACGGCGCGATCAGGAGCGCGACGAGCACGAAGCCGCCCGTCCACCCGAGCGTGTACGCGAGCCCGCCATACCCGCTGAGGTACAGCGTGCCGGCCATGCCGATGAACGACGCGGCCGACATCCAGTCCGCGCCGACCGCCATGCCGTTGTAGAACGCCGGCACGCGGCGCCCGGCGACGTAGTACTCGGCCGGGTCGGTGGTGCGGCTCAGGATGCCGATGCCGGCGTAGAACACGATCGGGCCGACGAGGAACAGGAAGCCGATCCACTGGCGCGACACGCCGAGATGCTCCAGCAGCGCCATGAACGCGACGAACGCGAGGAAGGCCGCACCGAACGCGAGGTAGATCCGGTGCAGGCGGCGGCTGAACGCGGGGCCGCTCAGCGGGGCGAAGCGGCTGCGGTTGGGCGCGAAGGTGCGGGTTCGGATCGTCATCGGCGCGGCGTCCGGCGGGCCTCGGCGAGCGTCGCCGGCCCCGTGGGCGCGGGCTCGGGCGGCAGGCCGCCGTCGTCGGCGAGGCGCCGGTCGACGCGCGCCATGCGCCGCGCGTAGATCGCGATCAGCGCGACGAACACGATCACGCCGCCCTGCGCCGCGACCCAGAAGCTGAACGGCCAGCCGAAGAACGGGAAGTCGAGGTCGCGCGCGAACCAGGTCACGCCGAAGCCGACCGCGAACCAGGCGAACAGCAGCGCGCCGGTGAGGCGCTGCGTGCGGCGCCAGTGGCGGGCGCGGGCGAGCACGGCCGCGGGCGGCAGGTCGGTTCGCGAAGGCAGGTCGGTCGGGAGCATCGGGGATCGGGGATCGGGGGACGGGCCAGCTGGCAATCGGGGTCGACGGCGCGCATCGGGCCGCGGCCGCCCGGGATCATGCCTGCGCGCCGTCCCCGGCCCAAGCGGGCCAACCCGACGCCGCGGTGCGAAAGCCCACCCCCACAAGCGGGAAACGACATCGGCGCCAAATGGCTATGCTCGCGCACCATCCCCACGGCCACGCCCGCGCCCCCGCCCCATGAGCGACGACACCCTCGCCTCCGATCGACACCCCGCCACGGGCCGCCAGGCCCTGGTGCGCGACGAGGGCGAATCGGTCTGGCTGTACCTGACGGACGTCGACGGCCGCGAGCTCGTCGCCGACTGCTGGCTGTTCAACACGATCATCGCGCCGGACGACCTGTCCGACTTCACGAGCAGCCGCGACCGCCCGCCGCCGGCCACCTCGCGCTTCACCGGCCCCGACGCGCGCCGCGGCCTGCCGGGGCTTGCCGAGATGACGCTGGCCTGGTCGGCGGACGGCCACGACGTCTGCGTGCGCATGGCCGGCGTGCCGATCGGCTTCATCGACTCGCGCCGGCGCCAGGGCTACAGCCGCCACCTGCGGGCCGACGGGCCGTTCGGGCAGCGCTTCGACGACCTCAAGTACCGCGAGCTCTTCGGCTAGGCGGGAACTTCCGCCGGTGCGCAGGCCTCTGACGAGGCTTTGCGGCCCCGGCATCCGCGTCGCCGACGACAATCCGGCCTGGCCCACCGAAACAGGAACCCGTCTTGTCCCATCCCGTCTGGAGCACCCCCGCGTCGCGACGCACCTTCCCCGTGATGACGGTGCTGCTGGTCGCGCTCAACGTCGGCGTCTACGCCTGGCAGGTGCTGTCGGGGGTGTCGTGGCTGAAGCCGTCGTCCGACGACCTCACGGCCTGGGGCGCGAACCTGTCCGTCTTCACGCTCACGGGCGACTGGTGGCGGCTCGCGACCAGCATGTTCCTGCACGGCGGCTTCAACCACCTCGGGCTCAACATGCTCGCGCTGGCGCTCGCCGGGCCGCGCACGGAACACGAGTTCGGGCGCGCCCGGATGCTGGCGGTGTACGTGGTGGGCGGGCTGGTGGCGAGCTGCGCCAGCACGATCTGGTCGGGGCTGCACACGTTCACGACCGACGCCGCCGGGCACGAAGTCATCGCCACCACCGTCGGTGCCGGCGCGTCGGGCGCGATCATGGCGCTGCTCGGCGCGCTGCTCGCGGCGGCGCTGCTGGGCATGCCGGAGTCGGACGGCTCGCTCCATCGCCCGATGGTCGACAAGGGCCTGCTGCAGCTGATCGTGCTCAACATCGCGACCGGCTTCTTCATCGCCGGCATCGACCAGGCGGCGCACGTGGGCGGCGTCGTGGGCGGGTTCGCGGTCGGGGCGATCTTCGCGTTCGCCAGCCACCGCGGCGGCGCGGCGGCGACGGCGCTGCGCGCGGCCGCGACGCTGCTGCTGCTGGGCGCCTGCTTCGCGGGCGTCGCGCGCCTGGGCCACCGCGAGCAGTTCCGCGACCTGCGCATCCAGCTGCAGCTGGAGCAGGCCGTGCGCGCGCACGGGGCGAAGCACCACGGGCCCTGGGCGCGGTAGCCGCGCGGCGGCGAAGGCACGGCTGCGGCAGGCGCATCCGCGGCCGCCGCCCCGGCGAGCCGCGTCCATGCGAAAATCACCCCTCGGCCCGCAGCCCGCGGGCGGCCTGACCACCCAGGCGCGTTCGCCGCAGCGCGACCGTGCCAAGACACAGATCCATCATGGACATCGAACGCATCAACGCCATCGGCCACCAGATCGCCGACCTGACCGAGCGCACCTCCGCGCTCAGGGGGTATCTTTGACTACGACCGGAAGTCGCACCGACTGACGGAAGTCAACGCCACCCTCGAGAACCCGGACGTCTGGAACGATCCGAAGCGCGCCCAGGAGCTGGGCCGCGAGAAACGCTCGCTCGAGGAAGTCGTCAACACGATCGACCACCTGACCAGCAACCTCGCCGACAACGGCGAGCTCTACGAGATGGTCAAGGAGGAAGGCGACGAGGACGGCCTGCAGGCCATCGAGGCCGACGCCGCCAAGCTCGCCGAGACCGTCGAGGGACTCGAGTTCCGCCGCATGTTCAACAACCCGGCCGACCCGAGCAACTGCTTCATCGACATCCAGGCCGGCGCCGGCGGCACCGAGGCCTGCGACTGGGCCGGCATGCTGCTGCGCCAGTACCTGAAGTACGCGGAGCGCAAGGGCTTCAAGGCGACGATGGAAGACGAGACGCCGGGCGAAGTCGCCGGCATCAAGAGCGCGACGATCAAGGTCGAGGGCGAGTACGCGTTCGGCCACCTGCGCACCGAGACCGGCGTGCACCGCCTGGTGCGCAAGAGCCCGTTCGACTCGTCGGGCGGCCGTCACACGTCGTTCGCGTCGCTGTTCGTCTACCCGGAAGTGGACGACAGCATCGAGATCGACATCAACCCGGCCGACGTGCGCACCGACACCTTCCGCGCGTCCGGCGCCGGCGGCCAGCACATCAACAAGACCGACTCGGCCGTCCGCCTGACGCACATCCCGACCGGCATCGTCGTGCAGTGCCAGGACGGCCGCAGCCAGCACAGCAACCGCGACGTCGCCTGGCGCCGCCTGCGCTCGCGCCTGTACGACCACGAGATGAAGAAGCGCCTCGAGGAACAGCAGAAGCTGGAGGACACCAAGACCGACGTCGGCTGGGGCCACCAGATCCG
>JASLEM010000264.1 GCA_030151165.1 Burkholderiaceae bacterium
CGCGCGGCCCGGGCCCGAGGCCGGCGCGCCGCCGCTGCACCCGGTCGAGCAGGCCTGCCTGGTCGCGGCGACCCGGCACGGCCACCTGAGCTTCGACCTCGCGCTCGCCGCAGTCACGCCCTGGGCGGACTGGATGCGCGGCCGCCTGAAGGTCGCCGGGCTCGCGACCGACGCGTCGCGCATCGAGCCCGCGCGCGCCGCGATGATCGTGGTCGCGACGGCGTGGCTCGTCGTCGCCGGCGAGCGCATCCTGCATGCGCTGTCGACGCCGCGGCCGATGGCCTTCCTCGTGCTGCTGACGCTGGTCGACATCGCGTTGCTCGCGGCGCTGGCATTGCGCGTCGGCCGCCCGAGCCGGCGCGGCCGGCTGGCGCTGCGGGCGATCGGCAAGACGGTGCGCACGCAGCGCCAGCATGCCGCGCGCGACGCCAAGAAGGCCGGCGGCGCGCCCGCGATCGATCCGCGCCTGCTGCCCGTCACGTTCGCGCTGCTGGGGCCGTCCGCCGTGCTCGCCGAGCCGCTGTTCACGGGCCTCGACCAGGCGATCGGGCCGATCGGCATGCGCCGCGCGGGCGTGCAGTCCGGCACGTCGGGCGCGTGCAGCAGCGGCTCGAGCGGCGACGGCGGCGGGAGCGGTTGTGGCGGCGGCGGGGGATGCGGCGGCGGGGGCGGCTGCGGCGGCTGAGCGCGAAGGGCGGCCGTCGGGCGCGCGCCCACGCTCGGCGCGCCGGGTCCGCCGATCGCCTGCACATCGATCCCGCGTCGGGATGCGGCAACGCGACGGCGGCCATTCGCCCCGCGCGCCGAAACGTCACGACGGCCTTCTAGAATCGCGTCTCTTTCCTGGAGCCCACGCCATGCCCGTCAACCTCGCCGCCCCGAATCCCGCCAGCCTGCATCCCGTGCCCGGCGTGCGCCTGGGCATCGCCATGGCCGGCGTGCGCAAGGCCAACCGCAAGGATCTCGTCGTGCTCGTGCTCGACGCCGGCACGCACGTCGCGGGCGTGTTCACGCAGAACCGCTTCTGCGCGGCGCCGGTGCAGGTCTGCCGCGAGCACTTGGCCACGGGCGGGCGCGACGGCCAGGACGGCATCCGCGCGCTCGTGATCAACACCGGCAACGCGAACGCCGGCACCGGCGCCGACGGCCTCGCGCGCGCGCGCCGCACCTGCGAGGCCGCGGCGGGCCTGCTCGGCCTCAAGCCGCAGCAGGTGCTGCCGTTCTCGACCGGCGTGATCATGGAGTCCCTGCCCGTCGAGCGCATCGAGGCCGGCCTGCCCGCCGCGCTCGGCGACCTCGCGCCCGCGAACTGGGCGAATGCCGCCGCCGGCATCATGACGACCGACACGCTGCCCAAGGCCGCGTCCGTGCAGGCGACGATCGGCGGGCGCACCGTCACCGTCACCGGCATCAGCAAGGGCGCCGGCATGATCCGCCCGAACATGGCGACGATGCTGGGCTTCCTCGCCACCGACGCCGTCGTCGCGCCCGCGGTGCTGCAGCTGCTCGCGAAACAGGCCGCCGACGCGTCGTTCAACCGCATCACGATCGACGGCGACACGTCGACCAACGACAGCTTCGTCGTCATCGCCACGCAGCAGGCCGGCCACGCGCGCATCGACACGATCGACTCCGAGGACGGCCAGGCGCTGCTCGCCGCGGTGACGCAGGTCTCGCAGCAGCTCGCGCAGGCGATCGTGCGCGACGGCGAAGGCGCGACCAAGTTCATCACGGTGCAGGTCGACGGCGGCCGCACCGAGGCCGAGTGCAAGCTCGCGGCCTACGCGATCGCGCATTCGCCGCTCGTCAAGACCGCGTTCTTCGCGAGCGACCCGAACCTCGGCCGCATCCTGGCCGCGGTGGGCTATGCCGGCATCGACGATCTCGACCAGTCGAAGATCGACCTGTTCCTCGACGACGTCGCGGTCGTCACCGACGGCGGCCGCCGCGCCGACTATCGCGAGGAGGACGGCGCGCGCGTGATGAAGCAGGCCGAGATCACCGTGCGCATCCACCTGCACCGCGGCGAGGCCTCGGCGACGGTGTGGACGTGCGACCTCTCGTACGACTACGTGAAGATCAACGCCGACTACCGGAGCTGAGCGGATGGCGGACGCTCCCGTGGAGCCGACGCTCGCCGAACTGCGCCGCGACCGCGTGCGCATCTGGCTCTGGTTGCCGCTCGGCGCGCTGGCGATGTTCGTCGTCGTGAAGATCTGGCGGATGGCGGCGGGCGAGCCGCCGGCGGCGCTCTACAAGACGCTGGACGTCGCGTGGATCGCCGTCACCTTCGCGCTGATCTGGCGCCACTCGTCGCGCCGCTGCCCGACCTGCGACCACCGGTACCTGCGCGGCTATCCGTGGATCTCGCTGAAGCAGGTCAGGTGCTCGGTCTGCGGGCACGAGGTGCCGCCCGGCGCCTGAGCTGCCGGGTCGAGCCGCCGGGTCGAGCCGCTGCCGGGTCGCCCGCGCAACGGCGCGACGCGCGCGGCCGCTCCCGGCTTGCCCGTTCCCGCGCGGCGCTGTTAGGATGGCGGCTCCCGCCGCTTCCCACCGACCGAGGCACCCCCATGACGATTCACTCCACCCCGATCCGACGGCGCTTCCAGCGCGGCTCGATCGTGCGCGGAGCCATCGTCGCCACGGCGCTGGTCGGCGCGCTCGGCCTGCAACTCGCCGGGCCGCGACTGCAGGGCCGACTGGCCGCGATGGCCGGCATCGAGTGGGTGGCACCGGGCGCCATGCCGATGGTGGCCCCCACGCCGTCGCCGTCGATGTCCTCGCCGTGCGGTTCGCCGTCGGCCGCCTCTCATCCGTGCAAGGTCGCGGACGCCGCCGGCAACGGCACCGCACCGGCCATCTAGTTCTCCCAGCACCGCCCGGGCCTCGACCCGACGAACCGCTGGGAACCCAGCGGGAATCGTCCTCGACCGTCGCCACGACGCCCCCGCTGCAACGATCTCGTCGCCGACACCGCCTCCGCAGGCACGGCACGACGAACAGGGAGACTTCGAACATGGACAGGAAACTGGCCTCTGGCCAATCCGGCCGCTCCAGGCGCGAGACCCGCGCCACGCCCCGGCTGAAGCGCGCGCTCGCCGCGCTGCGCGCCCGCTTCGCGCTGGCGCCGAACGACCTGCTGCGCGACCTCGTCTACCGCCGCCTCTGGGCCTCGGTGCTGACGAGCTCGTTCGGCGCGCAGATCATGATGCTCGCGCTGCCGCTCACGGCGGCCGTGCTGCTGCATGCGCAGCCGACGCAGATGGGCCTGCTCACGGCGATGGAGATCCTGCCGTTCGTGCTGTTCTCGCTGCCGTCCGGCGTGTGGCTCGACCGCGTGCGCAAGCTGCCGGTGTACATCGCCGGCGAGCTCACGTTCGCCGCGACGGCCGTCAGCGTGCCGCTCGCGTGGTGGGCGGGCGTGCTGTCGATCTGGTGGCTGTACGTCGTCGCGTTCATGATCGGCGTGGTCAACACGAGCGCCGGCAGCGCGGCGCAGATCGTGCTGACGCAGGTCGTCGCGCGCGACCGGCTGATCGAGGCGCACGCGAAGAACGCGCTCGCGAGCTCCGGCGCCGAAGTGGCCGGGCCGGGCTTGGCGGGCGCGCTGATCAAGCTGCTCGGCGCGCCGGTGGCCTTGCTGGTCGACGCCGCGCTGCTGCTGGCGTCGGCGGGCATCCTGCGCGGCATCCGGGTCGACGAGCAGGCCCCGACGGCCTCCGGCGAGTTCTGGAGCGAGCTGAAGGCGGGCGTGCGCTTCGTCCGCTCGAACCGGCTGCTGGTGACGCTCGCCTGCTGCGTCGGCGCCTGGCAGCTCTGCTACAACGCGGCGCTGGTCGTCACGATCCTGTTCGGCACGCGCACGCTGGGCATGTCCGAGCAGGGCGTCGGCCTCAGCTACGTGTTCCTGGGTGTCGGCACCGTGGCCGCGAGCCTGGTCGGCGGGCGCGTCAGCCGGCGCGTCGGACCGGGGCCGTGCATGGCGCTGGCATTCGCGCTGTGCGCGGTCGAGTGGCTGATGTTGTCGCTGGCGCCGGTCGGGCCGGTGGGCGTCGCGATGTTCGCGGCGAGCCTGACGCTGTTCGGTCTCGGCGCGGTGCTGATCTTCATCAACTTCATCTCGCTGCGCCAGGCCGTGACGCCCGCGCCCATGCTCGGGCGCATGACCAGCACGATGCGCTGGCTGATCCTGATCCCCGCCGGCCCGGGCGCGCTGGTCGGTGGCTGGCTCGGCGAGCACGTGAACCTGCGCGCGTCGTTCGCCTTCGCGGGCATCGGCGGCGTGCTGCTGACGCTCTTCGCGTGGCGCAGCCCGGTGCTGCGCGCGGTGCGCGTGCTGCCGGTGCTGTCGTCGCCGAACGAGCTGCCGCCGGGACAGGGCGGCGACGGCGAATGCGCGTCGGAGCTGCTGCGGCCCTGAAGAACGGCCAGCCATGGAAAAAGCCGCCGGGCGCTGGCGCGTTCGGTGGCTCGATGGGGGCGTCGCAGCGCGAGGCCGGGCCTCGCGCCACGCGCGCCTTACTTCGCGCGGCGGCGGCTCAGGCCGAACAGGCCCAGCAGGGCGGCGCCCATCATCGCGATGGTCGACGGCTCCGGCACGGCGGTGGCGACGCGGATGTCGTCGATCGAGCTGCCCCACGAGTCGCTCGTGCCGGTGGCGGCGAACGTCAGCGTGGTGGTCGCGTCGGTGGCGACGAAGGTCGTCGAGAACTCGGTCCAGACGTTGTCGGACGTCGTGTTCGCGGCCAGCGCGGGGGCGGCGATCGCGCCCGAGCCGGTGTCGTACGACAGGCCGTTCGTGCTGGCCGGGGCGACGCCGCCGGGGAACACGCTGTTGTACGTCGCGCTCGCCGGGCGGCTGGAGTACCAGAAGCTCAGCGTGTAGGTCTGGCCGGCGGTCGTGGCGATGGTCTGGCTCATCGAGGCGTTGGCGTTCGAGTCGAGCTCGACGAAGTAGTCGCCGTCCTTGGCGGTGCCGACGATGTCGCGGCGGACTTCGATGGCGCTGCCGCCGAGCGCCGTCCAGCCGTACAGCTGGGTGCCGGTGTACATGCCGTAGTCGCCGTCGGGCAGCACGGCGCTTTCGAAGCTGCCGTCCACGAGCAGGTTGGTGGAGGCGAAGGCCGAGCACGCGCTCAGGAGCGTGGCGGCGGCGAAGAGGCGTTTGTACATGGAGAAGAACCCACTGCTGGAAAAGACGATGGATCAGGCAATCCTGATTTATGTGCAATATTGCACTGCAGTGGAATCCGCCGACAACCCCCCTTTGTGGTGAGACGCCAGAGTCGTGTTACCGCGGATCTTGGCGAAAGTGGGCGCACACGCGGATAACCGTGACGGAGTTCACGTTTCGCCGCGTTCGGCCTTCTCGGGCCGTTACGATCTTTACGTCGCCGACGCTCGACCGGCCCGCGCGTCGGCCGAAAAGCGGCGCACTTCGTCGGTGATGACGCCGTCGACCCCCGCCGCCCACATCGCGGCGACGTCCGACGGCGCGTTGGGCGTGTAGACGAGCGCATGCCGGCCCGAGGCGTGCAGGCGCGCCACGAGGGCGGCATCCATCAGCTTGAAGTTCGTGACGACGGCGACGCAGGCGAGTTCCTGCGCCGTCTCGAACCAGCCGTCCCACAGCGTGTCGAGCAGCAGCGCGCGCGGCAGCGCCGGCGCGGCCGCGGCCGCGGCGCGCAGCGCGGTGACGTCGAACGAGCTGAGCAGGGGCGGCGGCGCGCTGCCGGCCCACAGCGCCGCGGCGGCCTGGGCGACGAGCTCGCCCGTCAGCGCCTCGACGCCGGGCGTCGGCTTGATCTCGAGGTTGACCGCGCACCCGTTGGCGATCACGAAGCGCGCGATGGCGGCCAGCGTGGGCATCGGCTCGCCCGCGTGGAGCGCGCCGTGCCAGGCGCCGGCGTCGAGCTGCGACAGCGCGCCCCACGCATGCTCGCCGGCGGTGCCGACACCGGAGGTCGTGCGCTCGAGCTCGCTGTCGTGGAGCAGGAACGGGACGCGGTCGGACGACAGCTTCACGTCGCACTCGAACATCCGGAACCCGTTCGCGAAGCCTTCGCGGAACGCGGCCAGCGTGTTCTCGGGCGCGTGCTTGCCGGCGCCGCGGTGGGCGATCCAGGACGGGTAGGGCCAGGGCGTCGGCATGGTGGCGGCGATGGGGTCGATGAAGAGCGTGACCCGGCGGCGACGCGCAGGCTTCGTCGTCCGGGAACCGAGTGTTGACCGGCGCGGAAGGGTGCGCCGGCCGGCCGTGCGCGCCAGTGTAGGCCCGTAGGTGCACACCTCTGGAATGCGGCCGACCCCACGCGGCGCTGATCCGTGTCGCTGGGTTACGATTCAACTCCACGCCGCGGCGCTTTTCGTGCCGCGCCCCAGGCGTGGACACGCTCCCCCTCGTGCCCAGGCCTCATGAACGCTCCCCTCGCTTCTTCCCTGGCCATCGCCGCGACCCACGCGCAGGCCCATCCCGCAGCTCCCCGGCTGCGCGAGATCCCGTACAACTACACGTCGTTCTCCGATCGCGAGATCGTGCAGCGCCTGCTCGGCGCGCGGGCCTGGGAGATCCTCGACCGGCTGCGCGAGGAGCGCCAGACCGGCCGTTCCGCCCGCATGCTGTACGAGGTGCTGGGCGACATCTGGGTCGTGCAGCGCAACCCGTACCTCGAGGACGACCTGCTGGACAACCCGAAGCGCCGCGCGATGCTGATCGACGCGCTGAACCACCGGCTGTCCGAGGTCGAGAAGCGCCGCACGCCGGCCG
>JASLEM010000196.1 GCA_030151165.1 Burkholderiaceae bacterium
TCGACGCGTTCGCGCGCGCGGGGCAGCAGCGCGCCGACGCCACGCTGCTCACCGCGCTCGACCAGCCGCGCCCGCACCAGCGCGTCCACGGGCGCGCGCACGTGCGGGCCGTCGCGCTGCAGGCCGTCGGCGATCCAGGGCAGGTCGAGCGCGGTGAGCAGCGTGGCGTCGGCGCGCTGCTGCCCCGCGCGCGCGAACGCGTCGAGCGACACGTCGTCGAACAGCAGCTCGCTGTAGACGGAGATCATGATCGGCGTGGTGTCGCACAGCACGATGTCGACGTCGGGGCGCGCCGCCGCGCGCTCGATGCGGCGCTGCTGCTCCTGCGCGATGGCGAGCTGCTCGTCGGCGCGCGGCGTGCGTCCGCGCTCGTCGCACCACTCGCGCAAGTATTCGCCGACGCGGGCGCAGCGCAGGCCGAAGTCGTCTTCCAGGCGCTGCGCGAGCGACTGAACGAGCGCGCTCTTGCCGGTGCTCTCGGCGCCGACGATCGCGACGCGCAGCGCGCCGGGCGCCCCGCCCGCGTCCTCAGCCCGCGGCATGCGCGCGACCCTCGATCCGCCGCCACGCGCGCCAGCCGGCCCACGACAGCGCGGTGAACAACGCGTACAGGATCACCGTCAGCCACAGGTGCTTGTAGCCGAACAGCACGACGCTGAAGCCGTTGACGGCGAGCCAGACGATCCAGTTCTCGATGAACTTGCGGCCCAGAAGGAACGTGCCGACGACGCTGCCGACGGTGGGCAGCGCGTCGAGGAAGGGGACGTCGGAGTCGGTCGTCGCGCGCAGCAGCCAACCCACGAGCGGCCAGCTCGCGGCCGTCGCGACGGCCAGCAGCATCGTCGCGCGCGGCGACAGCCGCTGCACCACCAGCGCGTGGCCGGCGGCGTCGTGCCCGCGCAGCCACTGCCACCAGCCCCACACGGACATCGCGACGAAGAACAGCTGCAGCGAGCCTTCGCCGTACAGCCGGCTGTCGGCGAACAGCACCGCGTAGAGCAGCGACGACACCATCGCCAGCGGCCACGCCAGCACGTGCACGCGCATCTCGCAGAACACCGTCCACAGCGACAGCGCGAACGCGATCACCTCGATCCACGTGACGGGCACGCCCCAGGCGCCGAAGGCCGGGACGAGCAACGGGTGGGCGAGGGCGAGCAGGGCCTGCAGCATGCGTCGGAGCGGGGCGGGTCAGGCGATGGGGAGCGCGCGGGTCACGACAGGCGGCGCGCCGTGTCGCGCCCGAGGCGGGGCGCCGGCGCGAGCGTCACTTGCCGGGCGTGAGGACGACCAGCAGCTCGTCGGGCTTGGTCATGCCCAGCTCCGAGCGCGCCTTCTCCTCGACCATCTCGAGGCCTTCCTTCAGGTCGCTGACCTCGGCCTGGAGCTGGTCGTTGCGTTGCTTCGCGGCGTCGTTGGCCGCGAGCAGCGTCTTGAGCTCGGCGCGCTTCTCGAGCACGTGCGCCATGCCGGACTTGCCGACCCAGAGCTCCGCCTGTACCCATCCGATCAGGACGAGCAATGCGATCGTGACGAGTCGCATGGCGGTTCGCTCCGGCGCCGGTCAGCCCGCGTTCCGGCGCCTCAGCGCAGGTTGTAGAACGCCGCGCGGCCGGGGTAGCTGGCGATGTCGCCCAGGTCTTCCTCGATGCGCAGCAGCTGGTTGTACTTCGCCATGCGGTCCGAGCGGCTCATCGAGCCGGTCTTGATCTGGCCGGCGTTGGTGCCGACGGCGATGTCCGCGATGGTGGAGTCTTCCGTCTCGCCCGAGCGGTGGCTGATGACGGCGGTGTAGCCGGCGCGCTTGGCCATCTCGATGGCGGCGAAGGTCTCCGTCAGCGTGCCGATCTGGTTGATCTTGATCAGGATCGAGTTGGCGATGCCCTTGTCGATGCCTTCCTTCAGGATCTTCGTGTTGGTGACGAACAGGTCGTCGCCGACCAACTGCACCTTCTTGCCGAGGACCTCGGTCAGGTGCTTCCAGCCGTCCCAGTCGCCTTCGTGCATCGCGTCCTCGATCGTGATGATCGGGTACTTGTCGACCCAGGTCGCGAGCATCGACGTCCATTCCTGCGCGGTCAGCTGCAGGCCTTCGCAGTCGAGATGGTACTTGCCGTCCTTGTAGAACTCGCTGGCCGCGCAATCGAGGCCGATGGCGATCTGCTCGCCGGCGACGTAGCCCGCCTTCTCGATCGCCTCGAGCAGCAGCTGGATCGCCGCCTCGTGGCTCTCGACGCTGGGCGCGAAGCCGCCTTCGTCGCCGACGGCGGTGGAGATGCCGCGCTCGCCGAGGATCTTCTTCAGCGCGTGGAAGACTTCCGCGCCGTAGCGCATCGCTTCGCGGAAGGTCGGCGCGCCGATCGGCAGCAGCATGAATTCCTGGATGTCCAGGTTGTTGTTCGCGTGCTCGCCGCCGTTGATGACGTTGATCATCGGCACCGGCATCTGCATGCGGCCCATGCCGCCGAAGTAGCGGTACAGCGGCAGGCCGCTTTCTTCCGCCGCCGCGCGCGCGACGGCCATCGAGACGGCCAGCGTCGCGTTGGCGCCGAGGCGGCTCTTGTTGTCGGTGCCGTCGAGGTCGATCAGCGTCTGGTCGAGGAAGGCCTGCTCGGAGGCGTCCAGGCCCAGCACGGCTTCCGAGATCTCGGTGTTGATGTGCTCGACGGCCTTCAGCACGCCCTTGCCGCCGTAGCGGCCCTTGTCGCCGTCACGCAGCTCGATCGCCTCGCGCGAGCCGGTCGACGCGCCCGACGGCACGGCCGCGCGGCCCATCACGCCGCTTTCCAGCAGCACGTCGCATTCGACGGTGGGGTTGCCGCGGCTGTCGAGGATCTCGCGTCCGACGATGTCT
>JASLEM010000269.1 GCA_030151165.1 Burkholderiaceae bacterium
GGCGGCAAGCGGCTGTCGTACGGCGCGCGCGCGATCAACAACGGCGGCCTGCAGGCGCTGCCCAAGCTGGTGTTCCCGGGCGGCGCGCTCGTGGGCTGCGAGGCCGGCACGCTGAACGCGTCGCGCATCAAGGGCAGCCACGCCGCGATCAAGACCGGCATGCTCGCCGCCGAGGCCGCCTTCGCCGCGCTGCAGGCCGGCCGCCGGTCGGACGAGCTGTCGTCCTACCCCGAAGCCTTCGAGAAGAGCTGGCTGCACACCGAACTGCAGCGCACGAAGAACTTCAAGCTGTGGTTCAAGAAGGGCAAGCTGATCGGCAACCTGATGACGGGCATCGAGCAGTGGCTGATGCCCAAGCTGGGCATGATCCCGCCGTGGACGCTGCACGGCACGGTCAAGGACAACGAGACGCTGCGCCCCGCCGCCGAGATGCCGAAGATCGCGTATCCGAAGCCGGACAACAAGCTCACGTTCGACCGCCTCAGCTCGGTCTTCGTCAGCAACACGAACCACGCGGAAGACCAGCCGATCCACCTGACACTGAAGGACAACTCGGTGCCGGTGAAGGTCAACCTCGCGCTGTATGCCGGCCCCGAGAGCCGCTACTGCCCGGCCGGCGTCTACGAGTTCGTGAAGAACCCGGACGACACCGACCGCCTGCAGATCAACGCGCAGAACTGCGTGCACTGCAAGACCTGCGACATCAAGGATCCGACGCAGAACATCGTGTGGGTCACGCCCGAAGGCGGCGGCGGCCCCAACTACGCGGGGATGTAACCCTGGCGGCCGAAGGCCGCACCCGCCCCTGCACGACGACGCGCCCGCCCTTCCAGCGGGCGCGCCCGTTTCAGGCGCCACTCCTCGCACGTGCGCACTTCGTCCGCAGCGAAACGTGTAAGCCGGCGTGAAATGCGGCACCTTTTCGGTGCCATGCGCCGTCGAAGTCCGCTATAACCTGTGCATCACGACAGACCAGGGACTCGGCAGGACATGGCCTCGCTGCGGGCATTCGGAGACACGCTCCTCACGCGCGACCGGCGGCAACGCTTCCGGCTGGCGCAGGCGTGGTTCGCGTGCATCCTGCTGTTCTGCTGCATGCTGGCGCTGCACCTGGCCAACCACTTCGGCCTGATCGACCCGACGCCGCTGTGGTGGTGGTCGGCCGCCTCGCTCGCCGGCATGCTCGCCGTGATCGGCATCATCCGCAGCGGCGCCAGCCTCAAGCTGGCCGACCCCGCGATGACGATGCCGCAGATGCTCTACGCCGTGCTCTGCGCCGCCTGGGCCTACTCGTTCGCGCGCGACGCGCACGCCATGGTCGGCCTGATCCTTGCCGTGATCCTGATGTTCGGCATGTTCGGGCTCACGATCCGCCAGATCATCTGGGTGGGCGCCTACGTGCTGGGGCTGTTCGGCGTCGTGATGGCGTGGTGCGCGCAACACGACCCGGCGCACTACACCGCCGGCTTCGAGGTCGCGTACTTCGTGATGCTGTGCATCATCGTCGTCGGCGTCGCGCTGCTCACCGTGCGCCTGCACCGCATGCGCGACCGGCTGCGGCGCCAGAAGCTCGAGCTCGAGGCCGCGCTCGCGCACATCCAGCGCCTCGCGACGCACGACGAGCTCACCGGCCTCGTCAACCGCCGCCACATGCAGGAGCTGCTCGAGAACGAGCGCCTGCGCAGCGAACGCACGACGCAGGACTGGTGCGTCGCGCTGCTCGACCTCGACCACTTCAAGGCCGTCAACGACGCCCACGGCCACGCCATCGGCGACGAGGTGCTGCGCGCCCTCAGCCGCCACGCGCACGCGCTGATCCGCAAGACCGATGTCCTCGCGCGCTGGGGCGGCGAGGAGTTCGTGATGCTGCTGCCGAACACGCCGCTCTCGATGGCCGCGACCTCGCTCGACCGCCTGCGCGAGCACTTCGCCGCGCAACCGCTCGTGATCCGCGACATCCTGCTGCCGCTGTCCTTCTCCGCCGGCCTCACCGAACACCACCGCGGCGAGACCTTCGCGCAGACGCTGGAGCGGGCGGACAAGCTGTGCTACCAGGCGAAGACGCTGGGCAGGAATCGCATTGAGCGCGGTTAGCATCGCGTCCAACGAGAACGCCGGGGTCTCGCGATGACGATTCTGCGGAAATGGTTCAGCCCCACCGAACCGAACGGGAACACACGCAAGCCAGTCCATGCGATCACGCCCGCGGATGCCGCTGCCTTTCCGATCTGGGAGTACGCGACCGACGAGGAAAGCCTGCCCGGTCGCGACGAGACCTGGGTGCGGCCGATACTCCAATTTCCGGTGGCATCGCTGAGCAACCGCATCGCGCTGGTGCCGATACGGCTGGCCAACGGGCAGACGCGGCTCGGCGCGTTGTCGAACGTCGATCTTGCCGATCCGTCCGAGCACGAGCACTTCCTGACGCTGGGCGTGTACTGCGACGACGGCACGCAGTTCGTCCTCGCCCGCTACCATGACCACCACCGTGAGGAGTACGGCCCGCAAGCGCTCGCCGATTTCCTCGGCCTGCCTTTGGACGACGTGTTCCCCATCGCGTTCGACCTGTCCGCCGTGGCGTTCGGCAACCCGTCATGCCTGCGCGGCACCATTGAACGCGAACCGAAGCATCCGCAGTCGCGACGCGACCTGTTCCGACGCGTCGTCGGCCGGGAGCGCGGCTAACTTCTCGCCGAAGCGGCGCACGCCGCGTATAGTCGCCCCGCGGCCGCCACCCAAGTTCATCGCGAGCGATTCCCCGGAGTCGTCTCGCACCGCGAGGCTCCCTCGCGGTCGTTCGTTGGTTGGATCATCCAGGGCACGGGCGGCCGAGCACTTCGTGCTCCCGCGCACGCGCTTCACCCGCAGGTTGGGTGGCGGACCGCTTCTCGATCGACATGCCGACGCTGCGCCGACTCACCGCCCTCGCCCTCGCGCGTGCCATGCTCGCCGGCCCGCCGACCGCGGACGGACTCGCGGCGCGCCTGCGTGCGTGCATCGATGCGGACGCGCCGTGGTGCGCCTCGCTGGCCGAACGCTGCGCGCGTCTCGGCGAGCGCCGCTGGCGCGGCCTGGGCTTTCGCGCGCTCGCGACGCTGGTCGAGAACGACGACGCCTTCGACCGCGCATGGCTGTCGACGTCGACGCGTCCGACCCTGCGCCACTACATCCTGCGCGTCGCGAACACGCAGCGCCCGCTGCCCGCCGCGCTCGAACGCTGCCACGTGCCGTTCTGGCCGCACGGCGGCGCGCTCGCGCGGTGGCTCGGCATCCCGACCGCCGGCCTGTGGCGCCTCACGCGACCCGCCGCGTGGCAGCGCCGCACGGGCCTCGTCGACCAGCACTATCGCTACGAGCTGCTGCCCAAGCGCCGCGGCGGCTGGCGGCTGCTCGAGGTGCCGCAGCCCTGGCTGATGCCGCTGCAGCGCCGCGTGCTCGACGACCTGCTCGATCGCATTCCGCCGCACGCCGCGGCCTTCGGCTACGCGCGCGAGCGCGCCGTCGTCGACCATGCCCGCGCGCACGCCGGCCAGGCCGTCGTCCTCAAGTACGACCTGCAGGATTTCTTCACCGCCGTGCGCGCCTCGCGCGTGCACGCGCTGTTCGAGACGCTCGGCTATCCGGAGGACGTCGTGCACGACCTGACGGCGCTGTGCACGACGGCCACGCCGGAGCCGGTGCTGCGGCGCCTGCATCGGCAAGGCAGCCTGACCTGGCAACAGCTGCAACGCCTGCGCGACCCGCACCTGCCGCAAGGCGCGCCGTCCTCGCCCGCGCTCGCCAACCTGTGCTCGTTCAACCTCGACCGGCGCCTCGCCGCGCTCGCCGAATCGCTCGGCGCCCGCTACACGCGCTACGCCGACGACCTCGTGATCTCCGGCGGCGCGCCCCTGCGCGGCGCGGCGTCGCGCATCGGCGTGCACGTCGCGCGCATCGCCCGCGACGAGGGCTTCGAGCTGAACCATCGCAAGACGCGCTCGCTCTCCGCGGGCACGCGGCAGGCGGTCTGCGGCATCGTCGTCAACGCGCACCCGAACCTGCCGCGCGACGAGTTCGACCGGCTCAAGGCCATCCTGCACCAGTGCGTGCGCGACGGGCCCGCCGCGCAGAACCGCGACGGCCACGCGGACTGGCGCGGCCACCTGCGCGGCCGCGTCGCGTGGGCCGCGCAGATCAACGCCGGCAAGGCCGCGCGACTGAAGCAGCTGTTCGACCGGATCGACTGGAGCCGCTGAACCCGCCATGGCCGGCGACGCGGGGACGCGTCAGCCCGCGGTCCGCGCCTTCTCGCGCCAGAACGCGACGTCGATCAACTGGCTCGCCCCGCTGCGCTCGTTGACGAGCCAGAACTGCGCGCCGTCCGGGCTGATGCGCGTCACCTCGCCGACGTGGCGTCCCGCGACCACGCGGCGGCCGAGCGCGTTGGCGGGGAAATCGGGCTGCGCCGCCAGCTGCTGCAACGGGATCGCCTCGCGCGCGTCGCCGGCCAGGCGCAGGCGTTGCACGATGGGCGCGAGCAGCGGGTTCGCGGCGTCGGCGGCGGACAGGAACAGCAGCACCTTGGCCTGCGCGCGGCTCAACGCCACGTTCACCAGCCGCTGCGCTTCCTCGGTCTGCAGGAAGGGCTGCGCGCCGTCGACGGGGTCGAACAGCACCACCGGCGCCTCGCTGCCCTGCGCGCGGTGGACGGTGCTGACCTTCACGGCGTCGGGCACGCCGCGCGCGGCGAGGCGCTGGCGGATCAGCGCGCGCTGGGCGCGGAACGGCGTCAGCACGATCAGCTCGCGCGGCTGCCAGTCGCCGCTCGCCAGCGCCTGGGCGACCAGCTCGGCGATCGCGTCGGCCGACTCGCGGCGCACCGGCCCGCGCTCGTGCGCCGACCACGCGCCGTCGGTCTTCATGCGTTGCACGTGGACGTGGGTGTCGGCATCGGCCTCGCCCAGCGCGCGCCGCCGCGCCGCCTGCCACTCGGGCGACGCCTGCGCGTCGGCCGCGACGCGCAGCGCGCCGTCGTAGAACAGGTCGCTCACCAGCGCGCTGATCGGCGCGGCCATGCGCGACTGCTCGTCCAGCAGCGCCACGGACGGCCCGCGCTTCGGCATCTCGGCGAACGCTGAGCGCCCGAGCCAGCGCTTCGCGAGGCGGTCGTCGCTGCGCAGCACCGGCGAGAGCTGCTGCGGGTCACCCGCGAACAGGCGCGCGCGGCCCAGCGGCATCAGCACCAGCGCGTGCGCGAGGCTCACCTGGCTCGCCTCGTCGAAGACGACCAGGTCGAACGGCGGCTCGTCGTCGGCGGCCAGCTCGCGCAAGGTCTTCAGCGTGAACGCGGCGCGCGTCGTCGTCATGCTCGCGAGCCGGCAACGCCGCAGCACCTGGAGCGACGCCGCGCGCAGGCCGTCGCGCAGCGCGGCGACGCGGTCGGCCCAGGCCTTCAGCGCGGTGGCGTCGCGCGACGACGGCCGCGCGGCTTCAGCGCGCGCGAGGCGGGCGATGAGGTCGAGGTCGCCGGCCGGGATCAGGTGCTCGCGGCCGGCGTAGGCCGCGGCGTCGAAGCGCGTGCCCAGGCGCTGCACCGTGCCGCGCAGAGGATCGCGACGGCCCTTCTGCAGCGCCTTGTCGACCGCGATCGTCGCGAGGTCGACCGCGTGGTTGGTCGTCGACAGCAGCAGCACGCGCGCCTGCGGCCGGCTGGCGAGGTACTCGGCGAGCATCACGCCCAGCGTCGTCGTCTTGCCCGTGCCCGGCGGCCCCCACAGGAATGCGCTGGTGTGCGACGTCAACGCGAGCGCCGCCCGCTGCCCCGCGCGCAGCCAGCGGAACGGCTCGCCGGTCAGCGCCGGGCCGTCGGCCGCCGGCTGCGGGCGCGCGAGGTCGGGCAGGCCGGCCAGCGCGCGCTCGGCCCAGGGCGTGTCGTGCCAGGCGTCGGCCACCGCGTTGAGGAAGCGCGTCGGGTACAGCCGGATCAGGAAGCCCGCGCCCGGCGGCGGCGCGCTCGCGTTCTGCAGCACCAGCTGGTCGTCCTCCGGCACCACCGCCAGCACGCTCGCCCCGCCCTTCGCCGGCGCGCCCCACCACGCGGACGCGCCGTCCAGGCTGTCGTCCAGCAAGGCCTGCGCCGACGCCTGCCCCGGCGGCTGGCCGTCCGCGTAGACGTAGCCCGGCTCCAGCGCCACGCGCCACAGCGCGCCATCGCGCTCGGCATGCTGCACCTTGAAGTCGTAGTACTCGGGCGTCGCCGCGAGCTCGGCGTGCAGGGCCGCACGCAGGTCGGCGAGGCTCATGGGAAGGATCGTGGCGCGCGCGGGGCGTGGCGCAGCAGGGGGTACGGGACGGGACGGCGACTATAGCGGTCCGGCCGATCGCGCCGGCCCGCCCCGGTCTTGCGGGGGAGACCGCCCTGGATCGTCCGAGCGATGCCGCGCCGCGGTTATTCGGGTGTGATCGGACGTTGGCCGCGCTTCGGTTCATCATGCCGGCTCGCCGGTGCCGCCACTTTCATCCACGCACAAGGAGAACTCCCTCATGGATAACGCCCAATTCAAGCGCTCGCGCGCCCTGCTCGCCTTCACGCTGCTCGCCGTCACCGCAGGCGCCTCCCACGCCGCCGACCTCAGCTGCTCGCTGAAGTTCTCGACCAAGGGCTGGTCCGCCGTCTACAAGCGCGCCGACGGCAGCGGCACCGTCACCTGCGACGACGGCACCAGCATGGACGTGAAGATCAAGATGCGCGGCGGCGGCCTGACGGTCGGCAAGTCCGAGATCGACGACGGCACCGGCAAGTTCACCCACGTGCTCAAGATTGGCGATGTCCTCGGCGCCTACGCCCAGACCGAGGCCCACGCCGGCGCGCTCAAGTCAGCGACCGCCCAGGTGCTGACCAAGGGCACCGTCTCGCTCGCGCTCTCCGGCACCGGCGAAGGCATCGACCTCGGCGTCTCGGTCGGCAGGTTCACGATCGAGAAGGCCAAGTAAGCCGCTCCCCCGACCGGCGGGCGCGCGGGATGCGCGCCGCGCCGCGTCGCCGCCGGGGCGACCCGCCGCGCGGGACAATCCCGCCATGACCTCGCCCCTGCCAGCCGACCCCGACCCGATGCCTCAACCGCCGCCGCAACCGGACATCGATGCGTGCTGCGGGAACGGGTGTGATCCGTGCATCTTCGATCTGCACGACCTGGCGATGGATGCGTATCGGCAGGCGTTGAGGGCGTGGAAGGCGCGGCAGCCGGACTCGCCGGCGGCGAGTATTTGAGCAAGCGAGTCGACAGGTCTCCGATAACATCCGCGGACAACGGGGTGGAAACGGAAATGAAGAAACTGATGGCGACGGTGGCGCTGGCGCTCACCGTCTTCTCGATGCCCGCGGCACATGCGGCGACGGACACGGAGATGCGTGACTTCTACGACGCCGTCGGCGACCAGGTTCGCGGGCGGCACTTCGACGCCTTGAGTCGCCAGGCAAACGATCTCCAACAGCAGAAGGCACGCTTTCCCGATGGCCTTTGGAAGCTGTCCATCTTCTATCAGGCGGTCGACGCGTCGCTGCGAGACGTCGTGAGTACCGAACATCAGAGGGTCAGCTTCCAGAATGACCTGGAGAACTATGTCCGCCGGCATGCCGCGTCGATGAACGCGTGGCTGCTGGAGGCCAACCTGTGGAAAGCGATCGGCTGGAAAGCCCGAGGCGGTGGTTACGCGAACACCGTTACCCCTGAAGGTTGGCGAGATTTCAACGCGGCGCTCACCCGGGCTGCCGCAATCCTCGATGGCCACAAGTCTCAACTGGCCTCCAACCCGCAGTGGTATGTGCAGAGATTGGACATCGCCACCGGCCTCAACGAGCCAGATGCGTTGGCGCGAAAGATCTTCGATGAAGGGGTAGCGGTCGCGCCTGCTTACCTTCCGATCTACCAGTCCATGGAACAGCGCCTCTCCCCTCTTTGGCATGGCAGCGAGGAGTCCCTGATCGCATTCATCAACGACGCAGGCCGTACGCCCGCCGCCGCGAGCGAAGGTCTCTACGTTCGCCTCGTGTGGCTGGCGTCGAGCTTCTATCCCCGCATCGAGATGGACACTGCACTGGACTGGACAGCGATGCAAAAGTCGATCGACGTCAACGTCACGCGCTATCCGGCGGAGCGCAACCTCCAGGAATTCTTTCTGATGGCATGCACCCACCCCGACAAGACCGAGGCGCGCAGGCTATTGCCGTTGATCCACGAAGAGCCATCGCGCGAAGTCCTGGGAAACAACGTGCCCCTATTTCGACTATGTCAAGACTGGGCCTCCGGGAAGATGGCGTCGTTCATCATGCGTGAGCCGGAAACCGGGAACGAGCGCGAGATCCGCTGATCTGTCGATGCACTGATGCGTTACAGATGCATGGGCGTGCGACTCGATGATCCTGAACGATATCTCGGACGGGGCGCTGCCGAGCCGCTTGGCCCATCACGCTGACGTAGCATGGTGCGATGAATCTGCCCCGATTGACGCTTGCCTGCGCACTTCTCACATCGCCACTGCTGGCGTCGGGCCAAGCTCTGGCCCCATTCGGGGTGACGATGAACGCCCCCGGTTCGTGCGACCAGATCCGGCAGCGGTTCTCCTATCCTCAGAGTGAGGCGGCAGCCTCCGTTGATCCGTCCGGGTTCATGCAGGCGTTCAAGGTACCCTCGCCGGCAAACTATTTCCCGGATGCTCGCGAGATCGGATTTGCATGTGTCGGCGACGTATTCTCGGAGTTGCACATCACCGTCGTCCGCGACCTGCCTGCCGACACTCGGCTGAAGAAGGCGCTGGCGACTCTGTCTTCGAAGTACGGGCAGAAGATCGAGCTTCAGGACGACGGAAAGGCTATTATTTACTCGACGCGCGGCATGATTTGGATCATCGCTTCGCAGAAGGATTGGTTCACGTTGCAGTACACGCCCTCGATCATCAACGGCTCATCCACTGACGACGTGCTCCGCAAGAATGCGCTGTGAACGGTCGGCGAACCGGCAGCGGCCAATTCGTCGGATGGGCTGATTCGAGTCAACGGGATGCGGGTTGAATGACGCGCCCCGTCCTCGCGCCAGGATCGTCTGCGAACCCTCACCCCGCCGCGTCTCCCATTTGAACGGCCGGCTCTCCCTGCAGCGAAGGCGCCGCCAACGCATCGGCGTCGCCGACCCAGCGGTTTCGGCCGCCGCGCTTGGCGTGATAGAGCCGGGCATCGGCGAGTTCCACGGCCTGTTCCCAGCTGGCCGCCTGCGGTCGCAGCGGATCCACCGGGAAGGAGGCGAAGCCGATGGACGCGGTCTTGTGGATCGACTGGCCCGCGCCGATCTCGAAGGCCGAGCTGCTGACGCTCAGGCGCAGGCGCTCCGCGAGGGCCGGCCCTTCGGTGCGCTGGACGCCGCAGACGGCGACCAGGAACTCTTCGCCGCCCCATCGCACCAGGAAGTCCTGGTCGCGCAGCACCATGCGGAGCCGATGGCCCAGCTGCACGAGGACGGCGTCGCCCGCGGCGTGTCCGAACTCGTCGTTGACGTGCTTGAAGTGATCGAGGTCGAGAAGGAAGAAGACGATGTCCTTCCGGTCCGGTGCCGCGCCGTCGACGCCGTGCACGGCATCGGCGCCGGAATGGGTTCGCAGGCTTTCCGCGACCGCCGACCCGATCGCCTGGCTCAGGAACCGGCGATTGCGCATGCCGGTCAGCGGGTCGGTCAGGCTCAGGTCGGTGATCTGGGCATGCGCCTGGCTCAATTGCTCGTTGCGCAGCATCAGCAGGCTTTGCGCGTCGCGCAGCGAGTCCACGGCGACGCGGAGTTGCCCGTTCAACTGCTCGAGCTCGGCGGCGCGCGCCGACTCCATCGCCGCCGAAGTCTTGTGAAGCTCGGCCTCGGCCAGCGCGCGCTCGGTCTTGAACCGCACCTGCAACGCCAGCCCCTGCCGCGTCGCCGCTTCCGACTTCTGCGCCAGCAGCGCACGCATCGCCGACTTCATCGAGCCGAGCGCCTCGTCGGCGTTTCCGCCGCTCTCCTGATGCGAGGCGAGTTCGCTCCACAGCTCGTGGCGATTCGCGCCGTTGAGCGCGCTCTCGTTCAGCGAGATCGCCTCGCGCAGCAGCGCGATGGGCTCGATGTCCGCGTCCGGGTGCCCGGGCGCTCGAGGCCCTTCGGCGCCAGGGGCCGCCCGGTGCGATGTGGCGACCTGCGACAGCAGGCGCAGCGCTTCCACCCGGAGATCCGGATCCGACGCCGGGCCGAGCAGGCGCAGCACCTCGCGGCAGTGCTGCCCCGCGATCGCAGGCTCGCTCCGGCGCAACGCGACCCTGGCCAGCCCCAGCAGCCCATAGCAGCGGTGCTCGAGGAAGTCGGAAGGGCACTCCGGCGATGCCACGGTCAAATAGCACTCGTGCGCGCGATCCAGTCGATCGCACGCGTACGCCGCGTCCGCCAACGTGAACAAGGCGCCGATGTAATGCGTGGAGCGCGAGAACCCCGACAGCACCCGCACGGCCTCGTCGGCCAGGTCCAGCGCCGCCTCGTGGCGCCCCAGCTTCTGCAACGTGTACGACAGCGCCGTCAGGCAGAAGCCCAAGGGCTGCGGCCAGCCGAAAGCGCGCGCTTGCGGCAGGACGTTCTCCAGGTAGCTCAGGGAGGAATCGAAGTCGCCGAGGCTCGTGAACAGCGACGCCGCCTGCGATGCCGCCTGGATGGCATGGCAGGCCAGCCCGCATTCCTCGAACGCGTGCCGCTGCATGATCGCGAATTCGAGCGCCTGGCCGAAGTCGCCGCGCCCCATGAAGACCTGCGTCTTGTAGAACGCCGCCCAGCCTCTCAGCGCAGGGACGCTCGAGCCCAGCAACGCGCCGACCGTCTCGTCCCAACGCTGTTCCGCCTTGGCGGGATCTTCGAAGGCATCGCAAAACGCCAGGGCAGTCGCCGACGAAGCCGCCCGTTCCGCGTCGCCGATCGATTCGGCCCGGCGCAGCGAACTCCGGAGATGCATCTCGCGCCCGCCGCGGTCGCCGACGTCGTTTCGCAGCGAGGCTTCGATCCAGTCCGCATCCGACAGGCCGCGGTCGTCATCGAAGATCGAGAAACAGCGGCGCGCCGAATCCAGTTCCGCCTGGGCCTCCCCGAATCGCCCCTCGAGACGGGCGACCTCCGCCAGGGCCAGCCTCAGATACCCGGCGACGCCGGACGCGCCCGAGCTCGCGTCGCGGGACAGGCAAGCATGCGCGATCTCGACGGCGCGCCGCGGACTCGACTGCCGCAAATACCAGGCGCACATCGCGGCACCCTGCGGCTCGTTCCAGTCATCACTTCGGGAAGCGGCTTCCGCCAGATCCAGGGCGGGTCGGTCGGGAAACCGGCGAAGAGAAATGAGCGTGTCCATCGAGCTCTATCGTAAAGCCGGGGCTGGGATGGGAGCGCCCGGTGACGACGATGAAACAGGGAACAAGTCGACATGTTTCGGGTTGCCGCAGGCTCCCCATCACCGGCCGGTAGGTGGAGGCGCACACCGCAGCCTGAGAACGACGCGATCAGGCAACCGCCGCCTTCATGCACCCTTGCTTTCGCCCGCATGCGCGGCGGCGGCGATGGCGATTCCCCCCGCGAGAGCGAGCGCGCCCCAACCCATGGATGCGAAGGACCACGCGAGCTTCAAGACCAGTCCACCGACGACCATCGTCGCGTAGCCAAGCAGTGCCAGGCATGCACGCCAGGGGCTCAGCTGATCCAACGTGCTCCAGACCGTCGACACCGGGTCGGAACGTGCATCGAACGGCCGCACTTGCAGCTTGGTGCCGGCGTTGAAAGCGTCTCTTGCTCTCGCGATCTCCCGGCCTGTTGCGCGGGCCGGAAAGCCGCAACAGGAACAGGCGCCGCTCGATGCGCTGTTGGGCGCGTCGCAGATCAGGCAGCGCCAAGGGTAGGTGTGTCGCATAGGACGCTCATCATCGACTGGCGCTCGTGCGTCGGGGTCAGGTCTTGCCTGGCAAATCTGCTGACTTGCGGCGTCGGGGTCAGGTCTTGCTTGGCAAATCTGCTGGATTTGTACGAAAACGGATCGGGGTTTGCCAAGCAGGATTTGATCCCAGATCGCGGGATCTTTTGGGCGGCGATTTCCGGCCCGTTGCTGCCGTTCGATTGCGTCAGTTGCCAAGAAGGGGTCGTTGACAGCGGGAAACTCGATCGTTCGCAGCCCTCAGCGAGGTTGAACTCATGCCGGGAACTGGTAGGTCCAAAGAGCTTTCGATTTGCGTCGTGCCCCGACGCGCAGACTGTGCGCGGCTTTCAACGTGATTGAAGTGATTGCAGAAGTTGACGAAGTTCGACAAGGTCGACTCTTCCGTCATCCTCACGAAGCAGTAAGCGAGTTGCGTCCTGTGAAGCAGCTATGGGCGCGCCGGGAACGGCGGCCAGAATATGCCCATTTCGCAAGTCAACCAACTGGAACGATGCGGGCTCACGAAGCGGATTCGCGACCGCCGCGAAGCGTCCATCAGCGAAGACCACTACACGGGTACTTACCGATACGAAGTTCGACTTATCGGGTTTCGGAAGGCCTTGACGGATAGTCCATTGTTCCTTGCCCTCCAGATCGTAGGCGCGCAGCAACGCGACGTCTCTATTGAAATACATGAACGATCCACTGCAAGCCACCAGAAGCAACTTGTATGTGTTCGACCATGCTAAATGGCTGAACTCGGTCTCACCATCTTGAAACAGCCTATTCTTAACAGGCGCATCTGCGAACGGCCTACTGTTCCAGTCGTCGATCGATCGACGTTCGAGCTTCTTGAACCCTGCACTTGCACCACCGATGAAGTAGGCTGCGGGGCCGCTGTGCGGTTGAAGCACTGCCCCTAGGTATCCAGGCACCTCCCTGTCCGGGCTGCCAACTCGAACCAAGCTGCAAATCGCTGTGTTGCATGTGACATACGAGGTCCAGTCGGAGCGGTTCAACCAGCTGATCGGGGCAATGATGATCCGCGTCGAGGGGCATCTCGCGCGGGTGCGGTGGACCCCCGAGCACCGCCACTCCAATCTTCGCGACCATGTTCATGGCGGCGCGCTGCTCGGCTTCATCGACGTCGC
>JASLEM010000309.1 GCA_030151165.1 Burkholderiaceae bacterium
CGGGTACGCGTTGGTCGGCGCGATGCCGGGCAGCGCGCTGCCGGCGCGCTCGCGCACGGCGCCGAACGCGTCATGCTCGGGCACGAGGCTTTCCATCACGTTGAACACGGCTTCGTACAGCGCGACGTCGACGACCTGCCCCTGGCCGCCGTGCGCGACCCGGTGGTGCAGCGCGACCAGCACGCCGATCACGCCGTGCAGCGCGGCGAGCGTGTCGCCGATCGAGATGCCCGCGCGCACCGGCACGCGGCCCGGCTCGCCGGTGAGGTGGCGCAGGCCGCCCATCGCCTCGCCGATGACGCCGAAGCCGGGCTTGTCCCGGTACGGGCCGGTCTGGCCGTAGCCGGAGATGCGCAGCATGATCAGCTTCGGGTTCAGCGCGTGCAGCGCGTCCCAGCCGAGGCCCCAGTCCTCCAGCGTGCCGGGCTTGAAGTTCTCGATCAGCACGTCGGCCTCGGCGGCGAGCGCGCGCACCGTGGCCTGGCCCTCCGGCGAGCGCAGGTCGAGGCACACCGAGCGCTTGTTGCGCGACTGCACTTCCCACCACACCGACGTCCCGTCGCGCAGCAGCCGCCACTTGCGCAGCGGGTCGCCGACGCCGTCGGCGCTCTCGACCTTGATGACGTCCGCCCCGAACTCGGCCAGCGTCTTGCCGGCGAACGGGCCGGCGATCAGCTGTCCCAGCTCGAGCACCTTCAGGCCTTTGAGCGCTTCCATGTCCGCGGTGTCCTTCGAGTTCGTTCGACGGCGGGATCGTACGCCCGCGGAACGCGCGCGAGTTCGCGTGACAATGGCGCCCGCCCCGCTCCCGCCACCCTCGCGCCCCAACGCCTCCTGTCCAGCATGACCCGCCCGTCGTTCCGCCAGACGCTGCTCGCCGCCTTCCTGCTGATCGCCGGGCTGCTGGCGGCCGCGTCGCTGGGCGGCCTGTTCACGCTGGAGCGCGTGATGGCGCAGACGCGCGCGGCGACCGAGCGCGCGCTGCTGCTGACGTCCGACGCGCGCCAGCTCGCCGACCTGCGCGTGTCGATGGAGCGCAGCGCGCGCCAGTACATCGTGCTGGACGACCCGTCGCTGCTGCGCGGGTTCTCGCAGTCGGCCGACGATGCGACGCGCGTGCTCGACGAGATGCGTCGCCACGAGCTGCCCGACGCGCTGACGCAGCAATGGCTCGCGCAGCTGCCGACGATCAAGGAAGGCCTGGGCGGCACGAAGGCATCGATCCAGCAGCGCGAGGACGCGCTCGACACGCAGTTCCGCGCGCTCGACCGCATCAACGGCGAGATCGCCGAGGCCGTGCGCGTCAGCGGCGAGCAGCGCACCGCGCGGCTGCAGGCCGAGCTCGAGGAGGGCCGCGCGTCCGTCGGCCAGCAGGTGCTCGGCGCGATCGTGCTGGCCGCGCTGCTGGCGATCGCGTTCGGCATCTGGCTCACGCGGCCGCTCAAGCGCCTCGAGCGCGCGATCGCGAGCCTGGGCGAGAACCGGATGGACACCCCCGTCGTCATCCGCGGCCCGAGCGACCTGCGCGCGATCGGCCGCCGCCTCGAATGGCTGCGCCTGCGGCTGAAGGAGCTCGACGAGGACAAGGCGCGCTTCCTGCGCTACACCTCGCACGAACTGAAGACGCCGCTGGCCGCGCTGCGCGAGGGTGTCGCGCTGCTGGAGGACGGCGTGGCCGGGCCGATGACGCCCGACCAGCGCGAGATCGCCCGCATCCTCGGCCACAACACGGCCACGCTGCAAAACCAGATCGAGGCGCTGCTGCGGTTCAACGCGGCGGCGTTCGAGGCGCGACGGCTCAACCGCAGCGAGACCGACCTGCGCGTGCTGCTGCACGAGCTGATCGAGGAGCAGCGGCTGCAGTGGCAGGCGCGCCACCTGACGATCGAGCTCGACGGGGAAGCCGCGCCGCTGGCGGTGGATGCGGACAAGCTCTCGGCAGCCCTCGGCAACTTGTTGTCCAATTCGATACGCTTCAGCCCCGTCGGCGGGACGCTGTTCATCACGCTGGCGTCGCAACGCGGCCTCGTGCGCATCGATCTCCAGGACCAGGGCCCGGGTGTCGCGCGCGCGGATCGCGCCCGCATCTTCGAGCCGTTCTTCCGCGGCGAAGTGCAACCTGAAGACGCGGTGCGCGGCACCGGCATCGGGTTGTCCATCGTGCGCGAATACGTCGAGGCCCATGGCGGCCGCGTCGAGCTGCTGCCCGACGGGCCGGGCGCCCATTTTCGAATCGAGCTTCCTCATGTCACCGATTGAAGTCCTGAATCCTCGCAGCCCGAGCACGGCGGCCCGGCGCGCGGCGATGCTGGCGCTGGCCGCGCTGATGTCGGCCTGCGTCACGCCCAAGGCGCCGCCGCCGCCGCCGCCCGCGCCGGTGGTCGCGCCGCCGGTGGTCAAGTGCGACCCGGCGCGCACGCCGGAAGACCTCGCCGCGAGCCACCTGCTCGCGACGCAGGAGCGCCTGAGCGCGCTGAACACCGCCGACCTCGCCGCCGAGGCGAACAAGCCGGCCGACCCCGCCGCGACGACCGAGCAGGTGATGGATCAAGTCCTCGCGCTGAGCATGACGCGCACGCTGGGCGATCTCGCGCGCGCGCAGGGCCTGCTCGACCAGCTGCTGCACAACAACGCGCCGCAGGCCGACCCGTGGCGCCGCATCGCGCGCCTGCTCGCCTACCGTTTCGCCGAGCAGAAGCGCGGCGAGGACCTGGCCGAGCGCAACGCGCAGCAACTGCGCGATTCGCAGCGCGACGCCCAGCGCAAGCTCGACCAGCTCAACGACAAGCTCGAGGCGCTGAAGGCGATCGAGCGCAGCCTCAACACCCGGCCGGGCGCGACGCCGCCGGCCGCGTCGCGGCCCAATCCCTGACCGCCGGATCGACCCGCGATGGCCAACAGCGCGCACATCCTTCTCGTCGACGACGACCCCGACCTGCTGCGGCTGCTGTCGATGCGGCTGTCCGGCGCGGGCTATCGCGTCACGGCCGCGGGGTCGGCCGAGGAGGCGCTGGTCAAGCTCGCGATGGAGCGGCCGCAGCTCGTGCTGAGCGACGTGCAGCTGCCCGGCAAGGACGGCCTCGCGCTGTTCGACGCGATCCGCGCGCAGCATCCGTCGCTGCCGGTGATCCTGCTCACCGCGCACGGCACGATCCCGGACGCCGTCGACGCCACTTCGCGCGGCGTCTACACGTACCTCACCAAGCCCTTCGACGGCAAGGCGCTGCTGGACACGATCGCGCAGGCGCTCGCGGTCGAGGGCACGCGCGAGGCGTCGACGGACGGCGGCGAGGTCGAGGCCTGGCGCGCGGCGATCGTCAGCCGCTCGAACCGCATGGCCGAGGTGCTGGCCGAGGCCAAGCTCGTCGCCGGCTCGGACGCCAGCGTGCTGATCCGCGGCGAGAGCGGCGCCGGCAAGGAGCTGGTCGCGCAGGCGATCCACCTCGCGAGCCCGCGCGCGGGCAAGCCCTTCATCGCGGTGAACTGCGGCGCGATCCCCGAGAACCTGCTCGAGTCCGAGCTGTTCGGCCACGTCAAGGGCGCGTTCACCGGCGCGGTCGCGAACCACCCGGGCCTGTTCCAGGCGGCCAACGAGGGCACGCTGTTCCTAGACGAGATCGGGGACATGCCCGTCGCGCTGCAGGTCAAGCTGCTGCGCGTGCTGCAGGAGCGCATGGTGCGGCCGGTGGGCGCGAGCCACGCGGTGCCGATCGACGTGCGCATCCTGTCGGCGACGCACCGCGACCTCGAC
>JASLEM010000318.1 GCA_030151165.1 Burkholderiaceae bacterium
GCTCTGCTCGCCGCGCGCGACGCGCTGCTGGATCGCCTCGATCAGCTGCGGCGCGAGCGCCTGCGGCGGCGCGCGCGGCGCGGGGCGCGGCACGGTGGCCATGTCCAGCAGCCGCACCGCGGGCAGCGCGCCGCGGCCGACACGCTCCGCCAGCGTCACCTGCCGGTAGCGGCCGCTGCGCGCGTGCGCCCAGGTCTCCAGCGATGGCGTCGCCGAGCCGAGCAGCACCGGCACCTGCGCGAGATGGCCGCGGTAGACGGCGAGGTCGCGCGCCGAGTAGCGCGCGCCGTCCTGCTGCTTGTACGACGGGTCGTGCTCCTCGTCGACGACGATCAGCCCCAGCCGCGGCAGCGACGCGAACACTGCCAGCCGCGTGCCCAGGACGAGGTCGGCCTCGCCGAGATGCGCGGACAGCCAGTGCTGCAGCCGCTGCGCCGGCGTCAGCGCGCTGTGCAGCGAGACGAGGCGCCGACCCGGAAAGCGCGCGGCGAAGCGTTGCTCCAGCTGCGGCGTCAGGTTGATCTCGGGCACCAGCACGAGCGCCTGCTTGCCGGCGCGCAGCGCCTGCTCGGCCAGCCGCAGGTAGACCTCGGTCTTGCCGCTGCCCGTCACGCCGAAGAGCAGCGTCGGCGGCGGCGCGGCGGTGCCGGCCCAGATCTCGAGCATCTCCATCGCCGCGGCCTGCTCGTCGGTCAGCGGCGGTCGTGCGGGCGCGCCGTCCGGCGCCGGCGGGAGCAGGTGGTCGCGCTTCTTCTTCACGCGCTTGGCGATCGCGATGTTGTCGAGCTTGCGCAGCTCCGGCGGCAGGACGGCCAGCGCGACTTCGCCGAGGCTGCGCTGGTAGTAGCGCGCCGCGAACGTGACAAGCGCCCGCCAGTCGGCCGGCAGGGGCGGCAGCGCGTCGAAGGCCTCGATGACCGGGCGCAGCACCATCGGCGGACGCCCGTCCGCTTCGCCGTCGGGAGCCTGCGGCAGCTCGTCCGGGAACGTCGCGTCCCACACAATGCCCGTCGTCTCGCGACGACCCAGCGGCACGCGGGCCAATGTCCCCGGCGCGAGCGTCTGCTCACTTTCGTAGGTCAGCAGCGAGCTCATCCCCGCGTACTGCGGCGCGTCGATGGCGATCCCCACCCGGCTCAACGGCGCACTCCCACTGTCGAGCAGACTTGGCGGCGATTGTTGTCAGACTTATGAGCTGCGAGCCGTAAGCTCATGATCCGTATAGGCTTTTGAAGTCACCCACAGTTTCTGTGGATAACTTTGTGGGA
Source organism: Burkholderiaceae bacterium (assembly GCA_030151165.1). Next base: position 1,269 of record JASLEM010000318.1, read on the forward strand.
AAGCTGGCAGAAGCGACGCCAAAGGCTTGATTCATCGTGGCTCGGCCTGGTTCGCTCAAATTTGATGCATTGCGGAAAAAATTAGCTGAATCAACAACTTGGCACCAAAACAAGCGATTTCCAGAGGCCTTGTCAAGCGCGTCGCCAGGCAGGTTAGCGCTTTCTGAATTTTGGGGATAAGTCAACACCTGAGCGCTCACTTACCGGACAAAGTCGATCACGACTGCGTTTCCGGTATGTAAGTGGTGTCCTACCCTCGACGTAGGACGCGGGAGTGCGCTTGAACGGCCTCGACCAGCGCCGCCACGTGTTCTGGCGGCGTGAACTGGCTGATGCCATGGCCGAGGTTGAAGACGTGGCCGTCCCACGTGCCATCGGGGTTGCGCGGCGGGCCGAAGCTGTCGAGCACGGCGCGCGCCTCGGCCTGCACGGCCTCGGGCGGGCCGAACAGCGCCATCGGGTCGAGGTTGCCCTGCAGCGCGACGCGCCGGCCGACGCGGCGGCGCGCATCGCCGAGGTTGGTCGTCCAGTCGAGGCCGACGACGTCCGCGCCGCTGTCGGCGATCGCTTCCAGCCACTGGCCGCCGCCCTTCGTGAAGACGAGCGCCGGGATGCGCTGCCCGTCCTTCTCGCGCTGCAGCTGCGCCAGCACGCGGCGCGTGTAGGCGAGCGAGAACGTGCGGAAGGCGGCGTCGGCGAGCACGCCGCCCCAGCTGTCGAACACCATCACGGCCTGCGCGCCGGCGTCGATCTGCGCGTTCAGGTAGGCCGCGACCGAGTCGGCGTTGATGGCCAGGATGCGGTGCATCAGGTCGGGCCGCGCGTACATCAGCGTCTTGACGGCGCGATAGTCGTCGGAGCCGGCGCCCTCGACCATGTAGCAGGCGAGCGTCCACGGGCTGCCCGAGAAGCCGATCAGCGGCACGCGGCCGTCGAGCGCCTTGCGGATCGAGGTGACGGCGTCGAAGACGTAGCGCAGCTTGGCCATGTCGGGGACGGCCAGCGCGTCGACGGCGGCCTCGTCGCGCACGTTCCTCGCGAAGCGCGGGCCCTCGCCTTCCGCGAACGACAGGCCCAGGCCCATCGCGTCGGGCACGGTGAGGATGTCGGAGAACAGGATCGCGGCGTCGAGCGGGAAGCGTTCGAGCGGCTGCAGCGTAACCTCGGTGGCGTAGTCGACGTTCGTCGCCAGCCCCATGAAGCTGCCGGCGCGCGCGCGCGTGGCCTTGTACTCGGGCAGGTAGCGGCCGGCCTGGCGCATCAGCCACAGCGGCGTGGTGTCGGTCGGCTGGCGCAGGCAGGCGCGCAGGAAGCTGTCGTTTTTCAGGAGGGGCCACATGCGGCGGATTATCCGCGCGCGGGGCGGCCGCCTCGCCGCGCAAGGCCTAGA
>JASLEM010000325.1 GCA_030151165.1 Burkholderiaceae bacterium
TTCGGCCTCGCGCACGATCTCGCCGTGGTCGACGTTGCCGGCGACGCCGACGATGATGTTCGCGCCGCTGTACTGCGACTCGACGTACGCGAGCAGCTCGTCGCGGGTGAAGCGCTCGATGTTGCGGCGCGTGCCGATCACGGCCTGCGCCATCGGGTGCGCGCCGTAGCAGAGCTTGTCGAACTGGCGGAAGGCCGTCGACATCGGATCCTCTTCGTCCTCGAGGTACTCCTGCAGGATCACCTGGCGCTCGCGCTCGAGCTCGGCGGCCGGGAAGGTCGGGCGGCGCACGATGTCGCCGAGCATGCGCACGAACCGCGCGGCGTCGCGCGCGAGGCCGCGCAGGTGGTACGCCGTGTGGTCCTTGTCGGTGTGCGCGTTGACCTCGGCGCCCAGCAGCTCGGCGTCGATGTTGATCTGCGCGGCGTCGCGCGTCGTCGTGCCCTTGAACGCCATGTGCTCGACGACGTGGCTGATCCCGTTCAGCCGCGCGCTCTCGTGGCCGCTGCCGGTGCGCACGAACACGCTGGCGCTGGCGCTGGCCAGCCAGGGCATGCGGATGGTGACGACGCGCACGCCGTTGGCCAGGGTCGTGATGTCGGTGTCGTGGGCGGCGGCGTGCGCGATCAGGGTCATGCCCCCATTGTCGGCGACCCGGCGCCTGCGCGGCCGCGGCAAGGGCTTGCAACGCGGCAGGAATCGACGCCGGCTCTATGATCCGCGCTGCCGTCAACTCGACCGTCGATCCGACAGGAACCCCCGATGCGCCACGCCGCCAAGCCCCTGCTGCTCGCCCTCGCCGTCCTCGGCGCCGGCCCCGCCGCCCATGCCGAGGACAAGGTCGTCTTCGCCACCAACTGGAAGGCCCAGGCCGCGCACGGCGGCTTCTACCAGGCGGTGGCCGACGGCACGTACAAACGGTACGGCCTGAACGTCGAGATCCGCCAGGGCGGCCCGCAGGTCAACAACCGCCCGCTGCTGCCCGCCGGCAGCATCGACTTCCTGATGACGGGCAACCTGCTGCACAGCTTCGACAACGTCAAGAACGGCGTGCCGGTGATCGCCGTCGCGTCGATGTTCCAGAAGGACCCGCAGGCGCTGATCGCGCACCCCGACCAGGGCTACGCGAAGTTCGAGGACCTCGCCAAGGCGCCCGTCGCCTACATCGCCAAGGACGCGCAGTTCTCGTGGTGGCAATGGCTCAAGGCCGACTACGCGTTCAAGGACGACAACCTGCGCCCCTACAACTACAACGTCGCGCCCTTCCTCGCCAACCCGAAGAGCCTGCAGCAGGGCTACGCGGTCGAGGAGCCGATCACGATCGAGAAGGAAGGCCACTTCAAGCCCGCTGTCTTCCTGCTCGCCGACCACGGCTACAGCACCTACAGCACGACGATCGAGGCGCGCACCGACACCGTCAAGAACAAGCCGGATCTCGTCAAGCGCTTCGTCGAGGCCTCCATCATCGGCTGGAACAACTACCTCTACGGCGACCGCCGCGCCGCCGACGCGCTGATCATCAAGGACAACCCCGAGATGACCGAGGACCTGATCGCGCAAAGCCTGGCGCTCATGAAGCAGATGGGCATCGTCGACTCCGGCGACGCACAGACGCTGGGCATCGGCGCGATGAAGCCCGAGCGCATCAAGGACTTCTACGACAAGATGGTTCGCGCCGGCCTCTACAAGCCCGGCGACGTCGACCTCTCGAAAGTCGCGACGACGCAGTTCGTGAACAAGGGCGTGGGCGTCGATGTGCGCAAGCAGTTGACGGGTCACTGAACCCGGCACGCCGGGACGCCGCGCCCCGGCCGCCCTATCGCGCCAGCCGGGCCCAGAGGACGCGGATCCGGAGCCCGCGATCCTCGAGTGCGTAGGACGCCGCCAGCGCGAGCACGCCGGCCGTCACGCCGGTGCGCAGGATCTCTTCGGGCCGGAGGCCGTCGCGATGTGAGTGCGACCACGCGTCGCCGAAGACGGTCAGCGCGGCGACGATCGCCGCGTTGCCCCAGCGGTTGCCGTACAGCCGCGAGGCCGGCGTGAAGGTGAGGAGGAGCGCGAGCAGCCCGGTCATCAGCCCGGTCTGCACGGCCGTGAACCAGTGGGCGGCGCTGTCGATCGCCGCCAGGCTGCCCGGCATGCAGGTCATGCAGGCGCAGGTCGGCTGCCAGAGGCGCTGGCCGAACAAGGCCAGGCGCCGTTTCCATCCCATCGCTTGCACGCGCATCGCTTTCCCATCGACATCGGCCGAGACCCGCAGTGTCGCCGACCAGCCGTGCCGGTGCGTCATCGGGCTCACGTCATCGGGGTCAGGTCTTGCCTCGCAACAGCCTCTAGAACTTGCGGGGCAAGACCTGACCCCGACCCCGGACGCTTCCGGCGCTGCGCCGTCCACGGCTCATTCCTCGACCTCGTGCGCCGGCCGTCCGCGCACGCCCGCCGCGCTGCGCAGCGCATCGGCATCCATCAGCTTGCCGTCCATCATCACCGTGCGCACGTGGCGCAGGTCGCCGATGGTGCGGGACGGGTCGCCGTCGACGAGGGCGAGGTCGGCGTCCATGCCGACGGCGATGCGGCCGGTGTGGCCGTCGACGCCGACCATGTGCGCGGGAACGCTGGTGGCCGACGCGAGCGCGTCGGCCGGCGTGAAGCCCGCGTCGACGTAGAGCTCCAGCTCGCGCACCAGCTCCAGCCCGGAGCCGTCCGTGCCGGCCACGATCGGGATGCCCGCCTGGTGCATGCGGCCGACCAGCTCCTCGAGCTTCTTGAAGCTGGCGCGGAAATCGGCCCGCGTGGTCGGCTCGTCCGGCTTGAAACCGCCCTGGCGGAAGCCGCGCTCGATCGTCGGCGGGAGCGTGCCGACAAAGGGCGCGTAGGACGGCGAGAGTTCGCCGTTCTCGGGCACGAACAGGCTCTCGGCGACGACCAGCGTCGGGTCGACCGCGATCTTGCGCTGCGCCATGGTGGCGATCAGCGACTTCATCGGCTCGGCGTCGAGATCCATGTCCTTGGCGTAGCGGCCGATGCCCTGGAAGCGCTGGATGCCGTTGGAGTGCGCGACGACGTCGTCGGGCATCGCCTGCATCGCGACGAAGTAGATGTGCGTGATCTCGTCGTAGCCCGCGTCGATGGCCTCCTGCGTGCGCATGCCGGCCGGCAGGTGGCCGTGCACGTGCAGCCCGAGCTTGTGCGCCTCGGCGGCGGACGGCGCGACCCAGGCCGGATCGAACGTCCCGTAGAACTTGACGCCCTCCTGGCCGTCGGCCTTCGCCTGGTGCACCGCGGCGAGCGCCTCGTCCTGCGACGTCACGACGACCGCGACCTGCGCCGACATCGGCCCCTTGCCGTCGATCAGCGTCGAGGCGTGCACGTGCGGGAACAGCAGCTTGCCCTGCGCGCGCCGCTCGCGCCGCGCCTTGGTGAGCGGCACGCTGTTGCCCGGGTCGCGCACCGAGGTCACGCCGAGCGCCAGCTCCGACGGCCCGGTGTAGTCGTCGCCGACGTGCATGTGGCAGTCCCACAGCCCGGGCACCAGCGTCTTGCCCGCGCCGGCGAAAACCTGCGCGCCGGCGGGCACCTTGACGTCGTCCGCCGCGCCAACCGCGACGATCCGGCCGTGCGACACCACCACCGTCTGGTGCTCCACGAAGCGCGAGCCGTCGACGAACGCGCGCACGTCGACGAAGGCGACGGGTCGGGTCGCCACGGTCGCGAGCGAATGCGCCAGCCGGGGCGAGCGCGCCGCCATGCCGATGTCCTGCGCCTTCTCCAGCGCGAGCGTCGAATCCTCGAAGCCGGCGCGGACGAAGTCGAGCCCGCCGATCCACGCGAAGACCTTGCCGTGGGCGTCCGTCCACACCGGGAACGGCGTGCCGGCGACGCCAACGACGGCCCAGGCGGTCACGGTCTGCCGGCTCGCGCCGTGGCCGACGGCCAGCGTGGTCACCTTCTCGAGGTGCATCTTGCCGCCGGGCAGCAGCGGCAGCTCGCGGCCCGGATGCGCCACCAGCCATTCGACCGCGAGGTCGCCCGCCTTGATGTTCCAGCCGGCGGGCGAGTAGACGGCCAGCCCGGTGTACGGCGCTTCCCCGTGGTCGATCTGCGACTGCCAGCTCGCCTTGCCGTCCACGATGGAGAAGGTCTCGCCGACGTCGCCGTTCGGGCTGGTGCCGCGCAGGCGGTACTCGGTGAAGGCGCCGTCCGGGCCCACCTTGGTGGCCTCGTCCTCTTCCCAGACCTGGCCGCGCAGCCCGAGGCTCATGCGCCCCATCCACGTGCCGTCCGGCGCCTGCCATTGCCAGGTCGTGCCGTGCTTGCCGGCCGTCGACATGATGGTGAAGACCTGCGCATTGGCCGGCGGCGTGGCCAGCTCCGAGACGGGCGTCTGGGCGGTGGCGGCCGCCATCGAGACGAGAAGCGTCGCCAGCGCGACCGACGGTACAGCTCGCATGTTCCAGCTCCCCTGGGCGTTCGGCCCGTGTTTGTCTTGCCGATACGGACGGATTCCGGCGCCCGATCCGGACATCCGGCGGGCGCGTTTCAGTATGTCATCGGCGTGGCGCACCGCACAACGCGGGGCGTCCCTTCCCACGTTTGAGCGGACAGGCCCGCCAACGACGCGTCCCGAGCCATCGCGGCGACATCGACCGCCTGCGCGAATGCCCTTCCGATCTCCGACGCCGCACCTAATAGGTGCGTGATTGCTGAAATTTTCAGCATCGCCGGAGTTCCGAACCCCATTGCCGATGAAATTTTGAGCATCGCCGGAAATCGGAACTCCGGCGCCGCTGAAATTTTGAGCAATGCCGGAGATCGGACCGCCGACGATGCACAAAATTTCAGCGTCGTCGGAGTTCCGGAGTGCATCGCCGGGCTCCCGGAGTCCGTGGCCGGACTTCCGCGCCCCGCGCGCTCATTGCTTGCGCGTGCTGCCCACCATCACCAACCCGACGCCGGCCAGGATGATCGCCATGCCGGCCAGCAGCGGCGCGGTGACGCGCTCGCCCGCGAACAGCGCGCCCAAGCCCACGGCCACGACGGGGTTGACGTAGGCGTAGCTGGTCGCGAGCGCCGGCCGCGAGTGGTGGATGACGTAGACGAACGCGCTGTACGCGACGATCGAGCCGAACACGACGAGGTAGGCGAGCGCGAGCCACGCCGACGTGGGCACGGTGGCGAGGGCGAGCCGTTCGCCGCGCAGCGCGGACATCACGACCAGGCTCGCGCCGCCGCCCAGCATCTGCACGGCGGCAGACATCGGGCCGACGGGCATGTCGAGCCGCTTCTGCAGCACGGTCGCGAACGCCCACGAGGCCGCGGCGACGAACAGCACGGCAACCGCCCAGGGGCTGGCGGCGGCGTGCAGGTCGAGGTTCAGCACCGCCATGCCGGCGAGCGCGATGGCGACGCCCAGCCATTCGAGCATCCGCGGCCGCGCGCCGAAGCCCCACGCGAACAGGATCGCGAACACCGGTACGCCCGCGATCACGAGCGCGGCGAGGCCGGACGGCACGCTGGTCTCGGCCACGCACACGAAGCCGTTGCCCAACCCCATCATCATGAAGCCGATGAACGCGCCGTTGCGCCACTGCCGCGGCGTGGGCCACGCGGCGCCGCGCCACTTCAGGAACGCGAGCAGGATCGGCCCGGCGAGGAAATTGCGGATCGCCGACGAGATCAGCGGCGGGATGCCGTCGACGACGAAGTGGATCGCGAGGTAGGTCGAGCCCCAGACGACGTAGACGATGGCGAGGCACGCGACGAGCAGCGTCGAGTGCGAAGAGGCGGGCGAGGTGTTCTGCATGAACCGCCGAGTGGAACAGAAACGGGCGCGGCCCCGGCACTTGCACCGCAATGCCGGGGCAGGCGCCGGGGCCGCGCCGCGCGCCGGGGTCGACGACCCCGCGCGCGAGGCCGTCGGATCACTTCAGGTCGTAGCGATCCAGGTTCATCACCTTGGTCCAGGCGGCGACGAAGTCGCGCACGAAGACCGCCTGCGCATCGCTCGCCGCGTAGACCTCGGCGATCGCGCGCAGCTGCGAGTTCGAGCCGAAGACGAGGTCGACGACGGTGCCCGTCCACTTCGGCGCGCCGGTGCGGCGGTCGCTGCCTTCGAGCACGCCCTCGGTGGCCGAGCGCTTCCAGGTCGTGCCCATGTCCAGCAGGTTGACGAAGAAGTCGTTCGTCAGCGTGCCGGGGCGCGTCGTGAAGACGCCGTGCGGCGTGTGGCCGACGTTCGCGTCGAGCGCGCGCAGGCCGCCGACCAGCACCGTCATCTCGGGCGCGGTGAGCGTCAGCAGCTGCGCCTTGTCGACCAGCAGGTCGGCGGCGTGGCCTTCGAGGCCCGGGCGCAGGTAGTTGCGGAAGCCGTCGGCGACCGGCTCGAGCGGCGCGAACGAATGCGCGTCGGTCTGCTCCTGCGAGGCGTCCATGCGGCCCGGCGCGAACGGCACGACCAGCTCGTGGCCCGCCTTCTTCGCCGCGGCCTCGACCGCCGCGTTGCCGGCCAGCACGATCAGGTCGGCGAGCGAGATCTTCTTGCCGCCGGCGGCCGCGCCGTTGAACTCGTCGCGGATGCTCTCGAGCTTGTCGAGCACCTTCGCCAGCTGCGCCGGCTGGTTCGCCGCCCAGTCCTTCTGCGGCGCGAGGCGGATGCGCGCGCCGTTGGCACCGCCGCGCTTGTCGCCGCCGCGGAACGTCGACGCCGACGCCCACGCCGTGCTCACCAGCTCCGCGCCCGTCAGGCCCGACGTGAGCACCATCGCCTTCAGCACGGTGGCGTCGTTGCCGTCGACGAGCGGATGGTCGACCGCCGGGATCGGGTCCTGCCACAGCAGCGTCTCCTTGGGCACGAGCTTGCCGAGGTAGCGCTCGCGCGGGCCCATGTCGCGGTGCGTCAGCTTGTACCAGGCGCGCGCGAACGCGTCGGCGAATTCCGCGGGGTTGGCCATGAAGCGGCGCGAGATCTTCTCGTACGCCGGGTCGATCCGCAGCGCCATGTCGGCGGTCGACATCATCGGCTGGTGGCGCTTCGTCGGGTCGTGCGCGTCGGGCACGGTGTTCGCGCCGGCGTCGCCCTTCGGCTTCCATTGATGCGCGCCCGCGGGGCTCTTGGTCAGCTCCCAGTCGTAGCCGAACAGCGTCTCGAAGAACGTGTTGTCCCAGGTCGTCGGCGTGGGCGTCCACGCGCCTTCGAGGCCGCTGGTGATCGTGTGGAAGCCGCGGCCGGTGCCGAAGCTGTTGGCCCAGCCCAGGCCCTGTTCCTCGATGCTCGCACCTTCCGGCTCCGCGCCGACGTGGGCCGCCGGGCCGTTGCCATGCGTCTTGCCGAAGGTGTGGCCGCCGGCGACCAGCGCCACGGTCTCTTCGTCGTCCATCGCCATGCGGGCGAAGGTCTCGCGGATGTCGCGCGCGGAGCCGACCGGGTCGGGGTTGGCGTTCGGGCCTTCCGGGTTCACGTAGATCAGGCCCATCTGCACCGCGGCGAGCGGGTGCGCGAGCTCGCGGTCGCCCGAGTAGCGCTCGTCGCCCATCCACTTGCGCTCCGGCCCCCAGGTGATCTCGAGGTGCGGCTCCCAGATGTCGGGCCGGCCGCCGGCGAAGCCGAAGGTCTTGAAGCCCATCGACTCGAGCGCGACGTTGCCGGTCAGCACGATCAGGTCGGCCCACGACAGCTTGCGCCCGTACTTCTGCTTGATCGGCCACAACAGGCGGCGCGCCTTGTCGAGGTTGCCGTTGTCCGGCCAGCTGTTCAACGGCGCGAAGCGCTGCGCGCCGGTGCCGGCGCCGCCACGGCCGTCGGCGATGCGGTAGGTGCCGGCCGAGTGCCAGGCCATGCGGATGAAGAGCGGCCCGTAGTGGCCGTAGTCGGCCGGCCACCAGTCCTGCGAGTCGGTCATCAGCGCGTGCAGGTCTTTCACGACGGCGTCGAGGTCGAGGCTCTTGAACTCCTCGGCGTAGTCGAACGCCTCGCCCATCGGGTCGGAGAGCGCCGACTGCTGGTGCAGGATGCCGAGGTTCAGCTGGTTCGGCCACCAGTCGGAGTTCGAGGTCGCCCGCGCGGTCGCGTGCTGGCTGACGTCGTGGGGGAACGGGCACTTGCCTTCGTTGGACATGGTCATCTCCTGGGGTTGTCACGGTCTTCGCGAGAACGTCGACTGTCGCGCGGGCGCTCGTCGAGCGCCAATTAATCATTAACAATCGATCGATAGTTAAAAACTTATTCGCCGGTGGCCGTATCTCTGCAAGACATTGCCTTGGCCGGGCGGGACATTCGCACTCCGAAAGCGCCAGGCGCCGGAAATCGGCCCGAGCTTTACATAGACTCCGGCCGTCCGCACTGTCGCGCTGGAGTTGCCGAGATGTCCTGGAATCGCCGCCTGCCTGCCTTGATCGCCAGCGCCTCGATGGTGCTCGCGCTGGCCGCCTGCCCGCAAGTCGCGGCCGCGCAGGCGGGCGCCGTGGGGCCCACCGCGCCGCCGGCCGTCGCGCCGGCTGCGGCCGGCAGCCGCCTCGACGAGATCCTCGCCCGCGGCACGCTGCGCGTCGGCACGACCGGCGACTACAAGCCCTTCAGCTACCGCGTCGGCACCAGCAGCACCTTCGTCGGCCTCGACATCGCCCTCGCGGCCGACCTCGCGAAGTCCATGGGCGTGCAGCTGCAGATCGTGCCAACCACGTGGACGACGATGATGGCCGACTTCGCCGACGGCCGCTTCGACGTCGCGATGGGCGGCGTGTCGGTGTCGCTCGAACGGCAGAAGAAGGCGTACTTCTCGATCCCCTACCTGCGCGACGGCAAGACGCCGATCGCCCGCTGCGAGGACGCGGCGAAGTACCAGACCGTCGCGGAGATCGACCAGCCCGGCGTGCGGCTGATCGTCAACCCGGGCGGCACCAACGAGCGGTTCGCGCGCGCCAACGCGCCGCACGCGACGCTTGTCGTGCACCCGGACAACGTCACCATCTTCGACCGCATCGCGGCCGGCGAGGCCGACGTGATGATCACCGACGCGATCGAGACGCGCCTGCAGCAGCGCCTGCACCGGAAGCTGTGCGCGGTGCACCCGGACGCGCCGTTCGACTTCTCGGAGAAAGCCGTGCTGCTGCCGCGCGACGACGTGCTCAAGGCCTACGTCGACCAGTGGCTGCACCAGCTGCTCGCGAGCGGCACGTTCGCGCGGCTCGACGACCAGTGGCTGTCGTACCCGTGGGGCATGGAGCAGCTGCGCCAGCTCATCGACGCGCGCTTGCTGCTGTCGACCGATGTCGCCGAGTACAAGTGGAACCATCACATCCCGATCGAGGATCGCGATCGCGAGGCGCAGATCATCGCCACGCTCGGCAAGAAGGCGAGCGACCTCGGCGTGCCGCAGACCTGGGCCGAGAACTTCTTCCGCGCGCAGATCGAGGCCTCGAAGACCGCGCAGAACGAGCTGTTCCAGGGCTGGGACGTCTTCAAGCGCGGCCAGTTCCCCGACGCACCCGACCTCGCCACCGTCACGCGCCCGAAGCTCGACCGGCTCACCGACCAGCTGATGCACGCTCTGGCCGACAGCTGGCCGGTGCTCGGCGACCCGCGCCGCCGCGACGACATCGCGCACGCGATGCAGCCGATGGCGGCCGAGGACATGAGCGCGAAGGCCGTCAGCCAGGCGATCGCGCCGCTGGTCGGCGGCTCGCGCTGAGCGGGTTCCGGCGTCGCGCGCGCCTGCCGATACGGAGTGCCGTACAGGTTCGGGCAAGGCCCCGAAACGCTTTGAAGGATTCGGTCACAAGCCAGTGACATCGGCTGCCTATACTGCCCCAGGTATCCAGCCAACCCGGATCCCCATGCAGATCAGCGCACACCAGATCGCGGTGCTTTCCGGGCCGCAAGTGCAGTCCTTCGAAGCGCGCGCGCAGGCCTTCCTCAAGCAGCGCTTCCCCAACGTCGCTCAACGGGACGATCCGGGCCCGCTCGAGCGCTTCGTGGCGCACGGGCACGCGCGCGCGGTGCTGCACGGCTTCACCGGCGAGCGCGACATCGTCGACTACCTCGTCGTGATGATGCAGCTCGGGCCGTTCTTCGACGTCGACCCGGATCGCGAGCCCCTCCTGCGCCGCTTCCTCGACGCCGCGTCCACGATGAAGCCGGCGATGCGCATGCGCGTCCTGCTCGCCGCCGCGACCGCGGCCACGCGCAGCGAACAGGAGACGGCGCTTGTTTCGTGACGACACGGCCGGCGCGCACTTCAGCAGCGCGCCGCCGGGCGCGCCCGTGCGCGCGTCGGACGCCGACACCGTCTTCGATCCCGCCTACACGCTGCCCGCGCTGCCCGCCGACCTCGTCGCGGACGCCGCCGGCGTGCATGGCGTGCTGCCGCGACCGGGCACCGCGCTCTCGCCCGCACGATGCGGCGTCGACTGGACGAACGCGCGCCAGGTCGCGGCCGCCCGCGCGGACCGGCTCGACGCCCATCTCGCGCTCGCCGACGAGGCCGCCTGGGTCGACGGGCTGCGCGAAGCCGGCGAGAGCGAGGAAGGCATCGCGAGAAAGGTCGTCGAGCTGCGCAACGACGCGCGCCTGGCGCGCTGCGCGCCCGAGGCGCTGCCGGCGCTGTTCGAGCACAACCTCGCGCACTTCGGTACGCGATCCGGCCCGAGCTACGAGTTCCAGCTCGCCGAGCACGGTTCGCCCGCCGCGGTCATCGCCGCCGGCCATTGTGCGGATCCGTCGCTCGACGTGCTGACCGGCATCGCGGTCGTCAAGCCGGCGTGACGCCCGGCATCGGCGCCGGCTGAATCGACGTCAGTGCGGCGCCGGGGCGGGCTGCAGCATCTCGCGGTGCGCCCGCAGCGCGGCGACGACGATCTCGCTCAGGCCGGACGTCCGGCCTTGCGCGACGGCGGCCAGGATCTGCGTGCGCATGCGCGGATCCCAGAACTTCTTCAGGTGGTCGGCGATGCCGGCGAGCGCCTCGTCGCGGTCGGGCTGCGCCTCGAAGAACGCGCCGATGCGGTTGGCCATGTGGACGAGGTTGTCGAGATCCATGCGAAGCGAGGCGATGCGGTGGGGTCAGTGCGGCGCGGCGTCGTCGAAACGATCCGCGCCGGCGTACAGCACGAGATCGTCGCGCCGCGCGAAGCCGGCCAGCGCCAGCCCCGCGGCACGCGCCGTGCGCACCGCGCGCGCGGTCGGCGCCGAGACGGCGACCAGCGCGGTGATGCCAGCCACGACGGCCTTGCGCACCATCTCGACGCTCGCGCGGCTGGTGATGCAGCAGAAGCCGTCGCGCGGATCGACGCCCGCGGTGACCATCGCGCCGACGAGCTTGTCGAGCGCGTTGTGGCGGCCGACGTCCTCGCGCAGCAGCAGCACCGTGCCGTCGGGCGCGCACCACGCGGCCGCATGCGTGGCGCCGGTGACCTGCTGCAGCCGCTGGCCGGCGGGCATCGCGCGCAATGCGGCGGCGATCGCCGGCGGCGACAGCGGCGTCGTGCACGGCACGAGCGGCGCCATCGGCGGCTCGACCTGCTCCAGGCTCTCGGTGCCGCACAGGCCGCAGCCGGTGCGCCCGGCCATCGAGCGGCGGCGATCCTTCAGCCGCGCGAAGCAGGCGCTGGAGACTTCCATCTCGACGCGCAATCCGGCCGGGTCGTCGACGACGTCGACGCCGTAGAGTTCGTCCGGGCGCGCGAGCAGGCCCTCGGTCAGGCCGAAGCCGAGCGCGAAGTCCTCCAGCTCGAGCGGCGTCGCGAGCATCACCGCGTGCGAGATGCCGTTGAAGATCAGCGCGACGGGCACCTCGTCGGCGAGCCAGTCGCTCGACTCGGCGACGGTGCCCGCGCGGCGCACGCGCACGTCCACCGGCTTCGCGCCGTCATGGCCGGCCTCGGCCGCCACGCTCGCCAGCCCGGCGTCGACCGGCTTCATTTCCCGCCCACCGTCAACGGCGCGCCGACGACCTTGCCGAGCTTCGCGTCCGCGAGGAAGCGCTGCTGGTCGGCGTCGAAGTCCTTGTACGCCTGCTGCCACGTCGACGGCTGCGCGACCGGCATCACCTGCACCGCGGTGACCTTGTACTCGGGGCAGTTGGTCGCCCAGTCGGAGCTGTCGGTCGTGATGACGTTGGCGCCGGACTCGGGGAAGTGGAAGGTCGTGTAGACGACACCCGGCTGCACGCGCTCGGTGAGCGTCGCGCGCAGCACGGTCTCGCCGGAGCGGCTCGAGATGCCGACCCAGTCGTCGGCCTTGATGCCACGGTCGAGCGCGTCCTGCGGATGGATCTCGAGCCGGTCCTCGTCGTGCCACATCGAGTTGGGCGTGCGCCGCGTCTGCGCGCCGACGTTGTACTGCGACAGGATGCGGCCCGTGGTGAGCAGCAGCGGGAACTTGCGTGTGACCTTCTCGTCGGTGGCCACGTACTGCGTGATGACGAAGCGGCCCTTGCCGCGCACGAAATGGTCGACGTGCATGATGTCCGTGCCGGCCTCGGCGGTGGTGTCGTTGCACGGCCACTGCACGCTGCCGAGGCGCTCGATCTTGTCGAAGCTGACGCCCGCGAACGACGGCGTCAGGCGCGCGATCTCGTCCATGATCTCGCTCGGGTGCGTGTACGCCATGGGGTATCCGAGCGCCTGCGAGAGCATGCAGGTCGCCTCCCAGTCGCCCACGCCCGACAGCGGCGGCATCACCTTGCGCACGCGCGAGATGCGGCGCTCGGCGTTGGTGAACGTGCCGTCCTTCTCGAGGAACGACGAGCCCGGCAGGAAGACGTGCGCGTACTTGGCGGTCTCGTT
>JASLEM010000367.1 GCA_030151165.1 Burkholderiaceae bacterium
CTCGATGTGCTCGTTGATCGACGAGTCCTTCTCGATGAACAGGTCGCGCTGCGGGACGTAGGCCTCGGGCTGGTAGTAGTCGTAGTAGCTGACGAAGTACTCGACCGCGTTCTTCGGGAAGAACTCGCGGAACTCGCTGTACAGCTGCGCGGCGAGCGTCTTGTTGGGCGCGAAGACGATCGCCGGGCGGCCCATGCGCGCGATGACGTTGGCCATCGTGTACGTCTTGCCGGAGCCCGTCACGCCGAGCAGCGTCTGGAACGCGAGGCCGTCCTCGATGCCTTCGCAGATCTTGTCGATCGCCGCCGGCTGGTCGCCCGCGGGCGGGTACGGCTGGAAGAGCTGGAACGGCGAGCCGGGATAGCTGATGAAGGTGCCCTCCGGCGCGGCGCCTTCGGAGGGAGCGTGGGCATAACCGGCGGCGGTGGGCTCTTCCGGCATGACTTCAGACAAATTCGGCATCGGGTAATCCCTCGGCAGGCCTTAAAATCGGTGCGTCGTTGCTTCGATGGCGTCACGAGCGCACCAGGCGACGACAAACCTGACAGCGTATCGCACGCGGGGCGGAAATGCCGCTCCGGCATCCGCGAACCCACGTATCTGCTGACACTCCCTGGCATTTCAAGCCGGGCCGGAACAAGCTCTTTCCAGGAATCACAGCCCCATGTCTCTGTTTGCCGCCGTCGAACTCGCCCCCCGCGACCCGATCCTGGGCCTGAACGAACAGTTCAACGCCGACACCAACCCGACCAAGGTCAACCTCGGCGTCGGCGTGTACACCGACGAGAACGGCAAGCTCCCGCTGCTCGCCTGCGTCGCGGCGGCCGAGAAGCAGCTCGTCGACCTGCAGAAGGCGCGCGGCTACCTGCCGATCGACGGCATCGCCGCCTACGACAAGGCCGTGCAGGGACTCGTCTTCGGCGCCGGCAGCGAGGTCGTCTCGCAAGGCCGCGTCGCGACGATCCAGGCGCTCGGCGGCACCGGCGGCCTGAAGGTCGGCGCCGATTTCCTGAAGCGCCTGCGCCCCGCCGCGAAGGTGCTGATCAGCGACCCGAGCTGGGAGAACCACCGCGCGCTGTTCACCAACGCCGGCTTCCCCGTCGAGACCTACCCGTACTACGACGCGGCGACGCGCGGCGTCGCGTTCGACGCGATGCTGGCCAAGCTGGCCGACTCGCCGGCCGGCACGATCGTCGTGCTGCACGCGTGCTGCCACAACCCGACCGGCGTCGACCTGTCGCCCGCGCAGTGGGAACAGGTGATCGCCGCGGTGAAGAAGCACGAGCTCGTGCCCTTCATCGACATGGCCTACCAGGGCTTCGGCTCGGGCCTGGCCGAGGACGGCGCCGTCGTGCAGCAGTTCCTCGCCGCCGGCCTCGACTTCTTCGTGTCGACCTCGTTCTCGAAGAGCTTCTCGCTGTACGGCGAGCGCGTCGGCGCGCTGAGCGTCGTCTGCGCGACGAAGGACGACGCCACGCGCGTGCTGTCGCAGCTGAAGATCGTGATCCGCACCAACTACTCGAACCCGCCGACGCACGGCGCGCAGGTCGTCGCCACGGTGCTGACGACGCCCGCGCTGCGCACACAGTGGGAAGGCGAGCTGGCGCACATGCGCGACCGCATCAAGCGCATGCGCCGCGCGCTGGTCGACCAGCTGGTCAACGCCGGCGTGAAGGGCGACCTGAACTACATCCTCGAGCAGAACGGCATGTTCAGCTACTCCGGCCTGAGCGCGGCCCAGATGCAGCGCCTGCGCGCCGAGTTCGGCGTCTACGGCGTCGACTCCGGCCGCATCTGCGTCGCGGCGCTGAACGACGGCAACCTCGCCTACGTCGCCAAGGCGATCGCCGCGGTCTCGGCCTGACCCGCCCGCCGCCCGGCCCGTAGCCCGACGCGTTCCGTCGGGCTTTTTTGCGCCCGTGCCTCGCGCCGCGCCGCCGTCGACAAGACGTTCAGCGTGGCGCCGACAGATGCGCGCGCCGGCGGAGCCCGTCATCGGCCTCGCGTGTCCGGATGCCGCGAGCGCGCCACCGCGCCACCATCACGCCGCGACCTCGAAGGCCATCGCCTCGAGGGCGGCGACGGCCGCGTCGTGATCCTGCTGCGCGTTGCCGCCGGAGATCCCGATCGCGCCGACGACGCGTCCGTCGACGCGAACCGGAACGCCACCGCCGACCGCCATCACGCGCGGATGCCCGGCGAGCGGCGCGGTCCCGGGCTGTGCGACCACCCCGTTCCAGACCAGCGTGCTGAGGCCGAAGGACGCGGCCGTCCAGGCCTTGTCGACCGCGACCTCGGCGGCGAGGAAGGGCGTCGTGTCGGCACGCTCGAACGCGACGAGGTGGCCACCGGCATCGACGACGGCGGTCGCCACCTCGATGCCGATGGCCCGGGCCGCGTCGCGCGCGGCCACGAGCAGCGCGAGGGCGCTGTCGCGCGTGATCGAGGCGACGGCGTGGGTGGAGTTCGGGGTGGGACGGGACATGGTTTTTTCCTTGGTGGTGGATGTCGTTAAAGGCATCTTATTTACCGCGGCCCGGATTGATAAGATCCGCACAGAGCGATTCACTTTCAAATGAAGATTGAAAACATCGACGATCTCCAGGTGCTGGTGCACGCGGCCAAGGGCGGTTCGCTGACGGCCGCCGCGCGCAGCCTGTCGATCACGCCGGCCGCCGCCAGCGCGACCCTCAAGCGGCTGGAGTCTCAGCTCGGCACCCGGCTCTTCGAACGGTCGACCCGTGCGATGCGGCTGACCGCGCCCGGGCAGGTGCTGCTCGACTACGCGCGGCGCGCCCTGGAGCTGCTGGCCGAGGGCGAGTCGCAGCTCGACGCGGAACAGGGCTCGCTGGTTGGGACGATCCGCCTTTCCGCGCCGTCCGACCTGACACGCGCCGTGCTGATCCCGATGCTGGACGACTTCCTGCGGCGCCATCCCGGCGTCGAGCTGTCGCTCAGCGTCGGCGACCGGGTGCTCGACGTGCTGCGGGACGAGGTCGACGTCGCGATCCGCTACGGCGAACTGGCCGACTCCGGGCTGGTCGCACGTCGGTTCGCGACGGCCCGTCCGATCCTCAGCGTCTCGCCCGGGTACCTTCGGCGGCGCGGCACGCCGCGGTCGCCGGCGGACCTCGCCGACCACAACTGCATCTGCTTCATCCGCAACGGCCGGCCGTTCAACGCCTGGCGCTTCTCGCGTGACGGACAGGCGACGACGGTGCGCGTCTCGGGCGACCGCGTCGTCGACGACGCGTCGCTGGCGCGCGAGTGGGCGATCGCGGGCGCCGGCATCATCCTGCAGACCGCGCTGGAGCAGCAGCGCGATCTCCGCGCCGGCACGCTCGTCCCGCTGCTGGCCGATTGGCAGACCGATCCCTACCCGCTGCACGCCCTGCTGCCCAGCGCCCGCTTCGTGCCGAGCCGCACGCGCGCCCTCGTGGACTTCCTCGCCGACCGCTTCGCCACGCTGCCGGCAGCCTGATCGACCGCGAGGCATCGCCCCCGCGCTCGCGGGCCGGGCAACTGCCCGAAACGGTGCGCTGTTCGTTCGATCGGGGCGGGAACGCCCGTTGCATAGTGCAAGTCATGCTCTGCCAGGGGCCTTGTGCGCGGCGCTGACGGCCGAAAAGGCGTACTATTCCGCGCAATGCTGCATTGCAGCAATTAAGGTTCCTGTCGAGATCGGCAAGAATTCGTTCAGCTCCGCTGCGACATCGGCGCCGCCCGTCCCCGTTTTCCGTGCCCGAAAGGCTTTGGTCTCGTCATGCTCTACCAACTCTACGAAACCCAGCGCGCCCTGATGGCGCCGTTCGCCGACTTCGCGGAAGCCACCGCCAAGCTCTACAAGCATCCGCTGTCGCCGTTCACGCACCTGCCGGGCGCGGCGCGGCTGTCGGCCGGGTTCGAGCTGATCCACCGCCTCGGCATGGACTACGAGAAGCCGCAGTTCGAGATCACCAAGGTCACGAGCGGCGGCGTCGAGGTCGCGGTGCAGGAGCAGGTCGCGCTCGAGAAGCCGTTCTGCCGCCTGATCCGCTTCAAGCGCTTCACCGACGAGACCGCGACGCTGGACACGATGAAGGCGCAGCCGACGGTGCTGGTCGTGGCGCCGCTGTCCGGCCACCACGCCACGCTGCTGCGCGACACCGTCAAGAGCCTGCTGCAAGACCACAAGGTCTACATCACCGACTGGACCGACGCCCGCATGGTGCCCGTCGAGGCCGGCCCGTTCCATCTCGACGACTACATCGCCTACGTGCAGGAGTTCATCGCCCACATCGGGCCGGACGTCCACGTGATCTCCGTCTGCCAGCCGACCGTGCCGGTGCTCGCCGCCGTCTCGCTGCTGGCCAGCGCCGGCAAGCCGACGCCGCTGAGCATGACGATGATGGGCGGCCCGATCGACGCGCGCAAGTCGCCGACCGCGGTGAACAACCTCGCGATGAACCGCAGCTACGAGTGGTTCGAGAACAACGTGATCTACCGCGTGCCGCAGAACTACCCGGGCGCGCAGCGCCGCGTCTACCCGGGCTTCCTGCAGCACACCGGCTTCGTCGCGATGAACCCGGATCGCCACGCGACC
>JASLEM010000391.1 GCA_030151165.1 Burkholderiaceae bacterium
CCAGCGGTTGCCGATGCCCAGCACGAAGTCGCTCGCGAGCATCGTGGCGTTGCCGTAGCGGTGGCTGGTCTGCAGGCCGCACATGCCGGCCATCAGCGGGTGGTCGTCGGGGATCGTGCCCCAGCCCATCAGCGTGGGGATGACGGGCACGCCGGTGAGCTCGGCGAACTCGACGAGCAGGTCGCTCGCGTCCGCGTTGATGATGCCGCCGCCGGCGACGATCAGCGGCTTGCTCGAGGCGGCGAGCATGTCGAGCGCCTTCTCGACCTGTTTGCGCGAGGCGCGCGGCTTGAAGGCGGGTAGCGGCTCGTAGGTGTCGATGTCGAACTCGATCTCGGCCATCTGCACGTCGAACGGCAGGTCGATCAGCACCGGGCCGGGGCGGCCGGAGCGCATCAGGTGGAAGGCCTGCTGGAACGCGCGCGGCACCAGCGCGGGCTCGCGCACGGTGACGGCCCACTTGGTGACGGGCTTGGCGATGGACTCAATGTCGACGGCCTGGAAGTCCTCCTTGTACAGCCGCGCGCGCGGCGCCTGGCCGGTGATGCACAGGATCGGGATCGAGTCCGCGCCGGCCGAGTACAGGCCGGTGATCATGTCGGTGCCCGCGGGGCCGCTGGTGCCGATGCATACGCCGATGTTGCCGGCGCGCGCGCGCGTGTAGCCTTCCGCCATGTGCGACGCGCCCTCAACGTGGCGCGCGAGGATGTGCGCGATCGACTGCCGCTCGCGCAGCGCCGCATACAACGGATTGATCGCCGCGCCGGGCACGCCGAACGCCTGCGTGACGCCTTCGCGCTCCATCACCAGCACCGCGGCCATCGCAGCCTTCATCTTTGCCATCGCTTGCTCCAGATGTTCTTGAACTTCGGGAGCGAATGGTCGGCGGGCGGGGTGCGCGGGCCAATGACCTGCGTCATCTTTTGAGGCGCGCCGCGAAACGATTTCCTAACTTCCTTATGAGTTGGATAAGGCCGCGTTATGCATCGGCGCGGCGTTTCGGCGTGGGCGCGCGTTTCGGCGGGTCTCCGGCGGCATCGAGCCGATTTTCGTGAACTTGTTCACTTGTTACTGATTGTGTATGGGTTGCCTCTATTCCGTCCTACATGAGGCCGTCTTCACAATCGGCGCTCGAGCAATCGATCCATTGGAGGAGTTCACATGCGAATTGCAATCCTGGCCGCGGCGCTCGCGGCCGCTTCCCTGTCCGCGCACGCCACCGGCACGGCGCACGTCGGCTACGACCCCGCGGCCGACATCGGCAACTTCGGCACGCCCGGCACCACGAACAACACGACGGCCTACGACGTGATCACGTCGCAGACGGCGAGCAGCCTGTCCGTCGAGGTCAAGGTCGCCGGCGCCGACACCAGCCAGGCGCTGCCGTTCGCCAACATCTACCTGGGTGGCGACACCTCGGTCGGCATCGAGGTCAACAACGACCGCGCGTTCATCCCGGGCGGCGACGGCACGTACTTCTCGCTCGCGGGCACCGGCTTCACGTGGCACACGTCGGGCAGCGCGGCCGGCGGCGACCTCGAGATCGACTTCACGCTGCCGTTCTCGTTCCTCGAGACCGACCCGCTGGGCATGGGCTTCGCGAAGCTGGGCACGGCGGCGAACGACGACTTCACGCGCGTGTCGCTGTCGCAGTCCTTCGGCTACAGCGTCGCGGGCGGCCAGGCCAACTACGGCACCGATCGCCTGGGCAGCTTCACGATCCCGGCCGCCGTGCCGGAGCCCTCGTCGCTCGCGACGATGATGCTGGGCGCGCTCGCGCTCGGCGCCGTCGCGCGCCGCCGCAAGGTGCAGGACCGCGCCTGACGCGTCCGCGCCAACGGCAAAGCCGCGCGCCCTCCCGGGCGACGCGGCTTTTTTTTCGGCGTGCGTCAGGCGTCGCCGGGGATCGCGGGCGTCAGCGCGACGTGATGGAACCGCAGCGATTCGAGCGTGAACGGGCTGATGCCCTCGCCGCCGTCCGTGACGTGCTGGAGCAACTGGCGGCGCATGCGCGGATCCCAGTAGTTCTTCAGGTGCTGCATGACGCCGGCCATGGCTTCCTCGCGATCGGGCATCGCCTCGAAGAAGCCGCCGATCTGGTTGACCATCTTGATCAGGTGTTCGAGATGCATCGCGCGGCCCTCACTTGCCGATCACTTCGACGTTGCGCGCCTGCGCGAGCAGCTCGAGCTGGTTCGCGTTCATCTCGTGGAACTCCTTCTGCCACGTCGACGGCTGCGCGACCGGCATCACCTGCGCGGCCGTGACCTTGTACTCGGGGCAGTTGGTCGCCCAGTCGGAGCTGTCGGTCGTGATGACGTTGGCGCCCGATTCGGGGAAGTGGAAGGTCGTGTAGATCACGCCCGGCTGCATGCGGTCGCTGATGATCGCGCGCAGCACCGTCTGGCCGGAGCGGCTCTCGATGCCGACCCAGTCGCCGTCCTTGATGCCGCGATCCTCGGCGTCGACGGCGTGGATCTCGAGCCGGTCCTCCTCGTGCCACAGATTGTTGGCGGTGCGCCGCGTCTGCGCGCCCACGTTGTACTGCGACAGGATGCGGCCCGTGGTCAGGATCAGCGGGTACTTGCGCGTCACCTTCTCGTCGGTCGGCTGGTACTTGGTGATGATGAAGCGGCCCTTGCCGCGCACGAAGCGCTCGGCGTGCATGGTCGGCGTGCCGCCTTCCTCGGTGTTCTCGTTGCACGGCCACTGCACGCTGCCGAGCTTGTCGATCTTCGCGTAGCTGACGCCGCGGAAGGTCGGCGTGAGGTCGGCGATCTCCTGCATGATCTGCTCGGGATGCGTATACGCCATCGGGTACCCGAGCGCGTTCGACAGCATCTTCGTCGCCTCCCAGTCGCCGACGCCCGACAGCGGCGGCATCACCTTGCGCACGCGCGAGATGCGGCGCTCGGCATTGGTGAACGTGCCGTCCTTCTCGAGGAACGACGAGCCGGGCAGGAAGACGTGCGCGTACTTGGCCGTCTCGTTGAGGAAGATGTCCTGCACGACGATGCACTCCATCGCCTCGAGCGAGCGCGCGACGTGCTGGGTGTCCGGGTCGGACTGCACGATGTCCTCGCCCTGGCAGTAGAGGCCCTTGAAGCTGCCGTCCTGCGCGGCGTCGAACATGTTGGGGATGCGCAGGCCCGGCTCCGGGTTCAGCGTCACGCCCCAGGCGCCTTCGAACTGCGCGCGGGTGATGCTGTCGGAGATGTGGCGGTAGCCCGGCAGTTCGTGCGGGAACGAGCCCATGTCGCACGAGCCCTGCACGTTGTTCTGGCCGCGCAGCGGGTTGACGCCCACGCCTTCGCGACCGACGTTGCCCGTGGCCATCGCGAGGTTGGCGATGCCCATCACCATCGTCGAGCCCTGCGCGTGCTCGGTCACGCCGAGGCCGTAGTAGATCGCGCCGTTGACGGGCTTCGCGCCCTTGACGCCTTCGGCGTTGCCGGTCGCGTACAAACGCGCGGCCTGGCGCACGAGCGCGGCGGGCACGCGCGTGACGGCCTCGAAGGTCTCGGGCGAGTTCTCCTCGAGCGCGACGAACGTGCGCCATTCGTTGAAGCTCTTGTCGTCGCAGCGCTCGGCCACGAACGCGTCGTCGAGCAGGCCCTCGGTGACGATCACGTGCGCGATGGCCGTGATCATCGCGACGTTGGTGCCCGGCCGCAGCGCGAGGTGGACGTCGGCCTTGACGTGCGGCGAGCTGACGAGGTCGATCTTGCGCGGGTCGATCACGATCAGCCGCGCGCCTTCGCGCAGGCGCTTCTTCATGCGCGACGCGAAGACGGGGTGCGCGTCGCTCGGGTTCGCGCCGATCACCATGATGACGTCGGATTCCTCGACCGACTTGAAGGTCTGCGTGCCCGCCGACGTGCCGAAGGTCTGCGACAGCCCGTAGCCGGTCGGCGAGTGGCAGACGCGCGCGCAGGTGTCGACGTTGTTGTTGCCGAAGGCCGCGCGCACGAGCTTCTGCACGAGATAGGCCTCCTCGTTCGTGCAGCGCGACGACGTGATGCCGCCGACCGAATCCTTGCCGTACTTCGCCTGGATGCGCTTGAACTCCGACGCTGCGTGGCCGATCGCCTCGGCCCAGCTGACCTCGCGCCACGGGTCGCTGATCTTCGCGCGGATCATCGGCTTGGTGATGCGGTCCTGGTGCGTCGCATACCCCCAGGCGAAGCGGCCCTTCACGCACGAGTGGCCCTCGTTGGCTTTGCCGTCCTTCCACGGCACCATGCGCACGACCTCGTTGCCCTTCATCTCGGCCTTGAACGCGCAGCCGACGCCGCAGTACGCGCAGGTCGTGATCTCGCTGTGCTCGGCCTGGCCGATCATGATGACGGTCTTCTCCTGCAGCGTCGCGGTGGGGCAGGCCTGCACGCAGGCGCCGCAGCTCACGCATTCGCTGTCGAGGAAGTTCTCGTCCATGCCCGGCGACACGCGCGACTCGAAGCCGCGGCCGGAGATCGTCAGCGCGAACGTGCCCTGCGTCTCCTCGCACGCGCGCACGCAGCGGTTGCAGACGATGCATTTGCTCGGGTCGTAGGTGAAGTACGGGTTCGACTCGTCCTTCTTCGCCTTGAGGTGATTCGCGCCCTCGCCGTAGCGGACGTTGCGCAGGCCGGTGACGCCCGCCATGTCCTGCAGCTCGCAGTCGCCGTTGGCGCTGCAGGTGAGGCAGTCGAGCGGATGGTCGGAGATGTAGAGCTCCATCACGCCCTTGCGCAGCTCCTGCAGCTTCGGCGTCTGCGTGCGCACCTTCATCCCGGCCTCGGCGGGCGTGGTGCACGACGCGGGGAAGCCGCGGCGGCCCTCGATCTCCACCAGGCACAGCCGGCACGAGCCGAAGGGCTCGAGGCTGTCGGTCGCGCACAGCTTGGGGATCTTCGTGCCGGCGTCGACGGCCGCGCGCATCAGCGACGTGCCCTTCGGCACGGTGACGGCCTGGCCGTCGATCTCGAGGCTCACCATCTCGGCGGACGGGCTCGCGGGCGTGCCGAAGTCGATCTCGAGCTTGTTCATGTCGATCATGTCGTCGTCTCTCTGTTCGGCTCAGGCGGCCTGGGTATCGGGCACCGAAAGACCGAAGTCCTGCGGGTAGTGGTTCAGCGCGGACAGAACGGGGTAGGGCGTCATGCCGCCCATCGCGCAGAGGCTGCCGGCGAGCATCGTGTCGCACAGGCTGCGCAGCAGGATGACCTGCTGTTGCTTCGCGTTGCCGTCGCCGCTCGCGTTGGCGGCGACGATGCGGTCGACGACCTCCACGCCGCGCGTCGAGCCGATGCGGCAGGGCGTGCACTTGCCGCAGGACTCGATGGCGCAGAACTCCATCGCGTAGCGCGCGAGCTTCGCCATGTCGGCGGCGTCGTCGTGCACGACGATGCCGCCGTGGCCGACCACCGCGCCGACGGCGGCGTAGGCTTCGTAGTCCATCGGGAGGTCCCATTGCGACTCGGGCACGTACGCGCCGAGCGGGCCGCCGACCTGCACGGCCTTGATCGGCCGGCCGGAGCGGCTGCCGCCGCCGAAGTCGAACATCAGCTCGCGCAGCGTGACGCCGAAGGCCTTCTCGATCAGCCCGCCACGCGCGACGCTGCCGGTGAGCTGGAAGGGCAGCGTGCCCTGCGAGCGGCCGACACCGTAGTCGCGGTAGAACGACGCGCCGCGCTCGAGGATCAGCGGCACGCTCGCGAGCGTGATGACGTTGTTGATGACGGTCGGCTGGCCGAACAGGCCTTCGATGGCGGGCAGCGGCGGCTTCGCGCGGACGATGCCGCGCTTGCCTTCGAGGCTCTCCAGCATCGCGGTCTCCTCGCCGCAGACGTACGCGCCCGCGGCCATGCGCACGTGCAGGTGGAAGGCCTTGCCGCTGCCGCAGACGTCGTCACCGAGGAAGCCCGCGGCCGTCGCGAACTCGACCGCCGCGCGCATCGTGCGCACCGCGTCGGGGTATTCGGAGCGGATGTAGACGTAGCCCTGCGTCGCGCCGACCGCGATGCCCGCGATCGTCATGCCCTCGATCAGCATGTACGGGTCGCCCTCCATCGTCATGCGGTCGGAGAACGTGCCCGAGTCGCCTTCGTCGGCGTTGCAGCAGACGTACTTCTGCGCCGCCTCGAGCCCGCGCACCGTCTTCCACTTGATGCCGGCCGGGAACGCCGCGCCGCCGCGGCCGCGCAGGCCCGACTGCAGCACCGCGTCGACGACCGCCGCGCCGTCCATCGCCAGCGCGTTGCGCAGGCCGGCCCAGCCGCCGTGCGCCTCGTAGTCGACGAGCGACAGCGGCTCGGTGATGCCCATGCGGCGGAACGTCAGGCGCTCCTGCTTCGCGAGGTACGGGATCTCCTCGGTGAGGCCGTGGCACAGCGCGTGGGCGCCGCCTTCCAGCAGGCCGGCGTCGAGCAGCGAGGCGACGTCTTCCGGCGCGACCGGGCCGTACGCGACGCGGCCTCGCGGCGTCTCGACCTCGACCATCGGCTCGAGCCAGAACAGGCCGCGCGAGCTGTTGCGCGAGATCGTCACGTCGAGGCCGCGGGTCGCGAATGCGGCTTCGAATGCCGCGGCAACTTCATCGGCGCCCGCCGCGACCGCCGCCGAATCGCAGGGGACGATGAGTCGATGTGATGACTTCATGCCGCGACCTCCGAAGCGATGCCGACGAGCCGATCGAACTTCTCGTTCGTCACGCGCGCGTGCAGCCGCTCGCCGACGCGGATCGCCGGCGACGAGGCGCACAGCCCGAGGCAGAACACCGGCTCCAGCGTGAACGCGCCGTCGGCCGACGTGTGGTGCGGCGCGCAGCCGAGCGCGCGTTCCGCGTGCGCGAGCAGGTCGTCGGCGCCGCACGATTGGCAGGCCTCGGCGCGGCACACCTGCACCACGGTGCGGCCCGCGGGCTCGCGGCGGAAGTGGTGATAGAACGTGATGACGCCGTGCACCTCGGCGCGAGAGAGGTTCAGCGCGGCCGCGATCCGCGGCACGACGGACTCGGGCACGTGGCCGATCGAGTCCTGCACCGCGTGCAGCAGCGGCATCAGCGCGCCGGGGGTGTCGCGGTGCTGCTCGATGAGCGCGTCGACGACGTCGGGGAGGGTCGGGGAAGTGTTGTCCGGCATGGGTTTTCCATGGGTTGGTGCCACTGTTTCAGCGCTCCTGCCATATGTCTCGAATGGCATAATTTTGGATGCGCGCACACGAGCGAATCTACGGGAGCGATGCCTGCCGCGCAATATGAGCCGCAGGGTGCAAGCTGATGTGCCGAAAGGCACGAAGCATGTGCTGTCCGAGACCTAAGGAAAGACCCGCATGCACATCGTGACGATCAAGCCGCAATGGACGATCCGCCGCCCGGACGGCGAGGGCGTGTCGCCGCGCCTGCTCGAGCTGCTGGCGCAGGTGCACGAGGAAGGCACGCTGTCGGGCGTCTGTCGCAGGAACGGGGCGTCGTACCGGCATGCGTGGTCGCTGGTGCGCCAGGGCGAGGAGCAGCTCGGCGCGCCGCTGCTGCTGATGGAGCGCGGCAAGGGCTCGACGCTGACGCCGCTCGCCGAGAAGCTCGTGTGGGCCAGCCACCGCATCCACGCGCGCCTCACGCCGGTGCTCGACACGCTGGCCTCGGAGCTGGAGGTCGAGATCGAGCGCGTCGTCGGCACCGCGCCCGCGCAGCTGAGCATCCACGCGAGCCACGGCTTCTCGATCGAGAAGTTGCTGGAGGCGCTCACGGCCGCGCACGTGACCGTCGAGCGCAAGTACGTGTCGAGCCAGGAGGCCGCGGCCTCGCTGCACGACGGCGCATGCGACCTGGCCGGCCTGCCGATCGCGCTCGGCGCGTTCGAGGCGCGCTCGCTCGCGCACTACGCGCGCTGGTTCGACGCGAAGACGACGCGCTTCATCCACGTCGCGACGCGCCACCAGGGCCTGATGGTCGCGCCCGGCAATCCGCGCAAGATCTACGGCGTGGCCGATCTCGCGCGGCCGGACGTGCGCTTCATCAACCGCCAGCGCGGCTCGGGCACGCGCTTCCTGCTCGACTGCCTGCTGGCCGATGCCGGCATCGACCCCGCGCGCATCGCCGGCTTCGAGCAGGGCGAGTTCACGCACGCGGCCGTCGCGGCCTACGTCGCCAGCGGCATGGCGGACGCCGGGCTCGGCGTCGAGACGCCCGCGCGTCACTTCAAGCTCGACTTCGTGCCGCTGGCGTCCGAACGCTACTTCCTGCTGTGCCACGAGCAATCGCTGCTCAAGCCCGGCGTGCAGGCGACGATCGAGATCCTGCGCAGCGCGGCGTTCCGCGAGGCCGTCGACCAGCTGTCCGGCTACTCGGCGGTGCGGTGCGGCGAGGTCGAGACGCTCAAGCAGGCGTTTGCCGATTTCAAGCCGACGCGAGGGCGTGCCGCCCGATCCTGAGCGCGGCGGTGCCGCAGCCCCGATGTGGCAGGGCGGAGCACAGATGTGCCGATTCGCGGTTTCGAGCGAACTGTACTCTTCGAAGAATGCGCGGAGTGTATGCCCGGGCGACGGCGCGAGTCCGTAATCTCGAGGCTGTGGCTTGCGCGTCGGCCGCCGGTTCGAGCCGCGAAATGGCAGGCGAATACGGCACGACATTTGCATTGGTTCTCTAAATTTCCGCTTGCCGAAGTGCAGGGTTATCCCTTAGACTTGCAGCAATGCTGCACCGCACCACGGCGCGACGACCGAATTTCAACTCCCGCGAGGCTTTCCATGTCCACCGCTCTCAATTCGCAGTCCTTCAAGTCGGCTTCCGTTCTGCCGGTCAACACGACCTTCCGTGAACTGATCGCCGCGATGCCGATCGTGTTGTTCTACAACGCCGTGCGCAGCGCCTTCTTCGGCAAGCGCGCCTGAGCCGGCCGCGCCCCGCGGCGCGTCCTCCCGCTCATCCGAGGCTTCGAAGCGTTCGCGTTTCGAAGCCTTCGTCGTTTCTGGACGGCCCGCAACGCAGCTGAACGGGCACGATGCGCTCGATCAGCGCGGCCGCGTCGTCGAGCAGGAAATCCTTGAACGCCTGCGTGACCGGTTGCAGGCGCTTGTCGCGGCGGTGCACGACGTACCAGTTCAGCATCAGCGGAAAGCCGGCGACGTCGAGCACGCACAACTCACCCGACCGCAGCTCGCGGCTCACGGTGTGCGCCGACAGGAAGCTCACGCCCATGCCGGCCATCACGGCCTGCTTGATCGTCTCGGTGCTGCGGATCTCCATCGCGATGCGCAGCTCGGCCATGTCCTGCGCCAGGCCTTCCTCCATCGACTTCCAGGTGTCC
>JASLEM010000414.1 GCA_030151165.1 Burkholderiaceae bacterium
TCGGGCGCGGCCTCGGCGCCGGCCGGCCCGCACCGCCATCGCTGACGCGGGCACGCGGCCTCGCGCGCGGGCGTCGGCGCCGCGCGGACACCGCGCGTAAACTGCGCCGGCCACCATGACGACGCCACCGATCCCGCCCAAGCCCCGCACGCCGACGCTGCCGCGCCAGCCCCAGAGCGCCCCCGCCGCGACGCTCGGCGCCGGGCCCGCCGCGATCGAGGACCTGCGCGCCGAGCTGCAAGGCTGGTTCGAGTTGTCGCCGCAGGGCCAGGTCGTGTTCGACGAGGCCGGCACGGTGCTGCGCCACAACGCGGCGCTCGTGCAGATGCTGGGCGCGATGCCCGCGCAGCTGCGCGACGCGGCCGCCGAGTTCAAGCTGCTGCTCGGCTGGCCCTCGGAGCTGCCCGCGGTGGCCGCGACGCGCACGCAGGACGGCTGGCTCGCGACGCCGGACGGCGAGCCGATGCGCGTCCGGGTCCGCGTGCGCGGCGTGGCGTCGAACAACGGCGGGCGGCTGCCGGGCAGCGCGCCGAACCGCTGGATCGCGATGTTCGAGGATCGCGACGTCGAGGACGAGCGCGACATCGCGCGCGTCGAGATCCAGGCGCTGATGGGCACCGCGGGCATTGGCGTCGCGACCTGGGACGCCGCGCGCGGCTGGGTCGGCTCGGTGCAGCGCGGTGCGCGTTCGGGCGCGCCGGCCGGCCTGGGCGGCGGCGGCAGCGCCCTCGGCGCGAGCGAGCGCGGCAGCCTGATGGCCGTCGGCCGCGATCTCGTCGAGCCGGAGTCGATGGCCGACTACGAACGCCTGCAGACGGCGCTGCGCACGCGCTCGCGCATCGAGGTGCGCTACGCCGTGCGGCATCACGAGAGCGGCCGGCGCTGGCTGATGACGCGCGTCGAGCCCGCCGAGCTCGGGCCGCAGCGCGGCGCGTTCTCCGTCGTGACGGTCGACGTCACCGAGGAGGAGACCGCGCGCCGCCGCAACCACGACCTGCTCACCGAGCTGACCACCATCCTCGACGTCAGCCCCGCCGGCATCGCCTACCTGCGCGGCGACCAGCTCGTGCGCTGCAACCGGCGGTTCGAGTCGCTGCTCAGCGGCCGGCCCGCGTGCACGCCGGGCGATCCGTTCGAGGCGGTGCTCGCCAACGCCGGCCTGGCCGCCGAGACCGTCGCCCAGGTGATGCATGCCGTGCGCGGCGCCGGCGCGCTCGAGACCGAGCTGCTGCTGCCCGCCGGGCCGCAGCGGCCGGCGCCGATCTGGTGCTCGCTCGCGCTGCGCCGCACGCACGAGACGGCGCCGGGCGCGGTCGGCCTCGTGGTGGTGCTCGCGGACGCGACGCGGCTGAAGTCGCAGCAGATGGAGCTCGAGGCGCTCGCGCGCGAACGCGAGGGCGCGCGCGAGTCGCTCGTGCAGCAGGCCGACCGCACGCGCGCGATCCTGGATTCCGTGCTGGTGGGCATCGTGACCGTCGGCGACTCCGGCATCGAGTGGATGAACCGCTCGGCGCGCCGCATGTTCGGCGGCGAGCTGGCGGACTTCGTCGGCGCGCCGATCGCGGTCGTCTCGACCGACGAGCTCGACCACCCGCTGCGCCGCACCGACTACGGCGAGACGCTCGAGGAAGGCCAGGCCGAGACCTTCGAGTGCCGGCTGCGCGCGCGCGACGGACGCAACTTCTGGGTCGTCGGCAACGTCGTCGTCACCGGGCAGGACACCGCCACGCGCCAGCTCACCTACGCGCTGCTGGACATCGAGCGCCGCCGCCAGGCCGAGGTCAGCATCGTGCAGGCGCGGGCGAGCCTGCAACGCATCATCGAGACCGCACCGCTCGCGATCGCGCTGTTCGACGCCGCGAGCCAGCAGGTCGTGCAGCTGAACCAGATGGCCGCGACCTTCGCGGGCCGGCCGATGAAGGAAATCGTCGGCCGCGTGCCGTCGCAGTGGCTGCCCGGGCCGGAGGGCGCGAAGCTGTCGGCCGACCTGCACCGCGCGCTCGCGACGCCGGACGCCGTCCAGCGCGAGCTGCGCCGCGCCGCGGTCGACGGCGTGCCCGTGCCCGAAGGCGAGGCCGGCGCGGTCGACCTGCTGCCGCGCGTGTGGGACATCCGCATCGTCTCGCTGCGCTCGGCGGCCGACGCGCCCGACCAGATCCTGATGGTGGCGAGCGACGTGACGGCGCAGCGCGCCGCCGACGAGGCGCGCCTGGCCGCGGCGATCGCGCAGCGCGAGATGCTGATCAAGGAAGTCCACCACCGCATCAAGAACAACCTGCAGGGCGTGGCCGGGCTGCTGCAGCAGAGCGCGTCGCGCCACCCCGAGGCCGCGGGTGCGATCGCCGAGGCCGTGAGCCAGGTGCACGCGATCGCGCAGGTGCACGGGCTGCAGGTTGGCGTGACGGGGCCGATGCGCGTGCGCGGCGTCGTCGAGGCGATCGCGGCGTCGGTGCAGCGCATGTTCGGGCGCACGATCACGGTGGACGTCAGCGGCCCCGCGCCGCACCGCTTCGCGCTGACCGAGGCCGACTCGATCCCGATCGCGCTGACGGTCAACGAGCTGTTCACCAACGCGATCAAGCACAGCGCGGGCGGCACGGAGATCCGCTGCCGCGTCCTGTGCACCGAGGGCGCGATCACGATCGTCATCGCCAACCCCGGCACGCTCGTGGCGGGCTTCACGCTGGCGGGCATCCCGGCCGGCGTGTCGGGCCTCGGCCTCGTGCGCTCGCTGCTGCCGCGCAAGGGCGCGAAGATGGCGATCGAGGCGGACGGCGCGGACGTCGTCGCGCGCCTCGAGCTCACCCCGCCGGCCGTCACGGTTCTCGAGCCTTTGTAGCAAATTGCGCACGCGGCGGTTACGTGTCGTAGCCCGACGGTGACCCGCGCTTGTTACGAATCGGTCAAAATGGCTCGATGAGCTGTCTTCGCCCTCTGTCCGCTGTCCTCGACGACGCCTCGCCGGCCCCGGCGAGCGGGGGCGTGCGCTGATGTCCAAGGGCAAGATCCTCGTCGTCGACGACGACCGCCTCGTGCTCGCGACGGTCACGCACGGCCTCGCCAAGGCCGGCTACGACATCATCGACGCCGACAACGGCGACGACGCCATCCTGCTCGCGCGCCAGCACCGGCCCGACCTCGCGCTGCTCGACATCCGCATGGAAGGCATGAGCGGCTTCGACGTCGCGGCCTATCTTCGCGAGTCGCTGCAGACGCCGTTCATGTTCCTCTCGGCCTTCGCGGACGACGCGACCGTCGCCCAGGTCAAGGCGCTCGGCGCGGTCGCCTACCTCGTCAAGCCGCTGGACATCTCGCAGATCGTGCCGACCGTCGAGGCCGCGCTGAGCTCCGTGCGCGCGCAGCGCGAGCGGCTCGCGGCCACGCCGGCGTCGTCGGGCGCGTCCGCGGGAACGTCGTCGGGCGTCGCGCCGCTGCACGAGCACGTCCGCCCCGATCCGTTCGCGCCGACCTCGGGCTTCGGTGCGTTGCAGGAGATCTCGGCCTCGCCCGCGACCTCCGGCAACAACACGCCCGACCCGCTCGCCGATTCGGTGGCGGTCGCGGTCGGCGTGCTGATGCACCGCTACTCGCTGTCGCGCCGCGAGGCGCTCGAACGCCTGCAGCGCATGGCCGCGACCGACGGCCTGCTGCTCAAGGCGCAGGCCGATCGCCTGCTGGACGCCGTCGAACTGCTCGCGCGCCCCGGCAACCACTGAGTCACGCCGCGGTCGCAGGCGAGGCACGCCGGCGGCGCCGGCGCAGCACCGCGCCCACCGCGCACGCGCCCAGGTTCGCCGCCAGGATCAGCACGCCGTTCCAGAACACGAAGCCGAGGATCAGGAACAGCCCCGACTCGCGCATCGGCCCGGCCACGTGCGCCGCGATCTCGGCGTCGAGTCCGCGCCGGAACCAGATCCCGAACGCGACCGACGACACGATCGCCCACCCCGCGACCACCAGCATCCACGCCTGCGGCCGCACCGCGACGGCCAGCACGCGCGCGGCGATCGGGGCGATCCCCAGGCCCAGGATGGCGGGCAGGGCGCAGAGGGCGAGGGTGGCGAAGGCGTCGGTGGGCATGGCAGGCATTGTGAGGGCGGCGCGGCCGTGGTCTCGATCAGGTCGTCGGGTTCGGTGCGAGGGGCTGGCCGTTGCCATGGCGTCGTCGGCTGTGGGGGACAGCATCGTGGGCGTCACCGAGAGCGGGATTTCCAAGGCGTCGGCTGATTTTGGCGAAGCGGGCTTTCACAAGCCGTCAGGCCGGGCCGATCGCCAATTGCTGAAGCGTTCTCGAAGCTCTTCCGGTGCGATCGAGAATGTGAACACGTCCATGCCGCCATCGTAGGGGCAGAAGATATTTCTCGTGGCTGGCGAGACGAACGAGATCCCGACCTCTTGCCAGTCCGCAAGCAGTCGAATCGCTGCCTCGAAGAAGTCAGGCTTCCATCTTGAAACGAGCGCACGAACGTGCATGCGGTCCTCTTCATCGTCCAGCTTGCGGCTTTCGAGCGGTAGAACAGCGACCATCTCTCTGAACTGCCGTCCGGCGATTTGATGCCTTTCTTTCTCGCGCCGCCTGGATTTGCGAGCGTGTGCGTGAAAGACGTACAAGGGCTCGCCGGCGTCGAACAACACCGAGGCCACGGCAAGGTGTCGCATCTGAAGCTCGGCATATTCGCCAACGGATTCGGCGTAGCGCTTTGAATCCGGGAGTGAATGGAAACGCACCCAATGTTCGCTCAAGGCTCGGCGCAGAAGATGGCCACGGGGCGCAATCTCGCCGAATTGAGACTGCCACCAAGCAAGAGGATCAGGACGCATGTTCGGTACCTTGTTCGTGCGCTGTTCCGCAGCGAGATCGCCGAAGGCTGTCGGCCGTGAGTGACGACTTTGATCGCCAGCGGGACTCGCCCAGGCATTCGAGCTGATCCTCAGGGCGTGGACTTGTAGGGCTCCCATCCGAGGAACTCATGCTTCTTCGTCTGGGCATTGTCCCAATCCGCCGCCTCGACGGTCCAGATCAGCAGTGCGTCTGAGGCGAGCAACGCGCGTGCGCTGGCGTTTCCTTCCGGGAAGAAGCTATATCCGTCGGCTTCTTTCCAGAGCTCGTATTTCGTCGTCTCCATCGCCCCTCTCCCTGGCTGCAGTCCCTCCAAATCCGGGCAAGATGCAGGATCTGGCTTCGGATCCAGCCGTAGGGCGGGTGAGCGGCAGGCGTAATCGCCGCACGCCCACATCACCGACTGCCAACGTGTCGGATTACGCCTGCGGCTAGCCCGCACTACAAGGCACATCGCCCAGAACCTGTCGTTCGCGCATTCCATCCGCAGAGTTCACTCGCTTCTGGTCGTTGTGCAATGGCTCTTGGCCTTCAACGCCGCGATCCTGTCTGCAAATTGCGAATAGCTGTTGAACTCGTCGAATTGCGAGATCACGTCACATCGCTCCTCTCCGCTTCCCAATTCGGCGACACGCACGCTCCAATATTCGCAGGCGTTGGTGTCGTCGGTGAAGAGGCAATAGTGCCCGCGCAGACCTTCGGCCGCAGCCAAGTTGCCATGCTCGGCCAACGCCTTTCGGTAGCGAATCTCATTCTCTGAAGGCCGCCGGTCGAGCGTAGACGGCGAAATCGGGACCGATCTCGTTCGGAAGATGAGCGCGCCTCCGAGCAGAATGCCAACGACCAAAACAAGGAGAGCGGACTTTCTACGCTGCAAGGGCATTGGACTCTCTCTTTCCTTGTGCTCTGCGAGACGACTCCTTGGAAGACGTTCCTGGACGGCGACCCCTGGCCGACAGCACCCTTGGACGTCATTCTCCGCTGCTAAGTGTCCATCGCCTCGTTCGCCCATAGCTGCATCGTATCGGCCTCATGGCTCACCCACGCGATGTCCAGTATCAGGTTGGATTCAAGAGGAATGGTCGGGTGCTCGGCGCAATGCCTGGCAAACCAGAACACCTCCTCGATGGTTTCGTCTTCGTGCCAAGTGGTCATGACGAAGCGCTCTGGCGGCGTGGGTTTGAAGTCGACTGCGTCGATATTCGCCCAGTCCACTGCATCGTCCCAGATCGAGCACTCATGACCCCACGCCAGCGCATAAAGGCAACCAGCGGAGACTAGCCAAGCGCTGACTCGATTTCTCCAGTCGTTGGACACGTCCTCACGCACGAGCACCACCGCTCGAAACGGAGGCATACCACTGAGGTCGGGCAAATCTGCTTCTGGAGCTATCTGCAGGTAACGGACGTCGGTGCTCATCCCGGCAAGGCTAACCCAAAGCTGTCGAGCGCCAGCCTCAGGCCTTGTCCGAGAGGAGGCGTCACGCGCGTGTTTTCGGTGGCTTCAGCAACTCGGCGTTGATCACCCGACGAATCTTTCCTGCGTAAAGAAACTACCCCACCACCCACGTCGCCCAAATCCACATCACCATCGCCGCCAACTCGATCGCCGGCGGCGCGAACTTGCGGCCTGCGCGTGCCTGCGCGTAGATTTGGGCGATGGTCATCCCGAGCGTCTTTCGCCGCCACTCGCGGCGCAGGACGATGGCCAGCATGCCGAACGTCATCACGTCGACGGCGACTTTAGGAAAGGGCGGCACGCGCAGCGCCGGCCAGAGGACCAAAGCGGCGGACACCGCGATGACCGCGTAGTAGAACAGGCCGGTCAACGTCTGTTCGCGTGAACTGGGCTTGGCGTCCATGCGCGGATGCTAACGCGATGGCGCCGCTGCTGACGACGCGCGGCCTCTTTCCCGAGGAAGTCTGGCGCAAAGCCATCGGCGAAACAGGAGGACGTGTGCACTGCTGGCCACCTCGGGACGAAGCAGCGACACCTTGAGATTGCTGTCGAAGATCTGACCCCGAACCCTGCCCTCTGGCAGGCGCAGCCACGTCGAAGGGCCGTCTAGTCGCGCTCGCGTCGGCGGAGCGCCTGCCTGATCTCGCCTCGAAAGACATGGGCGAAGGGCAGGCAGCCGAGCAGCAGGATCAAGGCCGGTCTTGCCAGGACGTCGAATGCCGACAAGTCCGGTTCGCTGGAGGCTGCTGCGTCCGCCCGAAGCGATCCTCCCGACTCGATAAACGCTGCCCGTTTCAAGCGGAGTTGCGCGCTGGTGGCGCAAGCGGGGCAGGCGCACGCGGCACAGGAGTCCGTGTCGGCCGCGTTGGCGTGGCCGCAAGCGAGGCATGACCATCGATAGTTCAGCGGGCTGCGCAACATGCTAGCCACGAGCCACGACGAAGTGCGGCGAAGCCTCGAACGCTTTCAGCCTGTCCGACAGATGAATGTGCTCGAACTTGTCTCCCATGCGATCCATCTCCTCCGCGCAGCCCTGGAGAAATCCGGCCATCGCACGGAGTTCGTCCGGCGTCGCGTTCAAGGTGATTTCAGCCAGGAGCGCCGGCACCACTGCGTCAAGCGGCTGGCCGTTGTCCTCGTAGCCGTAGATCTGCATGTCGTCTCGATCAGGTGAATGGGCGGATGGCAGCAGCCCGGCCGAAAGCTGCCACACGCGCCGTGAACCT
Organism: Burkholderiaceae bacterium; assembly: GCA_030151165.1. Next base: position 7,525 of record JASLEM010000414.1, read on the forward strand.
AGGAGGGTGCCTGGCTGTCTGCGTACGGAACGAGAACAGATATCGACGGAAAGCGCGCCTTGTATCGCACGGGCACCTTCGATCCGATCGCAAGCCGGTGAACCGTGTTGATCAACAGCTTCCTGGATCGGACCGGGCTGGACGATCCGAGCGGGACGAACTCGTACTCCACCCAGAGACCGCCTTTGCCGGACGCATATCCCAGGATTTCGGCTTCGCTCAGCTCGCCGGTCCGGACAAGTTTCCTGGCCTCTGCATGGCTCGAACGAAGGCTGAGAAGCAATGGGGCGACGTAAGCGAGGCTCACGAGGCCGAGAATGCAGAGCGGCACCAATGCGGGCATGGCCCACTATGCCATTTCTCGTTGGCGGGTCGGGCTGCCGGTGAGCCGCAGGCGACGCGCGGCGCTGCCTCAACCCCTCAACCGCCCAATCCACGCATTCACCAACCCCAGATCCTCCGGCGGCACCTGCCACGTCCCGCCACACAGCCTCTCCGACCCCTGCGCGACGGTATACGCCGTCCGGATCGTGCCGCTCACCGGCGTGGCCGCGCCCGCGCCCAGGGGCGGCACGCTCATCTCGAAGTCCGCGACGATGTCGGCCGGGATGTCCGCGTCGCTGGACAGGCCGACGCCGCTTTCGGAGATGTTGCGCACCTGCAGTTCGATGACGCGGCCGCCGGGCAGGCGCATGCGGGCGGGCCAGGAGACGGTGACGCGGCGGTCGGTGCGCGAGTCGGGGGCGTCGCCGGCGACGCCGTCGGCATCGATGGAGGACGCGAGTTCGGCGGCGAGGGCGGCCTCGGCGGCTTCCAGGGCGTCGTCGGCGGCGGTGTCCGGCGGCGGCGCGGGCGGCAGCGGCGGGAGGCCGAACAGGTCGTCGACATCTTCGGGGCGCATCGTCATGGCACGAATCCTAGCGCCAATGGCGGCGGCACGGCACGCGCCGCCGGACGCGTCATGCCGGGAAATACCGCCACTGCCCTTCGGACACCACCTCGACCTGTCCATCGACGACCCGGATCGCCGTCTGGTCGTCGATCGCGTACGACGGCCCGCCGATGCGCGCCGCCCAGCGCTCCGCGCACGCCATCGTGTTCTCGTCGAAGCCGGGGTGGTCGAGGTGCGGGAAGATCGAGAAGTCGACGAGGCCCAGGCCCTTGTCGTCGCCGGTGATGGACGGCTTCCTCTCGACGAACTCCTCGCCGACGCGCGGCGTCATCACCATGCTGCCGGCGCTCAGGCCGACCCAGGTGATGTGCGGCAGCGACGGCAGCAGGGCCGCGAGGCCGGATTCGCGCATCCAGTGGGCGAGGTAGACGGCGTCACCGCCTTCGACCAGCAGGACGTCCGCGGCCTCGACCCAGGGCCGCCATCGATCGACGCCGATGCTGGGCAGCGCGGTGAGCTCGAGCACGCCGAGGGACTTCCAGCCCAGCTCGCCCATCGGGCAGCCGGAGCGGCCGTTGACGAACCGCCAGATGCCCGCCGGCGTGCCTTGCGGGTGGCCGTGCAGTGCGGTGGGGACGAGCAGCGCGTCGCACTCGGCGATGGGCTTGCCCAGCAGGCCGACGAGCGCGTCGCGGATGCGGGCGTTGCGGACGCCGCCGGAGGTGAGGAGGAGTTTCATCGTGCGTCTCCCGTTCGGTGGTGGGCGCGCTGCCGGTCGGGGCGCACGCGCGGCAGGCGCCATTCTGGGCCCGGCCTGCGACTTGTCCCGATGCCGGCGCGCCGCGCATGGGCGATGATGCTCGACCTGTTCCTGAAGGAGTTCGCTTGAAGGTCGCTGTCCCCTCCACCAACGAGCTGACGCTGCGCGGCGTCGTGCTCGGCCTGCTGATCACGCTGCTGTTCACCGCGGCCAACGTCTATTTCGGCCTCAAGGCGGGCCTGACCTTCGCCACGTCGATCCCGGCGGCGGTGATCTCGATGGCGCTGCTGCGCTACGCCAAGGGCGTGACGATCCAGGAGAACAACATCGTGCAGACGGTGGCCTCGGCCGCCGGCGCGATCTCGTCGATCATCTTCGTGCTGCCCGGCCTCGTGATGGTCGGCTGGTGGAGCGGCTTCCCGTACGTCACCTGCGTGGTGATCTGCGCGATGGGCGGCGTGCTGGGCGTGACGTACTCGATCCCGCTGCGCCGCGCGCTGGTGACGACGTCCGACCTGCCGTACCCCGAAGGCGTGGCCTGCGCCGAGGTGCTGAAGGTCGGCGCGGGCGGCGACGGCGCGGCCGCGGAGAACCGCGCCGGGCTGCTGGCCATCGTCTGGGGCGGCATCGTCTCGGCGGTGTTCCAGGTCGTCGTCGCGACGCAGGTCTTCGCGTCCGACGTGGTCGGCTACTTCCGCCTGGGCCGCAACAGCAATGCCGCGACGGGCGCCGACTTCGGCCTGTCGCTCGCGCTGCTGGCCGTCGGCCACCTCGTCGGGCTGTGGGTCGGCGTGGCGATGCTGGTCGGCGTGCTGATCTCCTGGGCCGGCGCCGTGCCCTATCTCACGAGCCTGCTGCCGTTCGACGCCAGCGCCGACGTCGCCGCGGTCGCGACCCACGTCTGGGCGAAGCAGGTGCGCTTCATCGGCGCCGGCGCCATCGCCGTGGCCGCCATCTGGACGCTGATCAAGCTCGTCAAGCCCGTCGCGACCGGCCTCGCGTCGGCGATGGCCGCCTCGCGCGTGCGCCAGGCCGGCCAGGGCGCGACGCTGCCGCGCACCGAGCAGGACCTGCCGATCGGCTGGGTCGCCGGCGTGACGCTCGCCTGCCTCGTGCCGATCGGCTGGCTGCTGGCGGACATGAGCAACGGCGCGGGCCTGGGCTCGACCACCGTGATCCTCGTCGCCGGCGCCATCGCCTTCATCGCGCTGATGAGCTTCTTCGTCGCCGCCGTGTGCGGCTACATGGCCGGCCTGATCGGCTCGAGCAACAGCCCGCTGTCGGGCGTCGCCATCATCGTGGTCATCACCGCGGCGCTGCTGATCGCGCTGGGCGTCAAGCCGCTGCTGCCCGCGGGCGCGTCGCAGGCGCTGGTGGCGTTCACGCTGTTCGTCACGGCCGTGGTCGTGGCCGCCGCCACCGTCGCCAACGACAACCTGCAGGACCTGAAGACGGGCCAGCTCGTCGACGCGACGCCCTGGAAGCAGCAGGTCGCTCTCGCCATCGGCACGGTGGCGGGCGCACTCGTGATCCCGCCGGTGCTCGACCTGCTGCAGAAGGCCTACGGCTTCGCGGGCGCGCCCGGTGCCAGCGCCACGAAGGCGCTCGCCGCGCCGCAGGCCGCGCTGATCTCCGCACTCGCCAAGGGGGTGCTGCAGGGCGACCTGGACTGGAACCTGCTGGGCAAGGGCGCCTTGCTGGGCGTGGGCCTGGTCATCGTCGACGAGGCGATGAAGCGCTTGCGCAAGCCCGGCAGCCACGCGCAGCTGCCGCCGCTCGCGGTGGGCCTGGGCATCTACCTGCCGATGGGGACGACGCTGATGGTCGTCGTCGGCGCGTTCGTCGGCTGGGCGTGGGATCGCAGCGCGGACGCGTCGGCCCGCCCGGCCACGCGCAAGCAGCTGGGCGTGCTGCTCGCCAGCGGCATGATCGTCGGCGAAGGCCTGTTCGGCGTGGCGCTCGCCGCGCTGACCGTCTTCAGCGGCAAGGACGCGCCGCTCGCGCTCGTCGGCGACAGCTTCGCCGGCAACGCGCTGTGGATCGGCGGCATCGGCTTCGTGCTCGCGACCTTCGCGCTGTACCGCTGGCTCGCGCGGATGAGCGATCGGGTGGCGGCCTGAGCGTCGCGCCGCGGCCCGGCGTGCGCGGTGGCCCGCGCCGCCGGGCCGGCCTGTACCGGTCGCCCGGCTGATACAGCGCATCGCGGCGCGCCGGCCCCTGTGCCTTGGCGCGCCGGGCGGCCGCTTCGACACTGCGTGGACCCCTTCGAGGAGCCCCGCGCCGTGACCCAGCTGCTGCCGATGATGATGTATTGTTTCGTGATGTCGATCACCCCCGGACCCAACAACCTGATGCTCACGGCGTCGGGGGCGAACTTCGGCTATCGGCTCACGTTGCCGCAGGTGTTCGGCTGCGTCGGCGGCAACGTCGCGTTGACGATGGTCGCCTGCGCCGGCCTGGGGCACCTGTTCATCCTGTTCCCGATCGCGCAGACGGTCTTGCGCGCCGCGGGCGCCGCCTACCTGGTCGTGCTCGCGTTCAAGCTGGCGCGCGCCCGCGTCGGCGCGCTGGAGAGCCTGCGGCCGCTGTCCTTCGTCGAGGGCGCGATGTTCCAGGCGGTCAACCCGAAGAGCTGGATCCGCGCGATCACGCTGGCGTCGGTGTTCATGCCGGCGGGCGCGAACCCGCTCGTCGCGGGACTGGGCATCAGCCTCGTCGGCGCGGTGATCGGCTTCCCCTGCATCTCGATGTGGGCGCTGTTCGGCGTCGCGATGCGCGGCTTCCTGCAGGACGAGCGCCGCCAGCGGCTGTTCAACCTGGCGATGGCCGGCTCGCTGCTGGTGCTGGCCGCGAGCTTCGTGCGCTGATGTTCACGCTCGACCGCGCCTCGCCCGTCGCGCTCGCCGACCAGATCGAGGCGCGACTGCGCGAGCTCGTCGAGCGCGGGCAGTTGCCGGCCGGCGCGCGCCTCACGTCGATCCGGCAGCTCGCGTCCGAGCTGGCCGTCAGCCCCAACACCGTCATCACCGCGTACGACCGGCTCGTCGCCGCAGGCGTGATCGACGCGCGCGGCACGTCGGGCTACTTCGTCAACGCGATGCAGGGCGCGCTGCCCGAGGAGGTCGCGCTCGAGGCCGGCGAGGAGCAGGAGCCCGTGTGGCTCGCGCAGCAGGCCAACGACCAGCGCGCCGGCGTCGTGCTCGCCAGCAGCGGCGCGCTGCCGCCCGCGTGGATCGAGGACGCCGTGCCGGCCGCGGCCGTCCAGCGCGCGCTCGCGCGCAGCGCCGCCGGCATGGCCTCGCGCTGCCCGCCGCAAGGGCTGCCCGAACTGCGCGAGCGGCTCGCCACGATGCTGCGCGGCAACGGCATCCCGGTCGACGCCGGCCGCGTCCTCACCACCTACGGCGGCACGCACGCGATCGACCTGATATGCCGCAGCTTCCTGAAGCCGGGCGACACCGTCGTCGTCGAGGATCCCGGCTACTTCCTGATGTTCGGCCGGCTGCGGCAGGAGGGCATCCGCGTCGTGCCGGTCGCGCGCCGCCACGACGGCATCGACCTCGCGCAGCTCGAGGCCGCGTGCCGCGAGCACAAGCCGCGCCTCGCGTTCCTGCAGACGGTGCTGCACAACCCGACCGGCTGGAGCAGCAGCGCGGCGAACCTGCACAAGGTGCTCGTGCTGGCGCAACAGTACGGCTTCCTCGTCGCCGAGGACGACGTGCAGGGCCACTTCCACCCGAACCCGGGGCAGGCGACGCGGCTGGCGTCGCTGTCGGGGCTGGAACGCGTCATCTACTACTCGAGCTTCTGCAAGGCGTTGAGCCCGGCGCTGCGCATCGGCTACGTCGCCGCCGACCCCGCGCTGCTCAAGCCGCTGCTGCGCCAGAAGATCTACTCGGTGCTGACGACCGCCGCGCTCAACGAGTACGTGCTGCTGGAAGTGCTCGCGGCCGGCCGCTGGCGCAAGCACCTCGATCGGCTGCAACGCCGCCTCGCCAGCGCGCGCCACGCGAGCGCCGGCCTCCTCGCCGCGGCCGGCATCCGCTTCGACCACCCCGGCGACGGCGGCCTGTTCCTGTGGGGCGAGGTGCCCGAGGGCGTGGCCATCGACCAGCTCGTGCAGGACGCCGGCCGCCAGAAGATCCTCCTCGCCCGCGGCGCGGCCTTCCTCGCCGACGGCGCCGACGATCCGCACATCCGCTTCAACGTCGCGATGTGCCAGAACCCGGTCGTCGCCGACTTCCTGCGCTCGCGCTTCGAGCCGACGGGCGACGCCGACCGCGTGGTGCGCCTGCCGGCGCGGGGGCCGCGCGCGGCGTGAGGGCCGGCAAGGGGTTCGGGAGAGCCTCGAAGTCCACTCCAGGTGGAATTCATTGCATCGCGAGTGGAATTCATGGCACTCCAACACCCACGAGTTCCACTGAAACACCAATGAGTTCCACTCGGAGTGCAATGAGTTGGTGTTGGAGTCGAACTCATTCCACTTCGACACCAAACAGTCCCTCTCGGAGTGCAGTCAATTGGTGTTCGAGTGGAACCAGTTCGACTCGCAGACCAATCAGTTCCACTCGAAGAGGAATCAGTTCCTCTCCAACACCCACTGATTCCACTCTGAGAGGAACTCGTTGGTCTTCGAGACTAACCAATTCCATTCCGGGACGAACCGCTTTCACTCGAAGAGCAACCGGTTCGACTCGGACACCAACCGGTTGTATCCCGAGACCAACCAGTTGTGCCTGGAGACCAACTGGTTGTACCTGGAGACCAACTGGTTGTACCTGGAAACCAAGCTGTTGATGTTGGCGAGAACCTGGTTTCGCCCAGGCATCAGCCCGCCTGGGCCTGTCCGGATTCCTGTGTGCCGAACGGTGAGCCGTCCGTCCGGCACGAGGCGGGATGGCTGGAGCGCCAGGTACCAACCCCGGTATTAGGGGGACGGGTCGCCGCGTTGGCCTCCGTCGATTGACACCGGAAATCGCCGACCGGACACTGGCGCGCCGCGTCGGCGTCTTGTTGCGATCACCCTTCCGTGAAAGGCGTGCCATGCCCAACAACATCTTCAAGAGGTTCGCCCGCTTTGTTCGAGGCAACGCGGCACGGCGGCAGGAAGCCCGGGGAGCGCCGGTGGCGCAGCCGCAGCCGCCGCAGCAACCGGCGCAGGACCTGCCGGGCGATGCACCCGAAGGTCTGTCGCTCGCCGCGTTACCGACGGACGAGGACCTGGAACGCCACTGCAAGGCCTACAAGGCGGCGCGCTATTTCCACGTCACCCGCCTCGAGAACGTGAAGGGCATCCTGCAAACCGGGCTCGATCCCAGCAAGGGCGGGTCGCCCACCGGGGCCACCGTCACCGCCAACGAGCAACGCCTGCTCGAGAGCGTCCAGGGCAAGGTGCACGTGGGCGAAGATCGTTCCACGGCCTTGTACTACGAGCGCGTCCTGCGCAAGCACGAGCCCGAACGGCTGCGCGTCTTCGTCGAACCGGCACAGAAGGCGGAGTTGCACGAGGACTTCCAGGACGACACCAACTTGGCGTTCTGGACGACCCAGCACCTGCAGGCCAACCAGATCGTCTCCGGCCGCTTCAGCAACCAGGACGTGAACACGTTGCGCACGATCTTCACGACCGTGCTGCTCCACTACCCCGACGTCCCCCCGCGTCCGCCGGTCGACACCGTCATCCAGTGGCATTTCGTGGCCATGAAGCGCGGCATGCTCAGCTACGAGATCGGGCGGGGGCACACGCAGAGGCACAACTCGTTCTGAAGCGAGTGAGCGGAAGGCGGGGTTCGGCTCGCAGCAAGCGGATGTCGCAGGGCGGGTTGCGACTGCGGCTAGCCCGCCCTGCGAGGCTTCGTGCCGGCGCGACGAGGGAGGCGGTGGGGAGTGGGTGAGATGGTGCTTTCGACCCGCAGCAGTCCTTGGAGGCTTCGAAGTAGCCGCTCTGAAGCGGTCGTTCAGGCGTCGGCAGATGAAGGCACTGGGGGCTTCAGTTGGATCACGATGCTGGGAAAGCGACGTTCCCATTCGCTCCTACGGCTTCGCAGCATCTTGAATCTTGCGCTCTTGGTCAGCGCCCGAACAGCTATGTACAAGACCACGCCGATGCAGACGGCGAACGTGAAACGCTGCGACACGGCCGCCGCGACGATTGCCAACAACCCCAGCAACGTCGCAAGCGCAGGGATGGAAAGCAGTCGGCGCTCGTTCGGCGTGAGGACTGCCTTCGCCTTATTCGCCTCTTCCGCCATCAGGCTGTCGGGATACTCGGTGTGATAGGCCACGTACTCGTAGTTGGCAGGCGGAAGTTCCCCGTCAGCTCGTATGAACTCATTCGGTTTGAAAGACTTGAAGGCCGACTCCAGCCCTCCAAAGGCAACCACCCCGCTATCTGATCTAAAGCTCCCCCGCAACGGATCGTCCTGAAGGCAGTAACGCATCAAGTCAGGCGGGATCTCCTCGCCAACGTAGGCGTGAAGCAGATACCCTCCGTCGCCGCCAGTTGGCATTCGGATCAGGCGTCCCGCGAATCGCAGCGCCTCGACCCCTTCTAGGGTCGGTGGTTCGTCAACTGGCATCGCGTCAACGGCGAAGAAAGCCATCTCTGCGACATCTGTGCCTCCTGGCAGGATCAGCAGGGTCATCGGATTGATAGCTGTTGGCCAAGCACTACCTTATCAGCTCGCTTGACAGCGTCGCCGATAGCTGTCGATCTCGACTGGCAACAAGTGGCCGACAAGAGACGATTCAAATCGCCGCCGGCACGCCATTCGAGGCCAGGCGGATTTCCGAATAGCGCATTCGCCACACGTCACCGACGATCTCCACCCTGCCCAGTTCTTCCAAATGCTCCATCCGTGCTTGCATGAGCGCGAACGGGAGATGCCCATAGCCTCGGTCGAATTCCTTGAGCAAATTACCGACGATCTTGGCGACCTTCTGAAACCGATCGGAGCATTCGCGCAAGATCATGGCGTCCACCGCGTCGAACTCTTCCTTCGTGGCCGCCTGCATTCGCGCAACCTCTTCCTCCGTAGGTTCGTACGGCTCGGCGTCTTGTGCGTCAACGTCAGAAGAACTGCTCATGGCGTAGGTAGAAAGGGCGATGAGCGACAAAGGCTAGCACATGCTTTCGGCAAGTCAGGCCTCGCCAAAGCAGACGTCCGCGACCGACAGCTTCTGGCCGATTCCAGCTTACTGCAGTCGTCAGCCAGTTCCACGGGCGATCCTGACGTCGATGTCCTCTCATCTTTCGGCGTTCAGGCGATCAGGGGAAAAGGCCTTGGATTTGGTCGTCGAAACGAAAAGTATCAATCACCCATCCAGCCTTGGCGTGATAGCAGTAGAACTGCCAACGCATCGCATGGTGTTCGAACTTGGCAAGATAGGTGAGACGCACGAGGCTATCTCCGACCTTCTCTTCCTTAATGAATTCGTTACCTATTGGTAAGCCGTAGCGTTGCGAGTACATCGGCGCCTGGAGCTTTACCTGGCCTGCTGCTGCCTCGAATTCCGAAGTCGGAATAACCGTGAGGGGCTGCATCAAGGATAGGCCGCTTTCTAGATCTCCAACGCCGACCTTAGCCATGACTTGGTCAGTCACGGCGCGTATCTGCACCATGGTGTCCAGGCCCTTCTGGTCAGCAAACGCTGGCGGCGCGAGAAGTGATAGGAATAGCAGAACACTTATCGCTCGCATGGGTCCTCCTTTTTGGCACGAATATTGGCGTTGGTCTAGCGTACCTGAAGCGGACGGTGGCGACCGGCCGCTCCTGGCCGGAACGCGCTGAACCGTCGGACGCGCTTGCTCAGCTAACATCAATGCCAACTGGCTGCGAGGAGCGATGGATGTCGATCGGCCCAATTTTCTTTCCCTGGGAGCGCATCCCTGCCTACATCGTTGGGCCTGTGCTTTTTGCGATCGGCGTCTATGGAATGTTCGCAACACGCCCGCTGACGATGGAGGTCGTCATTGGATGCCTTGCGCTCATGGCGCTTTCCGTGGGAGTCGCAGTTAAATGGCATCTGCGAGGCAAGACGCTCGGAGCGAGAGATCAGACGCCGGCCAATCAGCCTGTTCCCGAATCCGAAGACCTGCACCACTGAAGTTGTCGAGGGAAGGCACTGCGCGAAACCTGCCGTTCGCAAAGGACGGCTTCTGGCCGCGTGCAGTCCATCAAGTTAAGCACTGTGAGCAGCCAGAGCCGCTCGGATGTCCTTGCTTAAACGCTTGTCTGCCCCCTGCGGGTCGGAATCGCGGGTAAGCAAATCGTCGATGCGCCTCGCAAGTGATTTCAGCCTAGCAAATCCATCCTTGTCTCTCGACCAAGCATCCGCCGGTTCCCGCAGCAGGGCGAGCAACAGATCACCAGGGTAATAATCTCCCTCGATCAGCGGATCTGCCTCGACATAGTCCAAAGCGATGGGCAGGATGTACCGGGTGCCGATTCCCTGTGTCAAGAGCATTCGGCAGTCGCCGGCAGACAATTTGTCGAGACCAACCTTCCTCAGCGTATGACACCGGATGACCATGGGCGATCCGTCTGCCGGAGGGCCGGACCAGATATCGGCCTCAAGTTGTTCAAGGGTGCGCGACTTGTTCATCATGAATACGCTACTCGAAAGCGGCCGTTCGCGACTGGCTGCTCCTGGCCGTCAAGAGCCTCTAGCCGCACTTCAGTCTGTCGGAGCAGCTTCGATCCACCGAACCGTGTTTCCGAAGCCAGGCGTTGACTCTACATGCGCGACCGCTGCTGACAACGTCGGGAAGCTGCCACCACCAGCATTGAAGACACCTCGTAAAGTCGTAGAGCCGTACTGAATGTAGAACGTGTCCTGATCAACATCGTCAGACACTTCAGGCGGATCCTCGTAGTTACCCGTGCCAAATCGAACGGGGCTATGGACGATACGAAGATCGCACATGACCTGGCCGTCGTAGAGGAAGGTGCCAGCTCGCACCACGCTTTCACCGGGAGAGAGTTCCATGTGCGGGGTTATAACGGAATCAGCTTCCAGCAAAGCGGTCGCTGCCGATGGACTGCTTGTGGCCGCTACGAGTCCGTAGCCGCTGCGCTCGTCCAGGCCTGCATCGTATCGATCTCGCGGTTCACCGATGCGATATCGATTATCAGGTTGGATTCGAGTGCGACGGTCGGATGCTCGGCGCAATGCCTCGCGAACC
>JASLEM010000465.1 GCA_030151165.1 Burkholderiaceae bacterium
GTCGTCGCTGGCGTCGCGGGCGACGCCCAGCGACGACGACATCCGCAAGGCCTACCGCAAGCTGGCCCGCAAGTACCACCCCGACGTCAGCAAGGAAGCCGACGCCGACGCGAAGATGCGCGAGATCAACGAGGCGCGCGACGTCCTCCAGGACAAGGAGAAGCGCGCCGCCTACGACCAGCTCGCCGACCACGTCGCCCGCGGCGGCAGCCCCGACGGCGGCTTCCACCCGCCGCCCGGCTGGGACGAGGGCTTCGAGTTCCACCGCGGCCCGCGCGGCCAGGGCGGCGGCCCGGCCGACCATGCCGACTTCAGCGAGTTCTTCTCGTCGATCTTCGGCAACCGCGGCGGCATGGGTGGCATGGGCGGAGGCATGGGCGGCCAGCCTCGCGGCCCGTACCGCGAGAAGGGCGAGGATCACCACGCCGCGATCGAGATCTCGCTCGAGGACGCGCTGCACGGCGCCGAGCGTCAGATCTCGCTGCGCGCGCAGGAGATCGATGCCCAGGGCCGGCCGCAGCTGGTGAACCGCACGCTCGACGTGAAGATCCCGGCCGGCATCCGTCCCGGCCAGAGCATCCGCCTGAGCGGCCAGGGCCTGCCCGGCTACGGCGGCGAGCCGGCGGGCGACCTGTACCTCGAGGTGCGCATCGCGCCGCACAAGCTGTACCGCATCGAGGGCCACGACCTCTACATGACGCTGCCCGTGACGCCCACCGAGGCCGCGCTCGGCGCGAAGGTGACGGTGCCGACGCCCATGGGCGGGCAGGTCGACGTCACCGTGCCCAAGGGCGCGCGCAGCGGCATGAAGCTGCGCCTGAAGGAGCAGGGGCTGCCCGGCAGGACGCCGGGGCACCTGTACCTGCTGATCGAGATCGCGCTGCCGCCGGCCGACACCGACGCCGCGCGCGCGGCCTACGAGCAGCTCGCGAAGGCGGCGCCGTTCGATCCGCGCAAGAACCTGGGAGCGTGAGCATGAGCCGCGTCCAAACCACCACCACCTTCGTCGAGACGACGCCGCTCACGCTGCGCGAGCTCGCGCGCGCCGTCGGCGCCGAGGATCAATGGGTCGTGCAACTCGTCGAGGTCGAGATCCTGCACGTCGACACGCCCGACCAGCCGCCCGAGCGCTGGCATTTCCGCAGCGCCGACCTGCAGCGCGCGCTCGCCGCGCGCCGGCTGGAACGCGACTTCGGCGCGAACCTCGACACCGCCGCGCTGGTCATCGAGCTGCAGTCGGAAGTGCGGCGGATGCGCGCGCTGCTGGGCGCGCACGGGCTCGGCTGACGCGCCGTCAGGCCGCGGCCGCCACGAGCCCGGGCCACCGCAGGCCCGACGGCAAGTCGCGCGGCCCGAGCAGGAAGTGCAGCACGCGCCGCCGGCTCGTGCCGCTCGCCTTCGCGGACGCGTGCAGCAGCAGCGGCCGCATCAGCATCGCGCCGCCGCGGTCGACGGGGCACGCCCTCAGCGACGTCGTGCGACGCGCAGCGCGAGCGACCTCGTCCGACACCCGCCCCGCGCGATGGCTGCCGGGCACGACCAGCAACGGGCCGTCGCGCCCCGTGCAGTCGTCGAGGTGGACGCGGATCGCGACAAGTCGATCCAGCACGTGCTCCGGCGGCTGGACATGCCACGTGCCTTCCTTGAACGACCAGCCCGCCAGCGCCGCGTCCTCCACGCGCGCCGCGACGGGGATGCTCACGTCCTGGTGGATCGGCACGAGCCAGTTGCGGTCGACCGACTTCTCAAAGGACGTGCACTGCACGGCGACGTGATCGCGCGGCAGCGCCGCGGCGATCCGCGCGTCGTCGCGCAAGCTGCCGGCGAGCGCGGCGCACCAGGGCTCGGCGAGCAGCGCGCGCGTGCCGACCGTGTCGCGCCTGCCGCCGGCGTCCGCCAGTGCGAGGTCGATCGCGGCGAGCGCCTCGTCCGACAACACGCCCGGCACGATCGCGAAGCCGTCGCGCGCGAAGTCGCTGGCGAAGGTCGACACGAGCGTCGTCATGTCGTCGCGAAGCAGCCCTGCACGGCGACGAGCAGCGCGTCCTGTTCGGCAGCGTCGGTCGCGCGCAGGCGCGTGAAGCCGCGCACGCCGGCGGGGCCGAGCTTGACGTCGGCCCAGAGGCCGGTCGGGTCGTCGTGGAAGTGCAGGAACGCCGTCGCGCCGCGGTAGAAGCAGCCCGGCGTGCGCTCGACCAGGCCGGGCTGGGCGCGCAGGCGTTGCAGCAACGGGGCGATCGTGGCGAGGGTGTCGGGGCCGGCGTGCTTCATCGACAGGTCGGGCGGGGTGGATGCGCGCGAGCATAGCGCGCGTTCGCGAGGATGCGCGGCGCGCACGGTTCTCGTAGACTCGCCGCGGCAGCGCGCGTGCGCGCCACTTCGCGACGCACGCGGCCACGGTCCTCGCATCGAACGGAGTTCCCATGCGCCTCAGCCTCGCCGTCCTGGCCGCGTCCATCGCCGTAGCGCTGTCCGCCCTCGCGGGCGTCGCGCGCGCCGCCGACACCGATCCCGTCGACGCTCTGCAGCCCCTCGCCTTCCTCGCCGGCCATTGCTGGACGGGCACGTTCCCCGGCGGCAAGGGCAGCGACGAGCACTGCTTCGCGTGGGCGGTCGGCGGCCGCGTGCTGCGCGACACCCACACCGTGCGCGCGCCGGGCCGGCCCGACGCCACCGGCGAATCGACCTACTACGTGAACGGCGCGACCCACCGCGTCGAGTTCCTCTACGTCGAGAGCGATGGCGGCTTCAGCCGCGGCACGGTCGAGAGCCAGCCTGGCGCGCTCGTCTTCCCCGACATGCGCTACACCGAGGGCGACGAGACGCTCACGCTGCGCGCGCGCTGGACGCCGCAAGGCGCCGACGCCTACGAAGCGGCCGAGGCGCAGACGCCGCAGGGCTGGCAGACGATGTTCCGGCTGGTGATGAAGCGCACGCGTTGAGCGCGCCGCCGCCCGCGGCGATCAGGGCGCGCCGAGCGCCAGGATGCGCGGCTCGTGGCGACGGATCCAGTCCGGCAGCTCCACGGCCGGCAGCGCGGGCGCGACGAGAAAGCCCTGGCCGACGCCGCAACCGCAATCGCGCACGAGCCGCCAGTCCTCGACCGTCTCGATGCCTTCGGCCACGGTGACGAGCCCGAGCTGGCGCGCCATCTCGAGCGCCGACTGCAGGATCACGCGCAGGTTGGTGCGCTTGTGCGCGCCGTGCACGAACGAGCGGTCGATCTTCAGCTCGCTGAACGGGATGCGCGCGAGCTGCTGCATCGACGAGAAGCCGGTCCCGTAGTCGTCGATCGACAGCCCGAAGCCCTTGAGCCGCAGCCGCGCCAGCACGCCGAGCGCGACGCCCATGCAGTCGACGACGGAGCTCTCGGTGATCTCCAGCACGATCTGGCGCGGCTCGAGGCCGTGCTGCGCCACCCGCGCGGCGATCTGCTGCACGAGCCCCGGATCCTCCAGCAGCCGCGGCGACAGGTTGATCGCCATCGACAGCTTCAGCCCGAGCGCGTTCCAGCCCGCCAGCTGCGTCATCGCGCGGCGCATCACCGACAGCGTCAGGTCGCGGATCAGGCCTTCCTGCTCGGCGACGGCGATGAAGCGGTCGGGGCGGACGTCGCCGAACACGGGATGGCGCCAGCGCGCGAGCGCCTCGACGCCGCAGACCACGCCCTTGGCCATGTCGACCTTGGGCTGGTAGTGGACGTCGACCTGCTCCTGCGCGATCGCGCGCGCGAGCTCGGCCGGGTCGATCGGCACCTGCGGCGTGCGGCTGGCGGGCGAGCCGTCGTCGCTGCGCTCGCGGTCGAGCCCCTCGAACGCCTCGCGCAGCGACGCGCCGGTCAGCGGCTTGCGGATGCCGGCCAGCACCGGCATGCCCAGGTTGCGCGCCATCGTCTCGACGGTGTTGATCAGCACCACCTCGCGGCTGGACGCCACGATCAGCGGCACGAGCAGGCCGCGCTGGTGGAGCTGCTCGATCAGCTCGACGCCGTCCATCGTCGGCATCTCGAGGTCGACGATCAGCAGGTCGGGCGGCAGCACGAGCAGCGACATCAGCTCCAGCGCCTCGTCGCCGCTGCCGGCCTCGTAGATCATCTGCACGCCCAGTTCGCGGCACAACGCGACGACCTGCATGCGCTGGACGATGTTGTCGTCGACGATCAGCAGCGAGACGATGGCGGAGCCGGCGGACAGGGGCATGGGGTGAGTTTGCGCGGTTCGTCGGCCGAAGGAAAGTCGGGGAACCTCAGCTTGCAGCGGAAGACGGCGGCGCGACCTCGGCCGCCGCGTCGTCCTCCCACTGCCGGCGCACGGCGGCCCAGCCCTCGGGGCCGAGCTTCTCGAGCGTCTCCATGTTGCGCTCGAAGATGGCCTCGGCCTCGGGGAACGCCGCCACGGCGCGGTCGACGCTCTCCTCGCGCAGCAGGTGCAGCGTCGGGTACGGCGAGCGGTTGGTGGCGTTGGTGATGTCGTCGGGCTCGGTGTCGGCGAACTGGAACTTCGGGTGGAAGCTTGCGACCTGCAGGATGCCGTCGAGGTTCATGTCCTCGACCGCGGCGTCGGCCAGCTCGAGGAAGTCGTTGAAGTCCTCGAAGTCGGTCAATACCCGGGGGTGTATCACCATCGTCGTGTCGACCTGCGCGGGCTCCGTGTCGGCCAGGCGCTGCAGCTCGACGACCAGCGTCGCGAGCAGCGTCTCGGCGTCGGTCGCGTCGCTGAAGACGTAGCGGATCTGGTCCTTCACGTCGACCGCGCGCGCGAACGGGCACAGGTTCAGGCCGATGACGGCGCGGCGCACCCAGGCGCGCGTCTCGGCGACGGCGAGTTCGGCGGGCACGCCGTGGGGCGAGGCGTCGGCGGTGGAGGCGGAAGCGGGGGTGGTCATCGCGGATTCCCGGTCAGGCGGCGGCGGGCGCGGCGCGCTCGAACACCAGCATCATGTTGTTGGACGGCATGTCGACGCGCTCGCGCAGCCGCAGTCCGCAGCGGCCGGCCTCGGCGACGACGTCGGCCAGCCGGCGGATGCCCCACGACGGGTCGCGCGACTTGAGCCAGGCGTCGAACTCGAGGTTGCTCGGCGCGGTGGCGCGATCGTCGAGCAGGTACGGGCCGTAGGTGACGAGCACGCCGCGCGGCGCGAGGTGGCGCTGCACGCCGGCCATCAGCCCGGGCAGCGTGGCCGGCGGGGAGGCGTGCAGCATGTTGACGCAGGTGACGGCGTCGAAGTGGCCATCGACGGGCCACGCGTCGGCGCAGACGTCCAGCCGCAGCGGCGCGAGCACGTTGAGTAGCGGCTGGTCGACGCGGTTCGCGGCCGCCCGCTCGCCGTCCGACGGCGCGCGCTGGAACGAGTCGTCGGCATGCTCGACGCTCCAGGCGCGGATCGACGGCAGCGCGTCGGCGTCGAAGTCGGTCGGCTGCCACGTCCAGCCGCGCAGGTGGTGGGCGAACCACGAGACGTGCTGGCCGCTGCCGCTGGCGATCTCGAGCGCGCGCCCGTGCGCGGGGAGCACGCGTTGCAGCACCTCCAGGATCGGCTGGCGGTTGCGTTCGGCGGCGGGGCTGAAGCGGCGGGTCGAATCGGTCATCGAGCGGGCATGTTGCGCGGGAAACGTGCAGGAGTGCAATCGGGTGCAGTCATCGTACCCGCCGCCCTCGGTACAAACCCGTGCGTTCGTCCACGGTGTCGCCGATAATTCGGAATGAATTCGCCCGCCCAGCCTGCCGCCCCGTCGGCCCCGTTCAGCCAGCTCGCCCTTGCGCCGCAGGTCATCGCCAACCTGACGCAGCTCGGCTACGTCGACATGACGCCGATCCAGGCTGCCGCGCTGCCGGTGGCGCTCGCCGGCCACGACGTGCTCGCGCAGGCGAAGACGGGCAGCGGCAAGACCGCCGCGTTCGCGCTCGCGATGCTCGACAAGCTCAACCCGCGCCACTTCGGCATCCAGGCGCTGGTGCTGTGCCCGACGCGCGAGCTCGCCGAGCAGGTCGCCGTCGAGACGCGCCGCCTCGCGCGATCCGAGGAAAACATCAAGGTGCTGACGGTCGTGGGCGGCGTGCCGGTGCGCAACCAGCTCGCGAGCCTCGAGCACGGCGCGCACGTGATCGTCGGCACGCCGGGCCGCGTGCTCGACCTGCTGGAGCGCGACGCGCTCGACCTCTCGGGCCTGAAGACGCTGGTGCTCGACGAGGCCGACCGGATGCTGGACATGGGCTTCGTCGACGACATCAAGGCGGTCGCGAGCCGCTGCCCGAGGACGCGCCAGACGCTGCTGTTCTCCGCCACCTATCCCGAGGGCATCGCCAAGCTGGCGCAGCAGTTCATGCGCAACCCGCAGCAGGTCGAGGTCGAGACGCGCCACGCGCCGACGCAGATCCGCCAGCTCTGGTTCGAGGTTGCCGACTCCGAGCGCCTGCACGCCGTCGGCCGCCTGCTGCGCCACTTCCAGCCCGCCAGCACGCTCGCGTTCTGCAACACGCGCCAGCAGTGCCGCGACCTCGTCGACGTCCTCACCGCCGAGGGCAT
>JASLEM010000487.1 GCA_030151165.1 Burkholderiaceae bacterium
CGAGGGCGATGCACAGGTCGTCGACGTACAGGGCGTGGCCGCCGAACATCCGGCGCGCGCGGCTCGCGCCCAGCGGCGCCAGCAGTTCGAGGCAGTGCTGGATGAAGGCGGGATCGCTCATCCGACGAGTTTAGTGGCCCCGGCCGCGCCGCGCGCCGCCCGGGATTCCACGAAAACACACACTCCGGCGCCATGGCGGCGCCGCGGACGGCCGCCGGATTTGCGCGATGCCTGCCTGCGGCCCACAATCCCTGCATGACCACGCCGCCCTGGAAGTTCTCGCTCGAGCCCGCCCGCGACAAGCCCACGTTGCGCCGCCAGTTGAAGGCCGAGCGCCTCGCGATGACCGATCGCCACCAGCGCTCGGTGCATCTGCAGGAGGTGCTGCGGGTATGGCTGGTCACCCGTCCCGAGACCTCGATCGGCGCCTACTGGCCGATCAAGGGCGAGTTCGACGCGATGCCGGCGCTGTTCCGCTGGTCCGAGGGCGAGGGCGGCTACGGCCGCCTGATCGGCCTGCCGGTGATCGACCGCGAGACCAAGCAGCTCGACTTCCACGTCTGGTACCCCGGCTGCCCGATGGAGGACGACGCCTACGGCATCCCCAAGCCCAAGGGCACCGACAAGTTCGAGCCCGAGCTGCTGCTGGTGCCGTGCGTCGGCTTCGGCGACAACGGCGTGCGCCTCGGCTACGGCGGCGGCTTCTACGACCGCACGCTCGCGGCGCTGACGCCGCGTCCGTACACGGTCGGCATCGGATACGGCCACGGGTATGTTCCCTGGCTCGATGCCGAGCCGCACGACATGCCGCTCGACGCGATGATCACGGAAGACGGCGTCTTCTGGCAGCGCGAGTGACACGGGCCGCCGCGCCGCGGTAAGGCCTGCGGCGCGCGCATGGAATCCCTTGAACCGGGGGGTTCCGCGGGCCCGTTCCGTTGCACTTTCTCGACCTTGATACACACGGTCGCGCAGATCGCGCTTTACACACGTAACGGTGTGTACTGATGTGCTCGTTTTCCCTGGGACGCGTGAACTTTCGCACGCGAAAACGGTAAGCTCGAGTTCATCACAAGGCCGGTTCGACTCCCGCAGAGGAGCCGCTTCAGAGACACGATGCCTTGATTCCCTCAGCCGTGCCGTTCCAGGAAGCCCCCGTCATGTCCGCACCCTCCACCATCGATCTCAAGGTCCCCGGCACCCGGGCCCGGCTGCGCGTGCGCACCGCCGAACGCTGGGCGTCGCGAGCGATGGGGCTGCTGAACACGCGCGAGCTGAAGGATCCGTGCGGCCTGTGGGTCAAGCCCTGCCGCTCGATCCACACCTTCGGCATGCGCTACGCGGTCGACGTGATCTTCCTGCGCGCGGACGGCGTCGTGACCAAGGTCGTCTCCGGCATGAAGCCGTGGCGCATGACCAGCTGCAAGGAAGCGCGCACCGTGCTGGAGCTGCGCGCCGGCCTGGCCCGCCGTCTCAACATCATGCCGGGCGTCGCGCTCGACCTGCTCGCCTGACCGCGCGGCGGCCGCGCGCCGCCGCCATCGCATGCACATCGTCCGGGGCTTTCAGGCCCCGGTCGGCATTTCGGCAAGCGTCGGCCAGTGGCGGCCGAACACCATCGCCAGCGACGGATGCGACTCGACGCGCTCCAGCAGCGCCGAGAACGCCGGCCGCGACTGCTTCGCGTGCTGGCGCGCGCCCGACCACTTCGACACGACGGCCGCGAGGATGTCGAGTGCGCCCGGCTGGTCGCCGCCGATGAAGCGTTCGCCGTCGACCGGATACAGGTCGGCGAAGATGTCCCAGTGGCGATGCAGCCGGTCGGTCGCGCCGGCGCGCACGGCCTTGCGGGCGTCGTCGTCGGTGGCGGTCGTGAAGCGCTCGGGGTAGTCGATCACCGTGATGCACGAATAGCAGTTCGCCGGGATGTAGACGAGCCCGCGCAGCGCCAGGTCGCGCGCGAGCGGCTCTTCGGGCAGCAGCCCGGACTGCGGGAACGCGAAGCCGAGGTGCATCAGGATCGCGGCGCTCTCGGTCAGGATCTCGCCGCCGGGCAGCTGCAGCGTCGGGATCTGGCCCAGCGGATTTACGCGTTCGAGCTCGTCGAGCTCCGGCCCCGGCTCCCACGACGCGGCCTGCACGATCCGATACGGCGCGCCCGTTATCTCCAGCGCGCACTCGACGGCGGCGGAGCCGGAACCCTTGAATCCGAACAGCGTATACATGGAGGTGCTCCTCATGCCAACCGACGACGCGACATGCTAAGGGAAAGTCGACCCCGCCGCAGGCGCTGGCTTGGTGCGCCAGGAGTTCGAGGGAGCGGCGGAGCTGGCTCCGCCAGTCCATGCGGCCCGAGGCTGCGGCGAGCGGCAGCCTGTTCGTGAGGCGACAGTCCGTCCGCTGGACGGCCTGTCGTCCACACGAACCCCTCGGGGGCAGGGAGCGCCAGCGACCGTGGGGCTGTCATTTCTAGCCGGCGATCAGGCTCAGGTCGAACGCGCGCTGCACGAACCACAGCCCCGCCACGGTCGCGATCGCGAGCGAGCCGCCCGCGAACGCGCCGCGGTAGCCGCGCGTGCCGCGCATCGACCACGCGACAGGCAGCACGATCGCCACGATGCACAGCTGGCCGATCTCCACGCCGACGTTGAACCCGACCAGCGGCGCCACCAGCGCCCCCTTGGCGAGCCCGGCATCCTTCAGCGCGGACGCGAAGCCGAAGCCGTGCACGAGCCCGAACACGAAGGTCAGCTTCCAGCGCGCCTCGCTGATCACCGGCCAGACGTTGTTCAGCGCCGCCAGCACGACGCTCGCGGCGATGATCGACTCCGTCCAGCGCGTCGGCGGGTTGACGATGTTGAACACCGCGAGCGCCAGCGTGATCGAGTGCGCGACCGTGAACGCCGTCACCACCTTCAGCACGTTCGCCAGCGCGAGGCGCAGGTTCGTCGACGGCACCCAGCGCGTGCGGCCCACGCCGGTGCGCGGGTCGACGACCAGGCTGCGGATCCACACCGACGGCAGCAGCAGCGACAGCAGGAACAGGATGTGGTCGTAGCCGATCAGGATGTGGTGCACGCCTTCGCGGACGAAGCCCCAGAACGACGACGGCGGCGCGTCGGCGTCGGACGTGGCGGAGCTGTCGACGTCGGCGTCGGCCGGCGCTGCCGCCGTTGTCGCGGCCGCGGGCGCGATGCCGGACGTCGTCGGCGCCGTCGCGGACGCGCTCGCGGCCAGGATCGTGACGTCGGCCGCAGGCAACGCCGGCAGCTTGAAGCGATGCCAGCCGGTGCCCGGGCTCAGCACGGCCAGCATCGGCGCGGGGGCGTCCGCGGTCGCGGCGGCATCGGCAAGGCGGGAGACTCGCGCGATGCCGCGATGCGTCGGGTCGGTGTGCGCGAACAGCTCGTACTCGACGCTCAGCTGCTGCACCGGCGCGGCGCAGTGCCAATGCGTGCGCAGCACCGCGTACGTGCCGTCGCTGTGCGCGGTCAGCGCGGGGGTGTTGGCGTCGGTGACGGGCGTGCTCGCGGGCTCGGGCGTGCAGCGCGCGCCGTCGGCGCTCAGGCGGATGTCCTCGCGCGCGAGCGCCGCGATGTCGGCCCAGCGCGTGCGCACTTCCTTCCAGCTCAGTTGGTCGTCGGCGTCGGTGTCGAGGCCCAGGTCGCGGTCGAGGTCGCGCAGCGCGATGTCGATGCGGGCGTCGACGTCCGCGCCGTCGACCTGCAGCGTGACGTACGCGTCGCTGGCCTTGTGCGCCTGTGCGCCGGCGGCCGCGAACAGGCCGGCGACGGCCAGCAGGAGGGCGATGCGGCGGCGGATCATGAATCGCTCCCGGGCGAGGGCGTCGAGGTGACGGGCGCGGCGTTCGGTGGGGCGACGTTGGACGGCGACGCCGTCGCGCCCGACGACGCGCCATGCGGCGCTGCGGCAGATGCCGCGACCGCTGCCCGGTTGGCCGCGACGATCGCCTCCAGCGCCGCGTTGCGCAGTCGCGCCGGCGCGAGCGGCACGGGGGGCACCGACGCGAACGCGACCGGCAGGAACGGCGTAGCCGCGGGGCCGCCGACGGCGAGTCGCACGTCGCGGCCGCCGGTGTCCTGCAGGAAGGTCCACAGCGGCGCGGCGGCGGCGTCACGGTGCGCGGCGTGCGCGGCGCGGGCGAGCACGACCTCGTCGGCCGGCTCGTGCTGCACGTGCCAGTTGGTCTGCGCGAGCGCGAGCGCGGCGCGCGGGTCGCCGCGCAGGTCGAGCTCGTAGCGCGACTGCTCGCGGCCGTGGCTCTTGTCGCCGCGCAGCAGCGCCGCGTCGTAGCGCTCGCCGAGCATGGTCGTCGCGGCGACGGTCAGCGGGTGTTTCGTGCCGTGCAGCTGCTCGTCGGCGAGCGCGATGCGCAGCAGCACCGGGTCGGCGGCCTCGTTGCCCTTCAGCAGCGCGAGCACCTCGGCGGGGCGGTGCTGGTCGAGCAGCCAGTCGGCGTAGGCGCACTGCGTGTAGACGTCGCCGTTGGCCGCGAGCGCCGCCGCGAACAGCGCGCCGGCGGCCGGGTCGCCGCGGCGTTGCGCGAGTTCGGCGCGCATCAGGTTCAGCCAGCCCGGCGCCGGGTCGCCGGCAACGGTGGCGGCGCTGCTCGCGTCCGGCGCGCCGGCCAGGCGGGCGAGCGTGGCGGCGGCGGTGTCGGCGTGGCCTTGCAGGCTCGAGAGTTCGGCAAGGCAGGCCTGGGCGTTCAGCCGCACGCCGGCGCCGAGCGCGAGGAAGTCCGGCCCGGCGAGGCGGCGACAGCCGGCCTCGGCGTCGGCGAAGCGGCCGCGCACCTGCAGCACGCCGGCGCGCGTCAGCTCGGTTTGTGCGCGCACCGGCAGCGATACCCCTTGGGGCATGGCCAGGATCGCGTCGAGTTCGACCAGCGCCTCGTCGAAGAAGTGCTGGCTCTGCATCGTCGTGGCGCGCACGAGGCGCACCTCGGCCGGCGCGTCCGCGCGGTTCCACCAAGGCGCGAGGGCGGCCTGGGCCGTGCCGAGCTCGCGCGGGTCGCCGCGCAGCCGGCCGCGCGCGAGCGCGTCGTTCGCGGCCTTCAGCGCGAGGCCCAGTTCGGCAGGGTGCTCCAGCAGCTGGGCGCGCTGGGCGCGTTCGGCGGCGATCTCGGCACGGCGTTGCGCCGCGTCGCCCACGTGGGTGGGCAGGTGCTCGACGACGACGTCGTCGCGAGCGTGAAATCGCAGGGCCGATTCCTCGGCCGCGAAAGAGGGCGCCACAGCGCCGGCGAGCAACGCGAATGCGAGTGCGTGTG
>JASLEM010000546.1 GCA_030151165.1 Burkholderiaceae bacterium
GGCACCGCGACGCCGCTGCCCGCCGGCGCGACGCGCGTCGCCACGATGGCCGCGGTGCCGTGGTCGGCGTTGACGGGCGGCAGCCGCGTGCTGGTCTCGCCGGGCAGCTACAACGGGGTCACGACGATCACGGCGGTCGGCACCGCGGCGGCCCCCATCGTCGTCACCGCCTTCGACACGGCGCACCCGCCGACGTTCTTCAGCAGCGTCGACTTCCAGGGTGCGGCCTACGTGCAGATGTCGCACGTCGTCGTGCAGCCGTCGGCCTACGCGGGCTTCATCATCCGCAACGCGAGCCACCACGTCACCGTCGCCGATTCGACGATCAACGGCGCGCCGACCGGCGTGAACATCGCGGCCGGCGCGGGCATCGGCCACCAGATCCTGCGCAACGCGATCAACGACGCGCAGTCGGACGGCATCTACATCGACGCCAACTCCGACGCATCCGAGCGCACGCTGATCTCCGGCAACACGATCTCGCGCAGCGGCCTGCACGGCATCGAGGTGCGCGCGTCGCACTACCGGATCGAGCACAACGTCGTCGCGGCGAGCGGGGCGGCGCGCACGGGCGGCGTCTCGGGCATCCACGTGTTCCGCGGCACGCCGACCGAGGACAGCGGTGCCGACAACATCGTCCGCTACAACGCGTCCTACGCGACGTCCGACCCGGTGCTCGCGGACGGCAACGGCATCGAGGTCGACCAGTGGTGCAACGGCAATACCGTCGCCTACAACCTGGTGTGGGGCAACGACGGCGCGGGCATCATCGTCTTCGACGGCGACAGCAACGCGATCGAGGGCAACACCGCGTGGTCGGACGGCGTGGACAGCGGCCACACGCACTCGGCGGCGCTCGGCGAGCTGATCATCGGCGCGACGAGCACCGGCTCGGCCGCGGGCAACCATGCGTGGAACAACCTGCTCGTGTCGACGCGCGCCACGGTGCCCGCGCTGTACATCGACACCCGCGCCCTCGGCTCGGGCAACACCTTCGGCGCGAACCTGTACCACAACGGCGCCGCGGGCCAGCTGGTGCGTTGGGGCGACAGCGCGCTGCTGTCGGCAGCGGCGGCGATCGATGCGGCCACGGGTGTCGCCGGGAGCGTCATCGACGCGCCGTCGTTCGTCGACACCACGCAGCCACTCGCCAACGGGCTGCGGCTCGGCGCGCATCCGTCGAAGCCGGGCGTCGCGCCGACGGGCGATGTCGACTATCTCGGCACCGCCGTGCAGGCGGGCTGGTACTTCTTCGGGGCGTACTTCACGGCGCCTTGAGCGGCGAGCCGCGCACGAGGGTGCGCGAGGTGGCATGCTCGGGCCTTCCGCGTCGTCGGCCGCCCCTGCGTGAGCCGCGACGCGACACCGCGCGCCGTCGCCGGCGTGCCTTCACGCGAAGGGACCCGCCGCCATGCGCATCGCCGTGCTCAGCCTCGCGCTGGTCCTGTGGGCCGGCGCGATCGACGCCAGGCCGCCCGGGCCGGCCGCTTCGTCGGCGTCGGCGTCGGCGTCGGCGTCGGTGCCGCAGACCGCGTCGTCGGCCGCGAGCGGGCGACCGATCGAGCAGGGCCGCTACGTCAACATCGACGGGCAATCCATCCACTCGCCGGCGCATACGGTGGACGGTACCGTGCCCGCAGGCGCATCCGCGCGTTGCGGCGACGGCAGCTTCAGCTTCAGCACGCACCGTCGCGGTACCTGCTCGCATCACGGTGGCGTCGCGGCCTGGCTCTGACGCGGCGCCCGGTTCAGGCGCTCAGATCAGCTCGGCGCAGAGCAGCTCGCTCTTGAGGTACGCGTAGTAGATCGGCGCGGCCACGAGGCCCGGGATGCCGAACAGCGCCTCCATCACCATCATCGCGAGCAGCAACTCCCAGATCGACGACTTGATGCGCGAGCCGACGATGCGCGCGCCCAGGAAGTACTCGAGCTTGTGGATCACGATCAGGAACACCAGCGAGCCGATGGCAACGGCCGGCGAGTGCGCCAGGCTGACGATGACGACGATGCTGTTGGAGACCAGGTTGCCGATGATGGGCAGCAGGCCGACGATGAACGTGATCGCGATCATCGTCTTGGTCAGCGGCAGGTGCACGCCCACCAGGTGCAGCACGATCAGCAGGTAGATCGCGGTGAAGGTCGTGTTCAGCGCGGAGATCCACAGCTGCGACAGCGCGACGCGGCGGAACGCGCACGCGAAGCGCGACACGCGTTCGGCCAGGGCGACGGCGAGCGGGCCGGATGTCGAGCCCGGGTCGACCTTGCGCAGCGACAGCACCGACGCGATCACGAACGCGATCAGCGTCTCGGCGAACAGCACGACCGTGTGCGTGCCCATCATCTGCAGCTCCGCGACGTGGCCGCGGAACCACTCCAGCGCGCGATCCTTGAGGTCGCCGATGTCGTCGGGCAGGTAGGCCGCGAGGAAGGGCGGGATGCCGTCGCGCACGCGGTCGAGGATGGCCGAGACCTTCTCGAGCAGGTGGGGCAGGTTGTCGACGTCGGCCTTGAAGAACGCCACCAGCGCGAAGACGGCCGCGCAGATCGCGCCGACGACGATGACCGCGATCGACGCGACCACGAAGACCTTCGCGCTCTTCGTGAACAGCCGGCGCTGCACGATCGGCGTCACCGACTGCACGAGCTCGAACACCAGCAGGCCGAACAGCAGCGGCACCAGCAGGTGCAGCTCCAGCACGCCCACCAGCGCCAGGAAAGCGAAGACGAAGGACGTGAATCGGATGACTTGTTCGCGCGTGATGTCTTGCATGCGGCCCCTGTTGTTGTTCGCGTGGGAGGAGAGGATACGCCGATGCCCGGTAGGTCAGGCCCGTTCGCGGGTTCTCAAGTCCCGCTCCTTCAGGCCCTGGCCTTGCCGAGGTAGGTGTCGATCACGCGCGGATCCTGCGCCAGCTGCGCCGCCGGGCCGGACAGCGCGATGGCGCCGGTCTCCAGCACGTACGCGTGGTCGGCCACGGCCATCGCCGCACGCGCGTTCTGCTCGATCAGCAGGATCGTCACGCCGGTCGCGCGCAGCCGCTCGATGATGCGGAAGATCTCCTTCACCACGAGCGGCGCCAAGCCGAGGCTGGGCTCGTCGAGCATCAGCAGGCGCGGCGCGCCCATCAGCGCGCGGCCGATCGCGAGCATCTGGCGCTCGCCGCCCGACAGCGTGCCCGCCTGCTGCGCGCGGCGCTCGTGCAGGCGCGGGAACAGCGCGTAGATCTCGTCGAGCCGTGCGGCCTGCGTGGCGCGCGACGTGTGGCGCTGGTGATAGCCGCCCAGCAGCAGGTTGTCGGCGACGGGCATCGTGGCGAAGAGGGCGCGCGTCTCGGGCACGAGCGCGACGCCGCGCCGCACGCGGTCCTCGAGCGACAGCCGCTGCAGGGCCTCGCCGTCGAACGTCACGTCGCCGCGCGAGGGCAGCACGCCCATCAGCGCGTTCAGCAGCGTGCTCTTGCCCGCGCCGTTGGGCCCGACGACGGCGACGACGCTGCCGCGCGCCGCGGCGATCGAGACGCCGGACAGCACTTCGGCGCGGCCGTAGCCGGCGTGCAGCGCGTCGACGCGCAGCAGCGGGGCGGTGTTGGAGTCGGACGTCGTCATCAATGCTCCACGCCGAGATAGGCCGCGCGCACGGCGGGATCCTCGCGCACGACATCCGGCGTGCCTTCGGTCAGCTTCGTGCCGAACTCGACGACGACGATGCGGTCGGTGAGCGTCATCACGAAGTCCATGTCGTGCTCGACGAGCAGCAGGCTCATGCCCTCGCCGCGCAGCTGCGACAGCACCTGCCCGAGCGCCTGCTTCTCCTTCAGGCGCAGGCCGGCGGCGGGCTCGTCGAGCAGCATCAGCGCCGGGTCGGTGCACAGCGCGCGCGCGATCTCCATCAGCCGCTGCTGGCCCAGCGCGAGGTTGCCGGCCGGCTCGTTCGCGAGCGCGGCCATGCCGATGCGATCGAGCTGGCGCCAGGCTTCGGCGAGCAGGCGGCGCTCGTCGCGGCGGTCGAGGCGCAGCATCGCGCGCAGCACGCCCGCGCTGCCGCGCTTGTGCGCGCCGAGGGCGACGTTCTCGAGCACGCTCATGTCCGGGATCATGCGCACGTGCTGGAAGGTGCGCGACATGCCGCGCCGCGCGATGAGGCGCGAGGGCTTGCCGTCCACGCGCTCGCCGCGGTAGTCGACGCGGCCGGCGGTGAGCGGCAGCACGCCGGTGATGAGGTTGAACATCGTCGACTTGCCCGCGCCGTTCGGACCGATCAGGCCGACGATCTCGCCGGCGTGCACGTCGAAGCTGACGTCGTTGACGGCCACCAGCCCGCCGAACTGCTTGCGCGCCTTCTGCACCGACAGCACGAGTTCGCCGCGCGCGGGCGGCGTCGCCCGCGGCAGCGGCTCGGCGCTGGTCCCGTGCGCGGCGTCGTGCCGGCGCTGCGGCAGGCGCCGCGTCACCAGCGACCAGAGGCCCTGCGGCGTGACCTGCAGCACGAGGATCAGCACGATGCCGAACACGACGAGCTCCACCGGGCCGCTGGTGTCGAGCAGCGCGGTCAGCCAGTTCTGCAGCTGGTCCTCCGCGATCTTCACGCCCGCCGCGCCGACGAACGCGCCGCCGACCAGCGCGACGCCGCCGAGCACCGCCATGAACAGGTACTCGATGCCCATCTGCAGGCCGAACGGCGACGGGTTGACCGAGCGCTGGTAGTGCGCGAACAGCCAGCCCGAGACCGACGCGTAGAGCGCCGCGATCACGAACGCGAGCACCTTGTAGCGCAGCGTCGCGATGCCCATCGCCTCGGCCATCAGCGTGCCGCCCTTGAGCGCGCGCATCGCGCGGCCCGGGCGCGAGTCGAGCAGGTGGCGCAACGCGAACGCGCCGAGCAGCGCGACGACCCAGATCAGCACGTACGACGCGCGCCCCGACCGCAGCTCGACGCCGCCGACGCGCACCGCCGGGATGCCCTGGATGCCGTCGAACTTGCCGAGCATCTCGAGGTTGCCGACCAGGAAGAACAGCGCCAGGCCCCACGCGATCGTCGCGAGCGGCAGGTAGTGGCCCGACATCCGCAGCGTGACGCCGGCGAGGATCAGCGCGACGACCAGCGTCAGCGCGACGCCGCACAGCAGCCCGAGCCACGGCGACCAGCCGAGCGCGGTCGTCGCATAGGCGGTCGCGTAGGCGCCGAGGCCCACGAACGCAGCCTGGCCGAACGAGGTCAGGCCGGCGATGCCGGTCAGCAGCACGAGCCCGAGCACGACCGTCGCGTACAGGCCGATGTAGTCGAGCTGCGTGATCCAGAACTCGGGCACCGGCAGCGCGGGCAGGGCGAGCAGCAGCACGATGCCGATCGCCACGGCGACCTGCGAGGCCGATGGGCGGCGGGCCGGCGCGGGCGCGGGCGGCGGGGTCACGGGTCGATCACTCGTCATCGTCGTGGTGCCGATCGGTGAGCGAGCGCAGCAGCAGCACCGGGATGATCGCGGTGAACACGATCACGTCCTTGTACGAGCTGGCCCAGAACGAGCTGAAGGAATCGAGCAGGCCGACGAGCAGCGCGCCGCCGACCGCCAACGGGTAGCTGGCGAGGCCGCCGAAGATCGCGGCGACGAAGCCCTTGAGGCCGATCAGGAAGCCGCTGTCGTAGATCATCGTCGTCGACGGCCCGATCAGCAGGCCCGCGAGCGCGCCGATGAAGGCCGCCATCGAGAACGCGCTGCGCCCGGCGTGCTCGGTCGACACGCCCATCAGCCGCGCGCCGAGCCGGTTGATCGCGGTGGCGCGCAGGGCCTTGCCGGCGAGCGTGCGCGCGAAGAACTGCCACAGCGCGATCATGAGCAGCGCCGAGACCGCCAGCACGATGAGCGTCTGCCCGGTGACGGTGACGGGGCCGACGTTGAACGACGCGTCCCAGAACGGGGGCGTGCGGTAGCCCTCGGCGCCGAAGAACACGAGGCCGAGGCCGACCAGCGTGAAGTGCACGCCGACCGAGACGATCAGCAGCAGCAGCACCGACGCGTCGGCCAGCGGCTGGTAGGCGAGGCGGTAGACCAGCGGCCCGAGGGACGTCACGAGCGCCAGCGTCAGCACGCCCTGGATCCACAACGGCCACGCATGCGGCGCGACGAGCGCGACGACCCCGGCCGCGGCGACGGGCCACGCGCACAGCCGCGCGATCTCGCGCCCGGTCGCGGCCCACGGGCGGCCGCTGCGCAGGCCGTCCCACAGCTCGCGCACCAGCGTCATCGCGGCGAGCAGCAGCGCGAGCCAGACCGTGCCGGGCACGCGCCCGAGCTGCAGCATCGCGAGCGTCAACGCGCTGTAGGCGACGAACTCGCCCTGCGGGATCAGGATCACGCGCGTGACCGCGAACACCAGCACGATGGCCATGCCGAGCAGCGCGTACACGGCGCCGTTGCCGATGCCGTCCAGCAGCAGCACGGCGGCGATCGTCGAGTCCAAGCGAATCCTTTCGAACGTTGCGGCCGGCGGCATGTGGCGAGGCGCCGGCGCGGGCCTTCGGCGCTCCGCGGTGCGCGGGGCCAGCCCCGAATTTACCTTGCCCGCGTCGGCGCTCGACCGCAGCCGTCGCGGGCCCGAGGCTTGCCGTGCAGGCTGGCACATCGTCGACACCACGAGACACACGCTCATGACCATGACCTCGCACACCGTCACCGTCTGGGAGTCCGGCCGCCTCGTCGCGGCGCCGCCCGCGCCGTCGCAGATGCCGCGCTTTCGCCGCGAGCAGTGGATCGGTGGAGCGCTGCTCGTGGCGTGCGCGCTGCTGATGACGCTGTACGTCTGCGTGCTCGAGCGCGACGTGAATCGCGCCGCGCTGCAGCGCGACGAGATGCGCGCCCGCGAAGTCGCCGAGGGCGCCTGCGAGTCGACCCGCGCGGCGGATGGCCGCGGCGCGTGCCTCGCGATCCTGCGCGGCGACGCCGTCGCGAGCGCGCGCGGCACGCCCGACGCCGACCCCGCGCCGCCGAACGACGTCTACGCCGCCGACGGCCACATGGCGACGGCCTCGCTGGGCGCCGCGACCGGCCTCGCCGGCATCGCGCAATGAACGCCTGAACGAGCGACGACGCCGCCATGGACGCCACCCTCTACCTGACGCGCCAGCATCGCGCGCTCGAAGCCGCGCTGCGCCAGGCGCTCGACACCGAGGACGTCGACGCGCGGCGCGACCAGTTCCGCGACATCGCCGACGCGCTCGTCGTGCACCTGGCGTGCGAGGAGCAGGTCTTCTATCCGGCCGTGCACGAGGATCCGACCGAGGACATCCTGCTCGAGTCGCTGGAGGAGCACCTCGCGATGAAGCGCCTGCTGGCCGACCTGATCGCGTTGCCGGCGCACGACCCGACCTTCCTGCCCAAGCTGCACGTGCTCAAGGAGCAGACCGAGCATCATCACCGCGAGGAAGAGGACAAGCTGTTCCCGCGCGTGCTGGTCGACATCGGTCACGACCGACGCGCGGAACTCGGGCTCGAGCTGCAAGCCTTGCAGGATCGGTTGCAGGCCGAAGGCCGGCCGCGGTTCGCCGTGCTGTCGCAGACGGCGCAGGCCGAGCCGCTGCGCTGAGCGGCGGCCGGCGGCCGGGCCGTCAATCGTCCTGCAGGCCGCGTTGCCAGAGGCCCATCGCCTGGTCGAACGGCGTCTGCGTCCCGGCGAACGCGTCGGCGCCGTGCGCGAGCGCGAGCCAGTGGCGGGTGTCGTGGAAGCCGTGCTCGGTCTCGTCGGCGCGCGCGTCGTCGAACCACGAGAGCACCTGCGCGAACTGGTCGGCGTGGTGCGCATGCGTCCAGGCGAGGCCGACGAGGTCGGCGTAGGCCTCCTCGCGGCGCATCACGCGCATCTCGCGCGCGATCGCCTGGAGTTCGGCCGTGGGCTGGCTCTTCTCGATGCGGTCAGGGGTATCCGCCAGGCCGGCCGGCAGGCTGTCGAACGAGCCGCTGCGGTGACGCTGGCAGTGGCCGATCTCGTGCGCGGTCATCGCCTCGAGGACGGGCTGCAGCAACGCGGCGGGGATGGCGTCCAGCGTCCTTTCGGCGGCCGGGTTGCCGCGCATCGCGAAGACCAGCTTGCAGCGGCCTTCGACGTAGCCCATCGCCAGCGGCGCGGCGCCGGGCTGGGCCTGCGGCAGCACGACGATGTCGATCGGCATGCCTTGCCGGAGCGCCCACGCGACGGGCGGCGTCGCGCCGGCGAGCCAGCGCTGCTCGGTGGCGGTCAGCTCCGCGGCTTCGGAGTGCGCGGGGCGCGGGTGGCTCGCCAGCAGCAGCGCGAAGAGCCCGGACAGTGCGAACGCGAGGCGGTGATTGGCGGCCACGGAGTCGTCCTCGGCGCGGGTTGACGAAGGGACGGCGTGCGGCCGAGGGCTTACTGCTGGCGGTCGGCGCGGCACTGGGCCAGCGTGCGTTCCAGCAGCGAGCGCGCCTTGTGCGCGGTGGCGTTGGGTTGCAGCAGGTGGCCCGTTTCCTCGAAGAAGCGGTTGGACAGCGCATGGACGACCTGCGGATGCGCGCCGCCCTGGCGGGTGGTCAGCGTGGGCGCCGGGCAGCCGACCAGCGCCTTGCGCAGCATCTTGGCGTGCACGCGGTAGCGCAGGGCGTTCATGGGCACGCGACCCACCTCCATGGCCTGCAGTTCGCTGGCGAGGTGTTCGATGAAGAGCTGTTTCGAGTCCATGACCGAAGCATCTCACCG
>JASLEM010000336.1 GCA_030151165.1 Burkholderiaceae bacterium
CGGCAGCACGACGCTCCAGAACGTGCGCAGCTCGCCGCAGCCGTCCATGCGCGCGGCGTCGATCAGGTCGCGCGGGATCGCGCTGCCGATGTACTGGCGCATCAGGAAGATGCCCAGCGCGCCGGCCGCGCCGGGCACGTAGAGCGCGCGCGGCTCGTCGATCCAGCCGAGGAGGTCCATCACCATGAACGTCGGGATCATGTTGAGGAAGCTGGGCAGCATCATCGAGCCCACGACGAGCGCGAACAGCGGCTTCTTGAAGCGGAACTCGTGCACCGCGAACGCGTAGCCGGCGAGCGAGCACAGCAGCAGGTTCAGCGCGGTCGTCATCAGCGCGACGTACAGGCTCAGCTCGAGGTTGCGCCAGAACGGCAGGCGATCGAGCAGCAGCGCGACGTTCGACAGGAAGTGCGTGCCGAACCACAGCGGCGGCGGCGACGCGAAGATGTCGGTGCGCGAGTGCGTCGCGAACACGAACGTGAACCAGAACGGCGCCGCGAGCAGCACGACGCCGGCCGCGATCAGCGCGAGCATCGCCAGGCGGGCGGGCGCGAAGCGTTCAGCGCGCGACATCGCTCGCCCCTTCCTTGCCGAACAGGCGCGCGTTGCCCCAGGTCAGCGCCGCGATGAGGAAGAACAGCAGCCACGAGACGGCGGACGCGGTGCCGAAGTCGCCGTCCGAGAACGCGATGCGGTACATGAACATCGCGGTGGTCATCACGTCCGTCGCGACGCCCGAGTCCGCCGGGATCAGGATGAACGGTTCCTCGAACAGCTGCAGGTTGCCGATCAGCGTGAGCGTGATCGCGAAGAACATCATCGGCTTGAGCAGCGGCAGCGCGATGAGGCGGAACTGCTGCCATCGCGACGCGCCGTCCAGCGTCGCGGCCTCGTAGAGATCGCCCGAGATCACCTGCAGCGCCGACAGGTACAGCACGACGTTCCAGCCGAGGTAACGCCAGAACACGACGAAGGCGATCGTCACGTGGGCCCAGAACGCGTCGCCGAGCCAGTCGATCGGCGGGCCGGGCAGCAGCGCGTTGACGACGCCGAAGTCCTTCGAGAACAGCGTCGTGAAGATCAGCGCGATCGCGACACTCGAGGTCACGTACGGCACGAAGTACGCGCCGACCACGAAGTTCCGGCTGCGCTTCAGGGTCATGTGGATGAAGAACGCGAGCGGCAGCGCGACGAGGTGCTGCGGCACGCCCGACGCGACCGCGAACCACAGCGTGTTGAGCAGCGACTTCGCGAACCACGGGTCGGTGATCGCGTACTTGTAGTTCTCGAGCCCGACCCAGTGCATCGCGGCCAGGCCCGACGCGGCGTCCCACTGGTGCAGCGACAGCCAGATGGAGAACAGCAGCGGGAACAGGCCGAACACGCCGAACAGCAGGAAGAACGGCGCGATGAATGCGTAGGGCGCGAGCTTGCGAAGCAGCACGCGCCGGCGTGCGGCACGCGTACGTGCAAGGGTATGCGCGACGGCCGGAGCGGCTTGCGGCGCGAGATCGTCGGAGGTCATCGTCTGCATGGCCGTTCAGCGTCGCGCGCGGTGTTCGATCAGCGACTTCGCATCGGCGAGCGCCTCGTGGATGTCCTTGCCGTGCTTGACGACGTTCTCGTACTCGGCGCGCACCACGTCGGTCGCCATCGAGTCGTACTTGTCGACCGGGATAGCCGGCACGCGCGCGGCGATGTCGCGCCACAGCGCGCGCGCCTTCTGGCCGCCGAGGAAGGGCATGGGCTCGTCGATGACGGGGTCGCGCTGCGCGTCGATGAGCGCGGGGAAGGTGTCGAGCGCGCGCAGCGATGCGAGCTGGGTGTCGCGGTCGGCGGTCATGAACTTCACGAACTCCCAGGCCAGCGCCTTGTGGTCGCTGTGCTTCGGGATCGCGTAGAACGAGCCGCCGTACGACGCCACCGCGCCGGCCGGCAGCACGGTCGAGCGCCACTTGCCGGCGGTGTCGGGCGCGAGCCAGTTCTTCAGGTGGCCCGCCAGCCACGCGCCCATCATCGCGCCGGCGATCTTGTCGGAGCGAAAGCCCGCGACCCACTCGTTCGTCCAGATCGTCGCGCCCGCGTCGATGCCCGCGCGGTGCGCGGCGCGGCCCAGTTCGAAGGCGCGGACGAAGCGCGGGCTGTCGACCAGCACCTTGCCGCGGCGGTCGAAGAACAGGCCTTCGCCCGCGGGCACGCCGGAGCGCAGCACGATGTCGCAGATGTCCTGGCTGTCGGCGAGGAGGTAGGCGCCGGTCGCGCGCTTGAGCTTGACGCCGGCGGCGATGAACGACTCCCAGCTCGCCGTCAGGTCGGGCTCGGCGAGCCCGGCCTTCGCGAGCAGGTCGGTGCGATAGAGCAAGGTGCCGGGGCCGATGTCGGCCGGCAGCGCGGAGAGCTCGCCGGCGTGGTTGGTGGCCTGCGCGATCGTGTAGGGCACGAACCGGTCGCGCAGCGCCGCGCCGTCGTAGGGCGGCTTGCCCAGGTCCTCGAAGCCGCCCGATTCGGCGAACTTCCCGATGAAGCGGAAGTCGACGGCCATCACGTCGGGCAGGTACGAGCCGGTCGCGAGCGAGGTGGTCATGGCGGTGTGGTGGTCGGCGTACTGGCGCGAGACGATCTTCACGTCGACGTCCGGATGCAATGCGCGCCAGCGCGGCAGCGCGGCCTTCGCGGCGCGGTCGAGGTCGGGGAACGTGGCGACGGTGATCGTCGTGGTCGCCGCGTGCGCCGCGAGGGCGCAGAGGCCGGCCGCGGCGAGCGCGATCGCCTGGAGGAGCTTGGGCATGGGGTTCGGCGAGAGGCCGGGCGGGTCGACGACCTCGGTCGATCGCCCGGCATGAGCCTTCGGGCTCGTCAGAAGTTGTAGCCGGCGTTCACGCCGAACGTGCGCGGCGGCATGTATTGCGACTGCCATGCGCCGAACGAGTTCTGCGCGTTCGTCTTGACGTGGCCGTCCTCGACGTTCTGCACGAAGGCGTCGACGTACCAGTCCTTCGCCGACGCGTAGCGCAGGCCGAGGTCCGTGCGGCTGTACGACTTCTGCAGGTCGCCGTCGCCGAGGTTGAACACGCTCAGCCAGCTCGACGACTCGTAGTGGAAGTTCACGCGAGGCGCGAGCTTCGAGCCGTCCGTGAAGCGGAAGGTGTGCTCGTACAGGGCGGTGAGCGAGCCGGTCGGCGAGTGCGGCAGCCGGTGGCCGGTGACGTTCAGGCAGTTGCCGTTGACCTTCGCGTCGGGGCAGGGCGGCAGCGAGTAGTCGTTGCTGCCCGCGAGCAGGTACCCCAGGCGGGTATGCGTGTAGGCGCCACCCAGCTGGACCCGGTCGTTCGGCGTGAGGTCGGCCGACAGCTCGGACTCGAGGCCGTAGACCTTCGCGCCCTTCGCGTTGGAGGTCGCGAGCGAGTGCGAGCCGTCCGCGTTGGTCACCGGCGCGCTGAACTGGAAGTCCTTGAAGTCCTCGTAGTACAGCGAGTTGTTGAAGTGCACCGTGCGGTTGAACAACGTGTTCTTGGTGCCGACCTCGTAGTTCGTCAGCGTCTCGGGCCCGTAGTGCAGGCCGCCGTCCTGCAGGCCGCCGGACTTGTAGCCGGTCGACACGCTGCCGTAGACGAGGAAGTCCTTCGTGACGTCCCAGTTCGCACGGGCCAGCCAGGTCGTCTTCTGGCCGGTGTAGTGGCCGTCGTTGTGCGTGGAGACGCCGAACCCCGAGCCCGCGGTCGCAGGGTTCGTGTTGGGGTCGATCGGCAGTTGCGGGACGGTCGGATCACTCGACCAGCCGTAGTTGATGCCGCCCTCGTTCTTGCGATCGTCGTGCGTGAAGCGCGCGCCGCCGGTCAGGTGGATGTCGTTCGCGAGGTTCCACGTCGCCTGGCCGAACACGGCCTCGGACTGCACGGTTTCCTTGGGCTGGATGAACGAGCCCTGCCAGTTGATCGTGCCCTGCGACGTGCCGTTCGTGATCGGGATGTCGAAGCGGATGCCGTTGTCCTCGGCCGCGTAGTACAGGCCGAGGATCCAGTCGACGTCGTGCGTGCCGATCGACTGCAGCTCGAGCTCGTGGCTGTAGTTCTTGTAGTGCGACCAGTTCGTGCGGTCCTCCTGCACCTTCGCGCCGGTCGTGAAGCTGGTGGGCACGGTGGCGCCGCCGGACTGGTCGAAGTCGGACGAGCCGACGAACTTCGAATACCCGGCCACGTAGTCGAGCGCGAGGTAGTCGCTGAGGTTCCAGTCGACGCGGCTGCGGAAGGTGTTGACCTCGCGGTCGAGCTGCGGCGCCACGCTGATCAGCGCCGACCAGAAGCTCGTGCCGGCGCGCGGCGTCTGCAGCAGGTTCATGTCGGGCGTGCCATGGTCGCTGAACTTCTCGTACGACGCGTGCCAGGTCAGGTCGCGGATCGGCTTCCAGACGAAGCTCAGGCGCGCCGCGCTCTGGTCCTGGGCGTTGTACTTCGGGCCCGTCGTCACGAAGGTGTTCGGGTCGAGGGGCCGGAACGTGATCGGGTTGCCCGGGTTCGTGGTGTTGTAGGCGGTGATCGCGGGCGCGGCGGCGGCCTCCTGGTCGGCGATCGAGATCTTGGGCGGCGCCTGGTAGCTCACGTAGCCGTCGTGCTGCTCGTGGACGAAGGCCGCGCGGATCGCGAAGGTGTCGCTCAGCGAGAAGTTGAACGCCGAGCGCGCGCCGAAGCGGTTGTAGCTGCCCAGGCCGCCTTCGACCGTGCCGAAGTTGCTGCCGATCTCCGCCTTCGCCGTCTGCATGTTGACCGCGCCGACCGTGGAATTGCGGCCCCACAGCGTGCCCTGCGGGCCGCGCAGCACCTCGATGTTCTCCATGTCGAACAGCAGCGACGCGGCGCCCTCGGCGCGCGGCGCGTAGATGCCGTCGATGAACAGCGCGACCTCGGGGTCGGCGTATTCGGTCTTCGCGCTGTCGTTGCCGATGCCGCGCATCGTCATCGTGATGACGCCGTGGTCGCCCTCGGTCGTCGCCTGGAAGCTGGGCACCAGGTGGACGACGTCGGAGATCGTCTGCACGTGGTTCTCCTCGAGCTCCACGGCCCCGATCGGCGTGACGGCGAGCGGCGTGCTCTGCAGCGTGGTCGTGCGCTTGGTCGCCGTGACGGTGACCTCCTGCTTCGACAGGTCGCGGTCGGCGGCGGCGCTGGCGGCCGCGGCGGGCGGCGCGACGCCCTGGGCGTGCGACGCGGAGGCGCCGGCCAGCAGGGCGAGGACGGCGAGATGGATCGGGTGGCCGAGCGACCCCCTGAATTTCGGTGCGCGAGTATTCACGTTGTCTCCAGTATTTTGATGGTGCGTCATCGGCCGTCTTCGCGGCGATTCTTCTCGTCGGCGGCGTCGTGCCGCGGGCCGCGCGCAGTGCGTGCGCAGCCGGCGCCGGCCCTTCTCCACGCGTTCCGGGCGGTCGTCGCGCGCCCTGCGGCGCGGCGTGGCGCCCTGCCGTCGCGGGCCTCTTGAGCCCGGCTTTCCGGCTGGAATGCGTCGCATGATGCCGACCGATGACAACGCTGTCAACAAAGAAATGACAGCGATGTCATTTCGCATTTATCATCCGCTATATGAAGCGCCGCGAGCGGTCTACGGGAATACGCCGAGATCGCCGCGCCGCCCTTTCCATTCACGTTTGCGCGCCGACAGGCGACCCTCCATGAACGCGATCCGGGACATCCTCATCGTCGGCGGCGGCACCGCCGGCTGGCTCACCGCGGCCTATCTCGCGCGCGCGCTCGGCACGGCCTCGGGCGGCGTGCGCGTGACGCTCGTCGAGTCCAGCGCCATCGGCATCATCGGCGTCGGCGAAGGCACCTTCCCGTCGATCCGCGGCACGCTCGCGGCGATCGGGCTGGACGAGGCGCGCTTCGTCCGCGAGTGCGACGCGACCTTCAAGCAGGGCGTGAAGTTCGTCGACTGGCTGCATACCCCGAACCGTATCCCGGAAGGCGGCTTCGACCACTACTTCCATCCCTTCAACGCGCCGAGCCAGCGCGCCGGCGCGCCCGACCTGCTGCCGTACTGGCTGCTGGGCGGCGCGCCCGGACGCGCGTTCGCGGACGCGGTGTCGATGCAGAAGCGCGTGGCCGACGCGTCGCGCGCGCCCAAGCGCGCGGGCGACGGCGACTGGCTCGGGCCGATGAACTACGCTTACCACTTCGACGCTGGCAAGTTCGCCACGCTGCTCGCCACGCACGCGAAGTCGCTGGGCGTCGCGCATGTCGTGGCGACGGTCGACCGCACGGAGCTCGCGGACGACGGCCGCATCGAGTCGGTCGTCACGCGCGAGCGCGGCGCGATCCGGGCCGACCTGTTCGTCGACTGCACGGGCTTCCGTGCCGCGCTGATCGGCCAGGCGCTCGGCGCGCGCACGACGCCGGTGGACGACGTGCTGTTCGTCGACCGCGCGCTCGCGCTGCAGGTGCCGTACGCCGAGGCCGACGCGCCGATCCCGTCCTTCACGATCTCCACCGCGCACGAGGCCGGCTGGACGTGGGACATCGGCCTGCACCGGCGGCGCGGCATCGGCTATGTCTACTCGAGCCGCCACACCGACGACGCGCGCGCCGAAGCCGTGCTGCGCCGCTACATCGGGCCCGCCGCCGACGGCCTGGCGCCGCGCGCGCTGACGCTCGAGACCGGCTACCGCAAGACGCCGTGGATCGGCAACTGCGTGGCGGTCGGGCTGTCGGCGGGCTTCCTCGAGCCGCTGGAGTCGTCGGGCATCGGCCTGATCGAGACCGCCGCCTACCTCATCGCGCACCTGTTCCCGGCCGACGGCGACATGGCGCCGGTCGCCCGCCAGTTCAACGAGATGATGACCGCGCGCTTCGAGCGCATCGTCGACTTCCTGAAGCTGCACTACGCGCTGACGCGTCGCACCGACACCGCGTTCTGGCGCGACAACGCCGATCCGTCGACGTGGACGCCCGCGCTGCGCGACAAGCTCGCGATGTGGCGCTCGCGCCCGCCGCACCGGCTCGATTTCGTGGTCGACCTCGAGATGTATCCGCCGTCCAGCTG
This sequence comes from Burkholderiaceae bacterium, assembly GCA_030151165.1. The sequence goes on from JASLEM010000336.1 coordinate 7,033, forward strand.
GCAGTACGTGCTGTACGGCATGGGGTATCCGACCGATCTCTCCGCCTCGCGCGCCGCGTGGCCGCGCATGGCGCAGGCGCAGCAGGAGTTCGCGATGATCGCGCAGGTGGCGCAGCGCGCGGTGGCGGATCTTCCGGGGCATCGCACGCTCGTCGAGGCGATGGCCGAGCGCGGCGGCGACGCGGCGGCGCCGGTGCGCACGCCCGTCGAAGCGCGCGGCGCGAAGCCGTCGCTCGCCTCGCTGCAGCAGGCGGCCGGCGACGCCGGCGGGCGGGCGTGACGATGGCGGAAAAGCCGCCGGCCACGGACGACGCCGCATCGCCGCCCCGCAAGACGAGCAATGGCGCGGGCACGACGATCAGCGACGTCGCGCGGCTCGCCGGCGTGTCGATCAAGACCGTCTCGCGCGTGATGAACAACGAGCCCGGCGTGCGGCCGCAGACGCGCGCCGACGTCGTGCGCGTGATGGCCGAGCTGCGCTACCGGCCGAGCCAGTCCGCGCGCAGCCTGGCCGGCGCGCGCTCGTTCCTGATCGGGCTGCTGTACTTCGACCCCAGCGCCGCGTTCGTCGCCGGCGTGCAGCAGGGCGCGACGATGCGCTGCCGCGAGGCGGGCTACCACCTCGTCGTCGAGTCGATGGACAACGACGCCGCCGACCTGCGCGAGCAGGTGCACCGCATGGTGTCGACGCTGCGCCCGGACGGCATGATTCTCACGCCGCCGCTGTGCGACAACCCGCACGTGCTGAAGGCGCTGCGCGAGAGCGGGACGCCGACGGTGCTCGTCTCGCCGGCGCGCCAGCGCAAGGACATGCCCAGCGTGCGCATGGACGACGTCCACGCCGCCGAGGAGATCACCAACCTGCTGCTGAGCCTCGGCCACCGCCGCATCGCGTTCATCCGCGGGGCGCAGGACCAGGCCGCGTCGGCGCTGCGCCACCAGGGCTTCGTCAACGCGATGCGCGCGCACGCGCTCGAGATCGACGACGCGCTGGTGGTCGACGGCGCGTTCACCTTCGACTCGGGCGTCGCCGCGGCGCACCGGCTGCTCAAGCTGCGCGACCGACCCACCGCCGTCTTCGCCAGCAACGACGACATGGCGCTCGGCGTGCTCGCGGCGGCGCAGCGCCAGGGCCTGGACGTCCCCGACGACCTCTCGATCGCCGGCTTCGACGATTCGCCCGCCAGCAGCCTCGTGTGGCCGCCGCTCACGACCGTGCTGCAGCCGACGGTGGCGATGGCGCGCACGGCCGTGGAGCTGCTGATCGCCTCGCGCGCGGGCGACGGCGCGTCCGCGCTGCAGCGCGTGCTGCCGCACGAACTCGTGGTGCGCGACTCGACGAGCGCGCCGCTGATCCGCGAGCTCAGGCCGCGGCGCGCGCCGCGCTGACCGGCGAACGGCGACGCGCCGCCAGGCCGATCGCCACCAGCCCGGCCAGCATCATCGCGACGCTCGCCGGCTCGGGCACGGCGTTGACGTCGAACACCTCGAGGCTCACGAGGTTCGACACCCAGCGCCCGGCCTTGACGTCGTCCGGCGCGACGATGCGCGCGAAGCCGTTGTCCGTCAGCGGCACGCCGTTGTCGGCGAACGCGACCAGGTCGGGCTCGGCGCCGAAGTCGGGGTCGATCTCGCCCATCGAGAACACGGCCTTGTAGCCGTCGCTGCCGGTGGCCACGACATACATGCCCAGCACGTCGTTCTTGATCGCGGGATCGGTGTCGAGGCCCGTCACGCCGTTCAGCAGGCTCCACAGGCTGACACCCGTGTAGGTATCGCTGCCGACGGTGCGCGTCACCTCCGGCAGCGCCTGCAGGTCGGCGAGGTCGAAGCTCTCGGCATGGTGGACCGCGCCGCGGACCGCGAACGACGTCGTCGGCTGACGGGTCGTCGCGCCTTGCGTCGAGCCGGAGCTCTCCACCGTCAGCTCGGCGAGGTTCGAGACGTAGCGGCCGCCCTTGTGGTCGCCGGGCGAGGTCACGCGCGCGAAGCCGTCGGCGCCGAGCGGCACCCCGGCATCGGACGTCGCGACCAGGCTCGCGCGGTGACCGAAGTTGGGGCTCAGCTCGCCGAGCGCGAAGACCGACTTGTAGCCGTCGCTGCCTTTCGCCACGACGATCTTGTTCAACACGTCGTTCTTCACGTTCGAGTCGACGACGATGCCCGCGTCGTTCAGCGTGCCCCACAGGCTAGGGCCGGTGTAGGTGTGCGTCTGCGGGGTGCCGGCGCTGGAGAAGGTGTCGGTCTGCGTGACCTGCGGCAGCGCCTGCAGGCGGGCGAGGTCGTAGCTGCCCGGGTGCGCGACGCCGCCGTCGACGACGACGCGGGTCGTCGGGCCGGCGGCCTGCGCGGCGCCGGCGAGCGCGAGGCAGGCGATGGCGGCGGCGATGTTCGTTCTCATGGGCGATCTCCTCGGACAAAGTCGGTGAAGGTGTGAAAAGCGTCATATCCATTCTGACATGACGCCTGCGTCAATCGCGTGACGGCGGCCGCCGCTGCGGCTAGGCTTGAGGCCATGCCACGCTCGACACCCTCCCCCGCCCCGGCGCCGAAAGCGCCGCCCGCCACCCCGCAGCTGCGCCTGCGCATGCGCATCACCGACGGCGACACCGTCGCCATCGGCCCGGGCAAGATCGCGCTGCTCGAGGCCGTGCAGGCGCAGGGCTCGATCACGGCGGCCGCGAAGAGCCTGGGCATGTCGTACCGCCGCGCCTGGGTGCTGGTCGACGAGCTCAACGGCGCGCTGCGGACGCCGGCCGTGACGTCCGAGCAAGGCGGTCCGCGCGGCGGCGGCAGCGTGCTGACGCCGGCCGGCGAGAAGGCGGTGCGCCTCTACCGCGCGATCGAGACGAAGGCGCTCGCGGCCTGCGCCGCGGACATCGCGCGGCTGCTCGCGATGGTGCCCGGCCGCTGAACGGCCGCGGCGCCGCGCGTCGCGTCAGGCGATCACTTCTTCTTGCGCGCGAAGGCCTGCTGCAGCACGTCCGGATCGAATCCCGCGCCCGCGGCGCCGGTGGTCGCGTAGCGGTACAGCGCGGCCGAGTAGATTCCCGACAGCGCCGAGTGCGCCAGGGCCAGCGCCAGCAACGCGGCGACGCTCGCGGCGACGGCCAGCACGATGAGCGCCACGCTGCCGGCCATCGCCGCGCCGACGCACAACGCCGCCGCGCCGAGCGCCGCGGCCACGTACAGCAGCCCGAACGCGACGCTCAGCCCGCCCTGCCCGATGACGTTCTCGCCCCACGTCTTCTTCAGCATGCTCGCGCTTTCCCTGACGGCCTCGACCGGGCCGACGTCGCGGTGGACGAGGATCGGCACCACCATCGCGGTGGCCACCGTCCAGCCCACGCCCAGCAGGCCGACGACGATGCGCCCGAGGAAGCCGACGCGCTCCTGGATCGCGCGCAGCACCATGCCGACGGTCGCCGCGATGATCGCGTAGCCGAGCAGGCTGCCGGCGCGCGAGCGCGCGACCTGCCAGCCGGCCGCGACCGTCGGCTCGCCGCCGTCGAAGCGGATCATCGCCGCGCCGACCAGCGCGGTGTTGCAGAAGAAGATCACGAAGTACGAGCTGACGTAGAACAGCACGCCGAAGCAGAACATGGCCGGCGACACGTGGCCGCCGTCGCGCACCTGCGTGAGGCCGTCGATCGACCACAGGCCCACCGCGCCGAGCGCGAAGGCCGCGGCGACCAGCACCGTCGCCAGCGCCGAGACCAGCGGGAAGGCCAGCAGCTGGGTGTCCTGCTTCAGCACGGCCCAGCTCGCCCGGGTCAGGCTCCAGCTGCGCGAGAAACGTTCGAACATGGCTCTCTCCTCTTCGTCGTTGATGTGTCTTTCGCCGGCGCGCGGCGCCCCGCGAGGCGCCACGCGCGCATCATGCGCGCCTGCCCGCGGGCTCGCGCGCGCGGGCAGGCGATCGTTCGGCGGCACCGTGCGCCGGCGCGGCGGTCGATCCCCGCACCATCACCTCGTGCGCCAGCACGCGCGTGGGCGGCTCGGTCGCGGCGCCCGGCTTGAGCTCGCCCGAGAGCAGCAGGTCGACCGCGGCCATCGCCATCTCGGCGACCGGCTGGCGCACCGTCGTCAGCTCGGGCCAGACGAGCGTGGCCGCGCGCGAGTCGTCGAAGCCGACGATGGACAGCTCGCGCGGCACCGCGATGCCCAGGCGCTGGGCGGCGGCGAGCACGCCGAGCGCCATGTCGTCGTTGGCCGCGAAGACGGCCGTCGGCGGCACCGGACGGCTCAGCAGGCTGTGCGCGCCGTCGACGCCGGAGTCGAAATCGAACCGGCCGGGGATGACGAGCGCCGGGTCGACCTCGAGGCCGTGCGCCGCCATCGCCCGCTCGAAGCCGTGCTGGCGCCGCTCGCTCGCGGCCTGGTCGCCCTGGATGAACGCGATGCGCCGGTGGCCCAGGCTCGCGAGCAGGTTGGTGAGTTCCTCGGCGGCGAGCGTGTCGTCCATCACGACCTGCGCCATGCCGTGGCCGCCGCCGGCCGGCGAGATCAGCACGGTGGGCGTGCCGTGCGCGCGCAGCGTGGCGAGGACGCCGGGGTTGTCGCACAGCGGCGGCGTGAGGATCATGCCGTCGGGCCGCAGCGCCGACAGCATCGCCTCGGTCTGCGGCTGCAGGTCGGCGCCGTCGCTCTGCAGCGATTCGACGACGAGGTGGCGGCCGGCCTCGCGGCAGCGCAGCGTGGCGCCGCGCTGGATGCCCGCGACGTAGGCCGCGCTCGGTTCGTAGTACAGCAGGCCGATGAGGAAGGACTTCGCGCCGGCGAGGCTGCGCGCGGACAGCTGCGGGCGGTAGTTCAGCTCGGCGACGACCTGGAGCACCAGCGCCCGCGTCTCCGCGTGCACGGTCGCCTCCTTGTTCATCACGCGCGAGACGGTCTTGATCGACACGCCGGCCTTCTTCGCGACGTCGACGATGGTGGGCGGTGCGCCCGCTCGCTTGTTCAAATCTTCCCCTCTCGGACTCGTTCGGCTTCCCGGGCGCGCCGGCCGGATGGTCGCCCGGCCCCGTCGACGCGCCCGTGGATCGCGGGCGCGCGCCCCTGTTCCGATGCAATGTGCCACAGGGCCGGGCGCGCGCCGCGCGGGAGCTTCACCTAGGCGTGGCTCAATCCCCAAGTCGTGTTGCCGGATGCGACGAAAGCTTGCCGTTAGCTGAAGCTCTGTTGCTCCGAGCCTTCGCGAGCCGGCCGCGAGACAAAACGAAACACGGCGATACGGCGATGAAAGCATCATCCGGGCCGCGAAGTGCGTAATAGGGACGTGCCGATCGACAAGGCCGGCACACCACCAACCCCAAGGAACAGATCATGAAGACGAACTGGCTCAAGCGCACCCTGATGGGTGTGGCCGCCTCCGCAGCCCTCATCGGCGTCGCCGCTTACGCGCAAGGCGCCTTCCACGGCGGCCCGCCGTCGGCCGCCGACATGGCCGCCCACCAGGCCCGCATGCTCGAACACATCGGCAAGCGCCTGAACCTCGACGCCGCCCAGCAGGCCAAGCTGCAGGCGCTCGCCAACACGCTGCACGCGCAGCACCAGGCGATGATGACCGGCGCCGCCGACCCGCACGCCCGCATGCAGGCGCTGATCGCCGGCAACACCTTCGACCGCGCCGGCGCGCAGCGGCTGGTCAACGAGAAGGTCGCGCAGGTCCAGGCCAACAGCCCCGCGATCATCGCCGCCGCCGGCGACTTCTTCGACAGCCTGAACCCGACCCAGCAGCAACAGGTGCGTGATTTCGCGGCCAAGCACCACGGCATGGGCGGCCACATGGGCCACCACGGCCAGGCGCCGGCGTCGGCGACGACGACCAACTGAGCCGGGCGAGGTGGACGAGACATCCACTTCGCGCCGATATTTCCGGGGCGCGCCCAGGCCGGGCCGCGCTTCGGCCTCGATTTCCTCGCGCTTTGGCGCACTGCATGTCCGCGCAGGGTCGGCTTCTCCTAACATGACCTCCATGCGCCGCATCCTGATGATCGACGACGACGCGCTCCTCGCCGCGCCGCTCGCCACCTATTTCCGCCGCTTCGACTTCGAGCTCGACAGCGCCACCAGCCCCAGCGAGGGCCTGGCCAAGCTCGCCGCGCAGCCTTACGACGCCGCGATCCTCGATGTGATGCTGCCCGAGATGGACGGCTTCGAGCTGTGCCGCGCGATCCGCAAGGACAGCGACATCCCGATCGTCATGCTCACCGCGCGCGGCGACGTGATGGACCGCATCGTCGGCCTCGAGATCGGCGCCGACGACTACATC
>JASLEM010000574.1 GCA_030151165.1 Burkholderiaceae bacterium
GGACATTGCGGCGGGCGCAGGCGCAGCAGCAAGGGCAGGTGGTGCGGCAGCGTGCGGTAGATGTGCGCTTCCACCGCGAGGTCGAAGCGCACACAACGGCGGCGCGGAGGCGGGCAGCGGCGCGGGCTGGACGCCGGACGCCGGCTCCTGCGCGACCGCGGCGAACGCGACCTTCGTCGACGCACCCGACGACATCGACGTCTTGCCCGGCACCGCCGGCTTCAGGCCGTTCTGTGTCTGGCTGGCAGCTCCAGCCGGAGTGGGCGCCGACTTTTCATCATCGTCGCTGTCTTCCGGCAACGGCGGCGGGTTGCCGTCGTAGACCTGGCTGCGGCGGCGCGTGATGTAGGCGTCGCGCACGAAGGTGTACTTGTCGAAGGCCAGCTCGTCGAGCATCTGGCTCGCGCCGAGCAGGCTGGCGCGGGTGTCGACGACGCCGACTGCGTCGACGCCGATCTTCTGCCAGGTCGACGGCACCAGCAGCGCGGGCGTCACGTAGGTGTCGGCGGGTAGCGCGAGGCCGTCGCGGAAGTCGGACGAGCCGAACAGCGGCAGCACGATGTACGGCCCGGGCTCCAGGCCCCAGTGGCCGAGCGTCAGGCCGAGGTCGGTGGAGCGGCGGTCGAGGCCCAGCTCGGTCGCGGGGTCGAACAGGCCGGCGATGCCGATGGTCGTGTTCGTGACGAAGCGCGCCGTCATCACGGCGGAATCCTTGAACTCGCCCTGCAATAGCTTGTTGACGGCCGACCAGGCGTCGGAGAAGTTGCCGAAGAAGTTGTGCACGCCCTTCTGGACGGGCGTCGGCAGCACGGCCTGGTAGGCCTTCGCGGCAGGCTTCAGCGCGTAGGTGTCGAGCGTGTCGTTGAACGCGAACATCTTTCGGTTGAACGGCTCCCACGGATCCTTGCCGCCGTCGGCGACGTGGCGGTCGGGCGGCGCGGTCGCGCAGCCCGCGACGACGGCGAGCAGCAGGGCGCCGGCCGCGCGCGGCAAGGCACGCAGGACGTCGACGCCCAGGACGATGAATTTCATTTGCTGGTTCCTCCGGAAGCCGCGGGAGCGGGGGCAAGCGCGGTGCCGGCCGACGCGGGCTGTGCCGCGCTGGTGCCGGCGTCCGCGGCCTTGTTGAAGATCAACTGGCCGATCAGGTTCTCGAGGACGACCGCCGACTGCGTCTGCTTGATCAGGTCGCCGTTCTTCAGGTTCTTGTCGTCGGAGCCGGGCTCGATGCCCACGTACTGGTCGCCGAGCAGGCCGGCGGTGAGGATCTTGGCGGACGAGTCGACGGGGAAGTCGATGCCTTCCTTGACGTCCATCACGACCAGGCCCTGGTAGGTGTTCTTGTCCAGCGTGATCGACACCACGTGGCCGACGGACACGCCCGCGCTGCGCACCGGCGCGTTCTTCTTCAGCCCGCCGATGTTGTCGAAGCGCGCGCGCACCTGGTACGTCTTGGAGCCGCTGAAGTTGCCGAGGTTGGCCGTCTTGAGCGCCAGGAACGCCAGCGCGACGATGCCTAGCAACACGAAGACTCCCACCAGGGTTTCTGTACTTTTCTTTGCCATATTCAATCCGATTTCTTGTCTAACCATCCCACTCACGGCGTCGAGAACATGACGGCCGTGAGGATGAAATCCATGACCAGCACCGAGAGCGACGAGAACACCACGGTGCGCGTCGTCGCGTAGGCCACGCCCTCGGGCGTCGGCTGCGTCTCGTAACCCTGGTACAGCGCGACGGCGGTGCAGATGATGCCGAACACGAACGACTTGACGACACCGTTGCCGACGTCGCGCACGAGGTCGACGCGCGACTGCATGATCGACCAGAAGTTGGCCGGGTCGATGCCGATCAGCTGGACGGCGATGAACCAGGCGCCGAGGATACCCACCGCCGAATAAAGAAGCGCGAGGATGGGCATCGAGATGATGCCCGCGAGGAAGCGCGGCGCCAGGACGCGGCTGCGCGGGTCGACCGCCATCAGCTCCATCGCCGAAAGCTCCTCGCCCGCCTTCATCAGGCCGATCTCCGCGGTGAGCGCGGTGCCGGCACGGCCCGCGAACAGCAGCGCCGTCACGACCGGCCCGAGCTCGCGCACGAGCGAGAGGTTCACGACCAGCCCGAGCGACTCCGCGCCGCCATAGGGCACCAGTGCGTAGTACAGCTGCAGCGCCAGCACGCAGCCCACCGCGATGCCGGAGGCCAGGATGATGGTCAGCGAGCGGTAGCCGATCATGTAGATCTGCGCGATCACCAGGCTGAACCGCCGCAGCGCGCCGGGCAGGAACGGCACCAGGTCGCGCGTGAAGAAGGCGGCGTGCCCGAGCGCGGCGAGCGCGCGCAGCGTGACGCGGCCGAGGGCGTTGGCGAGCGCGATCATTGCGGCAGCCCCAGCGCTTCGCCCAGCGGCGGCGCCGGATAGTGGAACTTGACGGGGCCGTCCGGCTCGCCGCGGATGAACTGGCGCACTTCCGGGTCGGTGGACTCGTTGAGCTCCTCCGGCAGGCCGTGCGCGACGACGCGGCCGCCCGACGCCATCAGGTAGACGTAGTCGGCGATGCCGAAGCACTCCTGGACGTCGTGCGAGACCACCAGCGACGTGGCGCCGGTCGTGTCGTTCAGGCGCCGGATCAGGTTGGCGGTGACGGCCATCGCGATCGGGTCGAGGCCGGTGAAGGGCTCGTCGTACATGATGACCTCGGGGTCGAGCGCGACCGCGCGCGCGAGCGCGATGCGCCGCGCCATGCCGCCCGACACCTCGTTGATGCGCAGGTCCGCGGTGCCGCGCAGGCCGACGGCGTTGAGCTTCATCAGCACGATGTCGCGGATCATCGATTCGCTGAGATCCATGTGCTCGCGCAGCGGGAACGCGACGTTGTCGAACACGCTCAGGTCGGTGAACAGCGCGCCGAACTGGAACAGCATGCCCAGGCGGCGCCGGATCGCGTACAGCTGCTCGCGGTTGCGGGGGTCGACCTCGATGCCGTCGAACACCACCCGCCCGCCCTGCGGCCGGTACATGCCGCCGATCAGGCGCAGCAGGGTCGTCTTCCCGCAGCCCGACCCGCCGAGGATGGCCGTGACTTTCCCGCGCGCGAATTGCAGCGACACGTCATTCAGGATCGGACGGCTGGCGTCGTAGCCGAACGTGACGTGGTCGATTTGGATGAGGGGTTCGGAGTTCAAGCCGGCGGAGGGCCGCGGCGAGGCGGCGCGTCAAAAGTGGAGGGCGCGCCATCATGCCTGGGGCATGACCCGCGCAAACCCTGTCGTGAGCCTTTCAGAACTCGACAGGATACGGGATTTCCCGTGTCCCCATTGTGTGCGAAGCCGGGCACCGCTGTGCTACCCCCTACGGCGAACCGCCGGGAAACCCATTCGAGTGACGGCCGCGTGGCTTGCAAGCAACGCGGCGAAGCCTCTCCTTCAGCGCGGCAGCGTCGTCGTCCCCATCAGCGCGCCGTCGATCGCGCGCGCCGCCTGGCGCCCCTCCCGGATCGCCCAGACGACCAGCGACTGCCCGCGCCGCACGTCGCCCGCGGCCCAGACCTTGTCGACGTTCGTGCGGTAGCCGCTCTTCTCGTCGACACCGGCCTTCGCGTTGCCGCGCGCGTCCGCATCGACGCCGAACGACTGCAGCAGATGCGACATCGGGCTCGTGAAGCCCATCGCCAGCAGCACGAGGTCGGCCGGCCACACCTTCTCCGTGCCGGCCACCTCGGTCAGCTTGCCGTCCCTGAACTCGATCTGCACCGTCTTCAGGCCGGTCAGCTTGCCCTTCTCGCCCATGAACTCCTTGGTGGCGATCGCGAACTCGCGCGCGCACCCTTCCTCGTGCGACGACGACGTGCGCAGCTTCGTCGGCCAGTACGGCCAGACGAGCGGCTTGTTCTCCTGCTCGGGCGGCATCGGCATCAGCTCGAACTGCGTGACGCTCTTCGCGCCGTGGCGGTTGCTCGTGCCGACGCAGTCGCTGCCGGTGTCGCCGCCGCCGATCACGATCACGCTCTTGCCCGATGCGAGCGTCTGCGCCTTGATCTTGTCGCCCGCGTTGACCTTGTTCTGCTGCGGCAGGAACTCCATCGCGTAGTGCACGCCGTCGAGGTCGCGGCCGGGCACGGGCAGGTCGCGCGAGACCTCCGCGCCGGCAGCCAGCAGCACCGCGTCGAACTCGGACTTCAGCTGCTCCGCGCTCACCGTGTCCTTGGCGTGGTTGGTGATCTTCGAGCCCTTGGGCCAGTCGCCGACGACGACGCCGGTGCGGAACGTCACGCCCTCGGCCTCCATCTGCGCGACGCGGCGGTCGATGTGCGTCTTCTCCATCTTGAAGTCGGGGATGCCGTAGCGCAGCAGGCCGCCGACGCGGTCGTTCTTCTCGAACACCGTCACGTCGTGGCCGGCGCGCGCGAGCTGCTGCGCCGCGGCCAGGCCGGCCGGGCCCGAGCCGACGACCGCGACCTTGCGGCCCGTCTTCACCGCCGGCACCTGCGGCACGACCCAGCCCTCGTCCCACGCGCGATCGGCGATCGCGTGCTCGATCGACTTGATGCCGACCGCGTCGTCATTGACGTTGAGCACGCACGCCGCCTCGCACGGCGCGGGGCAGATGCGGCCCGTGAACTCGGGGAAGTTGTTCGTCGAATGCAGCACGCTGGCCGCGTGCTTCCACTGGTTCGAATAGACGAGGTCGTTGAAGTCGGGGATGACGTTGTTGACCGGGCAGCCGCTGTTGCAGAACGGCGTCCCGCAGTCCATGCAGCGCGCGGCCTGCACCTTGGCGTCGTCCGCCTGCAGGCCGATGACGAATTCCTTGTGATGCTTCAGGCGCGTCTGGACGGGCGCGTAGCCCTCCTCGAGGCGCTCGTACTCCATGAAGCCGGTGACTTTTCCCATTTGGCAATCCTGATGCTGCGTTTTTCTTCGGTGCCGGCTTACTTGGCCGGGACGATCTGCACGGCCTTCTTGCCGGTCTTCGCCTTGGCGATCGTGTCGCCCGCTTCCTTCGTGGCGTGGATCTCGCCGAGCGCGCGCTTGTACTCGTTCGGGAACACCTTCACGAAGCGGGCGCGCGAGTCGGCCCAGTGGTCGAGGATCTCGCGCGCGCGCAGGCTGCCCGTCCACTTGTGGTGCGCCTCGATCATCTGGCGCAGCGTGGTCTCGTCGGCCTCGCCGCGGTGCCAGACGGAGCGGTCGCCGGTCGCGGCCTGCTCGTCGGCGGTGAGGATCCTGTCGAGGCTGACCATGGCCGTGTTGCAGCGCTTGGCGAACTGGCCGTCCTCGTCGTAGACGTACGCGACGCCGCCCGACATGCCCGCCGCGAAGTTGCGGCCCGTCTTGCCGAGGACGACGACGGTGCCGCCCGTCATGTATTCGCAGCCGTGGTCGCCGGTGCCCTCGACGACCGCCGAGGCGCCCGACAGCCGCACCGCGAAGCGCTCGCCGGCCACGCCGCGGAAGAAGGCCTCGCCCGCGGTCGCGCCGTACAGGACGGTGTTGCCGGCGATGATGTTCTTCGTGGCGTCGCCGCGGAAGTCGATCGACGGCCGCACGACCACGCGGCCGCCGGACAGGCCCTTGCCGGTGTAGTCGTTGGAGTCGCCGATCAGGTACAGCGTGATGCCCTGCGCGAGGAACGCGCCGAAGCTCTGGCCGCCCGTGCCTTCCATCTGGATGAACAGCGTGTGGTCCGGC
>JASLEM010000338.1 GCA_030151165.1 Burkholderiaceae bacterium
GCGATCCGTGGAAGCGGACCTTCAGGTCGTCGCAGTCGAGGCGCCGGCCCGAGTGCGACATCACGTAGTGACGCAGCGCCGGCTTGAACCAGTTCCAGTCGAAGGCCCACGTCAACGCGGCGAGCGCGAGCAGCGCGCCGAGCGCGACGGCCCATCCGCGCGAGCGCCGGCGCGCGCGGGCAGGCGCGTGCGGCGACGATGGCGTGATCGAGGTCATCTGACCGCAGAGCACACGGCGTGCCTTGCGGTCGCGCTGCGATGCGGCGGCGCAGCATCGCCGTGCCGTCGAGGCGCTTCCATTTACATCAACACCTCTTTGCCCAAATGCCGATGGCGCGGGATGGACGTCTTGCCCAGAATGCATTGCAATCGGAGCTGGACTGCGTGGCTTCGTCGAGAGGGCAAACGGGATGAAGAGAATCGGCATGGTGGGCGTCGGCCTGATGGGCCACGGCATCGCCACCAACATCGCGCGGCACGGCTACCCGCTGACCGTGCTGGAGCATCCCGGCAACCAGCCCCTCGACACGCTGCGCATGGCCGGCGCCCGGACCCTGGCGAGCGCCGTGGCGCTGGCGGCGCAGTCGGACGTCGTGATCGTCTGCGTCACCGGCACGCCGCAGGTCGAGGCGGTGCTGCTGGGCGACGGCGGCGTGCTGGCCGGCCTGCAGCGCGGCGCGGTCGTGATCGACTGTTCGACCGCGGTGCCGGCGTCGACCGAGAAGATCGCCGCCGCCGTCCACGCCGCCGGCGGCCGCTTCATGGACGCCGCGATGACGCGCACGCCCAAGGAGGCCGCCGAAGGCCGCCTGAACCTGCTGGTCGGCGGCGACAGGGCCGTCCTCGACGAGTGCCAGCCGCTGCTCGCCTGCTTCGCCGAGAACATCACGCACGCCGGCCCGGTCGGCGCGGGGCATCGGATGAAGCTGCTGCACAACTACGTGTCGCTCGGGTTCGTCGCGCTGCTGTCGGAGGCCGCGGCGTGCGCGCAGCGCGCCGACATCGATCCGGCCGTGCTGGTCGACGTGCTCGCGAAGGGCGGCGGCGGCGGCGTCGCGCTCGAGCGCGTGAAGCCGTACCTGTTGGCGCGCGACCCGTCGTCGCTGAAGTTCGCGATGTCCAACGCGCAGAAGGACCTCGGCTACTACGCGGCGATGGCGGCCGAGGGCGGCGCGGCGGGCGGCATCGCGGAGGCGGTGCTGCGCACCTTCGACGCCGGCGTGCGCGACGGCGGCCCCGAGGCGATGGTGCTGGAGCTCGTCGACCTGCTCGCGCAGCGCGGCGCCGCCTTCGGGCAATGACTTCTTTCCAACCGACATCAAGGAATCCATGAGTTCGTCCCATACGCCGCACCGTATCGCCGTGATCCCGGGCGACGGCATCGGCAAGGAAGTGATGCCCGAGGGCCTGCGCGTGCTCGAGGCCGTGTCGTCGAAGTTCGACATCCCGCTGCAGTTCGACCACTTCGACGACTGGTGCACCGACCACTACGTCAAGCACGGCACGATGCTGCCGGCCGACTGGAAGGATCGGATCGGTGGCCACGAGGCGATCTTCTTCGGCGCCGTGGGCGCGCCGGACATCATCCCCGACCACATCGGCCTGTGGGGCTCTCTGCTGCTGTTCCGCCGCGAGTTCGACCAGTACGTGAACCTGCGCCCGTGCAAGCTGATGAAGGGCGTGCCGAGCCCGCTCGCGAATCGCGAACCGGGCAGCATCGACTTCTACGTCGTGCGCGAAAATACGGAAGGGGAGTATTCGTCGATCGGCGGCCGCGCGTTCCCCGGCACCGACCGCGAGTTCACGATCCAGGAGTCGGTCTTCACGCGCGTCGGCGTCGACCGCGTGCTGAAGTTCGCGTTCGAGCTCGCGCAGCGCCGGCCGCGCAGGAGCCTGACGGCGGCGACGAAGTCCAACGGGATCTCGATCACGATGCCGTACTGGGACGAGCGCCTCGCCGAGATGGCCGCGAAGTACCCGGACGTCGAGACGAAGAAGTTCCACATCGACATCCTCTGCGCGCACTTCGTGCAGCACCCGGACTGGTTCGACGTGGTGGTCGCGTCCAACCTGTTCGGCGACATCCTCTCCGACCTCGGCCCCGCCTGCACCGGAACGATCGGCATCGCGCCGTCGGCCAACCTCAACCCCGAGCGCAAGTTCCCGTCGCTGTTCGAGCCCGTGCACGGCTCGGCGCCCGACATCGCCGGCAAAGGCATCGCCAACCCGATCGGCCAGATCTGGTCGGCCGCGCTGATGCTGGAGCACCTGGGGCAGGGCGAGCCGAAGTACCAGGCCGCGTCCGACGCGATCGTGCAGGCGATCGAGACGGTGCTCGACGTCGGCCCGCGCACGCGCGACATGCGCGGCACCGCGAACACGGTGGACGTCGGCAAGGCGATCGCCGAGTGCGTCGCCGGCACCTCCGCCAAATGGACGAAAGAGACCTCCGCATGAAGCCGCAGCATTTCATCGCCAACTCGTGGGCCGCGCCGCGCGGCGGCGAGACGATCCCCGTCGTCGATCCGAGCACCGGCGAGGTCTTCGCCGAACTCGCGCGCGGCGACGCGGCCGACATCGACGCCGCCGTCCGCGCCGCGCAGGCCGCCGTCGGCGAGGCCTTCGACGGGCCGTGGGGCCAGGTCTCGGCGACCCAGCGTGGCCGCCTGATGATGAAGCTCGCGAACGCGGTGCTCGAGCGCAGCGACGAGATCGCGCTGCTCGAGGCGCGCGACACCGGCAAGGCCGTGAAGACGGCGCGCAACGACGTCGTCGCGCTCGCCCGCTACTTCGAGTACTACGCCGGCGCGGCCGACAAGCTGCACGGCGACACGTTGCCCTACGAGTCCGGCTTCACGGTGATGACGATCCGCGAGCCGCACGGCGTCACCGGCCACGTGATCCCGTGGAACTACCCGATCCAGATCTTCGGCCGCAGCGTCGGCGCGTCGCTCGCGGCGGGCAACGCGTGCGTCGTCAAGCCGGCGGAGGACGCGAGCCTGTCGATCCTGCGGCTCGCCGAGATCGCCGCCGAGGTCGGCTTCCCGGCCGGCGCGCTCAACGTCGTGACGGGCTACGGCCACGAGGCCGGCGCGCACCTGACCGCGCATCCGGGCATCGCGCACATCTCGTTCACGGGGTCGACGGCGACGGGGCGGCTCGTCGCCGAGGCGGCCGCGAAGCGGCATGTGCCGGCGGTGCTGGAGCTGGGCGGCAAGTCGCCGCAGCTGCTGTTCGCCGACGCCGACCTCGACGCCGCGTTGCCCGTCATCGTCAACGCCATCGTGCAGAACGCCGGCCAGACGTGCTCGGCCGGCAGCCGGCTGCTGGTCGAGCGCAGCATCTACGAGGACGTGCTCGCGAAGCTGGCCACGCGCTTCGAGGCGCTGCGCACGGGGCCGTCGTCGGCCGACCTCGACATGGGGCCGCTCGTCAACCGCAAGCAGCTGCTGCGCGTGCGCGAGATCGTCGCGCAGGCCGAGCGCGAAGGCATCCGCGCGATGGCGCGCGGCCGCATCGAGGCCGAGGCGTCGTCAGGCGGGTTCTTCCACGAGGCGGTGTTGTTCCGCGACGTGCCGCACGAGAGCGCGCTGGCGCAGCAGGAGGTCTTCGGGCCGGTGCTGGTCGCGATGCCGTTCGGCGACGAGGCACACGCGGTGCGCCTGGCCAACGGCACCGACTATGGCCTCGTCTCCGGCGTCTGGACGCGCGACGGCGCGCGCCAGCTGCGCCTCGCGCGCAAGCTGCAGAGCGGCCAGGTGTTCATCAACAACTATGGCGCCGGCGGCGGCGTGGAGCTGCCGTTCGGCGGCGTGAAGCACAGCGGCTACGGCCGCGAGAAGGGCTTCGAGGCGCTGCTCGGGTTCACGCAGCTCAAGACCATCGCCATCAAGCACGGCTGACTGCTCGGCGTGCCGCCGGCGCTGCCGCTCGCGCGCTTCACTGGAAAGTCAAGGGAGCGCGGGAGCTGGCTCTGCCAGTCCCGTCGCGGAGCGCCCCCTCGGGGGGCAGCGAGCGCTAGCGAGCGTGGGGGCGACGGTCATTGCTTCTGCATCGCGACCTTCAAGCCGAGCGCGATGAAGATCGATCCGATGATCTTGCCCTGCCATTTCGCGAGCCACGACACGCGCTTCAGCGCGCGGCCGATCGGGCCGATCGCGAAGACGAGCAGCGTCGTGTAGGCGGCGCTCATCGCGACGAACACGAGCCCGAGCACGACGAACTGCGCGAACGGCGCGGCGTGGTCGGCGCGCACGAACTGCGGCAGGAACGCGAGGAAGAACAGCGCGGTCTTCGGGTTGAGCACCTCGGCCGGGATGGCCTGCCAGAAGGCGCGCGCGGGCGTCACGGCGGGCGCGGCGGCGCGCGGGGCGGCGTCGGACTTCGGCGTGGGCTTCGCGGCGATCGCGCGCACGCCGAGGTACAGCAGGTACGCGGCGCCGGCGAACTTCACGACGGTGAACGCGAGGGCCGAGGTGGCGAGCAGCGCGGACAGCCCGACCGCGGCTGCGAGCGTGTGGATCAGGTCGCCCGTCGCGATGCCGAGCCCGGTCAGGATGCCGGTGCGCCGGCCGCCCTGCGCGGTGCGCGTGATGACGAGCAGCACGGCCGGGCCGGGCACGAGGAACAGGCCGAGCACCACGGCCATGAACGTGAAGAGGTCGGACGGCGCGATCATGAGGAGTCCCGGTTCGAGCGAAGCTGGCCCATTGTGAGCGCATCGCGGGGACGCCGCCGTCGCGGCGGGGATTTCGCGCGCGCTTCAGCTCGGCGAACGCCGGCGACAGCGTCGATTCAGATCCAATGCGAAGACGTGCAATGCGTGCGCGAAGTCGCTTGACCTGGCTTTGCGACGCTGCCGATAATCCGCGCTTCGACCACGACAAGCCAGGACCATGGAATCCCATCCTAGTCGCTCGCCTTCGTCGTCCGGATCGCACGTCTAGACGGCCCACGCGCCGTCGACACGGCTTGCAGCCCGGGCGGAGAAGGCATCCCACTTCCCTACCGCCCGGCCAGCAAGCTCCACCAGAAGGGGCCGATGCCCCTTTTTGCTTTTGCAGCCGGCTCTTCTGTCATGACGCCTTCGGGCGTCCAACCGGCAGCGCCCGACCGGGCGCGCCGGGGGAGTCCTTCGCGTGCAACGTTTCCTCCTTTTCTTCCCGCGCGCCGTCGCCTCGGCGGCGCTCCCGGCGCTGTTGACCCTGTTGACGCTGGCGGCGTTGCCGTTCGCGGCCCGTGCGCAGGATCAGGCGTCCCCGGCCGACCAGGAATCCTGGAACGCCCACTTCCAGGCGACCTACGTGCGCCAGGTGCAGCCGTCGTTCCGCTCGCCGTACGCGGGCGGGCACAGCCTGCGCGGCGCCGCGGGCGCGAGCTACTCGATCACCGGCACGATGTCGCTGGGCCTGCGGCTCGGCGAGTCCACCGAGCTCTACGCCGACCCCGAGGTCGCGCAGGGCGTGCCGCTGTCGGGGCTCGTCGGGCTCGCGGCGTTCCCCAACGGCGAGCTCGCGAAGACCTCGGGCGCGCAGCTCAAGCTCTATCGCGCGCGGCTGTTCGTGCGCCATACCTTCGAGCTCGGCGGCGACGCCACGACCGTCGACGGCGACGCCAACCAGCTGAAGTCGACCT
>JASLEM010000208.1 GCA_030151165.1 Burkholderiaceae bacterium
CGGCCGACCACGCCCCGGCGCCGCACGCCGACGCCAACCGCGCGCGCAACGCGCAGGCCGCGCTGCTGGCCAACAACGTGCGCGACTGGCACTACGAGGAGACCGACGCGAAGGCGAGCGACGCGGTGGTCTTCGCGAACGCCGCCGACGACGACCGCGCCGACATCGCCACCGGCGACCGCGTGCTGCTGATCGTCGAGAACGACCTCGCGTTCGCGCGCATCCTGCTCGCCGCCGCGCGCCACGCCGGCTTCAAGGGGCTGGTGACGAGCACCGGCGCGAGCGCGCTGACGATGGCGCGCGAGTTCCATCCGTCCGTCATCACGCTCGACATCCACCTGCCCGACATGCCCGGCTGGCGCATCCTCGATCGCCTCAAGGGCGACCTCGTCACGCGCCACATCCCGATCTGCGTGGTCTCGACCGACGACGCGCGCGAGCGGGCGCTGGAGTCGGGCGCGCTCGGCTTCCTCGCGAAGCCGCTGCAGTCGGCCGATGTCGCCGACGACGTCGTCGCGCAGCTGTACCAGTACGCCGAGCGCGGCACGAAGCGGCTCGCGGTCGTGATGCCCGCGACGGCGCGCCGCGCGGCCTTCCTCGAGACGCTGGACTCCGACGTCGAGGTGCGGATCGCCGAGGACGGCGAGGCCGCGCGCCGCGCGCTCGCGGATGCCGACTGCGTGGTCGTGGAGGACACGCTGCCCGACTTCGGCCCCGAGGACGTGCTCGACGCCATCGCCGCGCGCCGCGGTGTCTGCCAGCTGCCGGTCGTGCTGCTGCATGGGCCGCACGAGACGGGCAACTGGAACCAGCGCCGGCCGGGCTTCGCGATCGGCGAGGCGACGTCGCTCGCCGAGCTGCGCATGCAGGCGGCGCTGTGGCTGCACCGCAGCCCGGGCGCGCTGTCGGACGACGACCGCGCGACCATCGAGGGCCTGATGGGCGAGCAGCACACGCTCAAGGGCAAGAAGGCGCTGATCGTCGACGACGACATGCGCAACATCTTCGCGCTGGCGACGGTGCTCGACGAGGAGGGCATGGTCATCGTCTCGGCCGACAACGGCCGCGAGGCGATCCGCATCGTCGAGGAGGATCCGACGATCGACATCGTGCTGATGGACATCATGATGCCGGAGATGGACGGCATCACGACGATGCAGGAGATCCGCAAGCGGCCACGTGGCCGCGAGCTGCCGATGGTCGCGGTGACCGCGAAGGCGATGAAGGGCGATCGCCAGAAATGCATCGAGGCGGGCGCGTGGGACTACATCTCCAAACCCGTCGATCCACGCCATCTGATGGCCGTGCTGAGGGGGTGGCTGTGCCGATGACCGCTGATGTGCCGGGCACGCTGCCCGGATCGCAGGAGCCGGCGGCGGGTGCCGCGCGGGTCGACGACGTCGACCGCGTCGACATCCTGATCGTCGACGACCTGCCCGAGAAGCTGCTCGTGTTCGACACCGTGCTGGGCGAGCTCGGCCAGAACCTCGTGTTCGCGCGCTCGGGCGCGGACGCGCTGCGTCAGGTGCTGCGGCGCGACTTCGCCGTGATCCTGCTCGATGTCAACATGCCCGACATGGACGGCTTCGAGACGGCCGCGCTGATCCGCAAGTACAAGCGCGCCGCGCACACGCCGATCATCTTCATCACGTCGTACGCCGACGAGATGCAGACCGCGCGCGGCTACTCGCTGGGCGCGGTCGACTACATCCCGTCGCCGGTGGTGCCCGAGATCCTGCGCCAGAAGGTGCGCGTGTTCGTCGAGCTGCACGTGCTGCACCGGCGCATCGCGCGCCAGGCCGAGGAGCGGATCGCGCTCGCGGCGTCGGAGGCCGCGTTGAAGCTGGCCGAGGAATCGACGCGGCGCTCCACGATCCTGTCCGACCTGAGCCACGCGCTCAGCGGCGTGATCGACGTGACGAAGGCGATGCACGAGCTCCTCGCGCACGTCGTGCCGGCGCTCGCCGCCACGGCGACGGTCGCCGTGCTGGGCGAGGACGACGTCGTCGACCACGCCGTCACGCGCTCGACGCTGCTCGACGAGGTCTCCACCACCGAGGACCTGCCGGCCGCGCAGCTGCCGACCGCGCACTACGCATTGCTGCACGCCGCGCTCGCGCTGCCCGCCGAGACGCGGCTGCGCGGCGCGCCGCTCGCCGACGGCGCGCTGCAGATGCTGCCGCTGATCCACGGCGAGCGCCTGCTCGGCGCGCTGTGGGTCGACGGCGAGGTGACGCCGCTGGGCGAGGCGCTGCTCGACGACATCGCGCAGCGCGCCGCGATCGCCTTCGCCACCGCATCGCTGTACCGCAACCTGCAGCGCGAGATCGCCGAGCGACGCCAGGCCGAGGCGCGGCTCGAGGAGAGCAGCAAGCGCAAGGACGAGTTCCTCGCGATGCTGTCGCACGAGCTGCGCAACCCGCTCGCGCCGATCCGCAACGCCGTCGAGGTGATCCGCCTCGTCGCGCCGCCCGAGCCGAAGCTGCGCTGGGCCGCGGACATCACCGACCGCCAGGTGCGCCAGCTGACGCGCCTCGTCGACGAGCTGCTGGACGTCGCGCGCATCAGCCAGGGCAAGATCGTGCTGCAGATGCAATGCGTCGACCTGGTCGCGCTGGTCACGCAATGCGTCGAGGCCCAGCGCAAGGACTTCGACGCGCGCCAGCAGACGCTGTCGCTCGCGCTGCCCGGATCGGCCGTCAACCTGAACGGCGACGCGACGCGCCTCGCGCAGGTCGTGACGAACCTGCTGACCAACGCCTCCAAGTACACGCCGGAGGGCGGCTCGATCGCCGTCTCCATCATGCGCGAGAGCGCCGAGGACGGCGAGTTCGTCACGCTGACCGTGAGCGACGACGGCATCGGCATCGAGGAGGAGCTGCTGCCGCACGTCTTCGAGCTGTTCGAGCAGGGCAAGCGCGCGCTCGACCGCACGCAGGGCGGCCTCGGCGTCGGCCTGACGCTGGTGCAGCGCCTCATCAACCTGCACAGCGGCAGCGTGCACGCCGAGAGCAGCGGCACGGGGCAGGGCTCGCAGTTCCGCGTGCGCCTGCCGTGCCTCGTCGAGGTCGACAACGTCGTGATCGTCGACGAGGATCCGAGCCAGGCCGCGCCGACGGTCGGCCGGCGCATCCTCGTCGTCGAGGACAACGCGGACGTCGCCGAGACCACGACGATGCTGCTGACGCTGTCCGGCCACGAGGTGCTGTGCGCGAAGGACGGCCTGCAGGCGCTGCAGTTCGCGGCGGACTTCGGCCCCGAGGTCGTGCTGCTGGACATCGGCCTGCCGCTGATGGACGGCTACGAGGTCGCGCGCCGGCTGCGCCAGATGCCGCAGACGCGCGACGCGTTGCTGATCGCGCTGACCGGCTACGGCCAGCAGGGCGACCGCCAGCGCGGCAGGGAGGCCGGCTTCGACGGCCACCTGCTCAAGCCGGTCGACCCGCGCGCGCTCGGGGAGATGATCGCGGGCTGAGCCGTCGCCGCCGGCGATCGTGCGGGGCGCATGAAAAAGGGGACGCCGCGCGTCCCCGGGTCCTTCGTGCCGATGTCGATGCCGACGCCGGCGCGGCGCCGTCAGAAGCCGAACGAGTAGCGCGGCGTCGCGGCCGCGCTTCGTGCGACCGACCCCTGGGGCCCCTGCGGCTCGGGCATCGCCTGGCGCGCGCGCGGCGCGATCACGCGGTCGAGGCGGGTCAGCAGCGTCGGCACGCGCAGCGGCTTGTGCCAGACGTCCTGGAAGCTGGTGCCCGCCGGCATGAACTCGGCCTCGGCGGTGACGGCGATCGCCGGGATATGCTCCCAGCCCGGGATCAGGCGCATGCGCTCGAGCAGCTCGGTGCCGTGGCAGTCGGGCAGGCGCAGGTCGAGCAGCAGCAGCGAGGGCTGGAGCTGCTGCGCGGCGGCCATCGCGGACGCGCCGTCGATCGCGATCACCAGCTGGAGTTCGGGCCGCAGCTCGAACACCGTCTGCATCAGCAGCACGTTGATCGGGTGGTCCTCGACGTAGAGGACGGTGTCGCGCGTCTCGCTGTCCGGGTGGTCGGTGATCTGCGCCATGGGGTTCTCCTTTGAGCAACCCGGAACACGGCAATCGACATGCCCGAGATTTCTCCCGTCCTTGGGGGATGCGGAACTCCGGGCGCGGCCTCCGCGGGCCGCGCTGCCGCAACTCTTGCGTGCGGGGTCGGACACGCGAACGGGTGCTTGTCCGACGCGGCGCGGCCCCCGGATTGCCAGAAATGGGTCACACACCGGCGCGGCATCCCGCCGACGCCCAACCCCAGACACACCAGGAGTCCATCATGTCCAAGACCCGTTTCTCGAGCACCCTCGTCGCCACCCTCGCCATTGCCGGCGCGCTGAGCGCCTGCGCCACGCCGCGCGAAACCAGCACCGCCGTCGGCGCGGGCGTGGGCGCCGTGGCCGGTGCCGTGCTGACCGGCGGCTCGACGGCCGGTACCGCCATCGGCGCGGGCGTCGGCGGCGTGGTCGGCAACCAGATCAAGCGCTGAGCCTGAAACGGAACAGGACGCCGCGGCGTCCTGTCCATGGGTCAGCGAAGGCCGCCGGCGGTGGGAGCCACGGCGGCCTTTCTTCGTCGGGATCCGGCTATTCGGGAACGACGTCGACCTTGTCCTGGCTGTATTCCTTCAGCCGGTTGTAGAGCGTCTTCAGGCTCACGCCCAGCGCCGCCGCGGTGCGCTCCTTCTGCTGGTTGAAGTGCTCCAGCGTGGCGAGGATGAGCTGGCGCTCGGCGTCGGCCATCGAGGTGCCGATGGCGATCGTGATCGTCGGGCCCGCATGCGCCGGGTGCGGCGCCGGCGCGGCATGCGGCGCGGGGGCGGCGGCGGCCTGGGCCGGCGCGCGCACGGTGGACGTCGCGTAGGCGCTGCTCGGGCCGTGCGGGTCGTCGGGCAGCCACTCCTCGTTGATCGTCGTGCCCGACGCCATCACGTACGCGCGCTGCACGACGTTGCGCAGCTCGCGCACGTTGCCGGGCCAGCGGTAGGCCGTCAGGCGCGCGGTCGCGGCGGGCGTGAACTGCTTCTGCGCGCCTTCGCGCTCGCAGATCGCCTGCAGGAAATGGTGCGCGAGCAGCGGTACGTCCTCCGAGCGGTCGCGCAGCGGCGGCAGCTCGATCGGGAACACGTTCAGGCGATAGAGCAAATCCTCGCGCAGCTTGCCTTGCGACACGGCCAGCTCGGGCGGGCGGTTGGTGGCGGCGATGACGCGGACGTCGGTCTCCTGCGCGACGGTCGAGCCGACGCGCATGAACAGCCCGGTCTCGAGCACGCGCAGCAGCTTGACCTGCAGCTCCAGCGGCATCTCGGTGATTTCGTCCAGGAACAGCGTGCCGCCGTGGGCGCGCTCGAAGAAGCCCTGGTGCTGGCGATCGGCGCCGGTGAACGAGCCCTTCTCGTGGCCGAAGATCTCGCTCTCGATCAGGTTGGGCGAGATCGCGCCGCAATTGACGGCGAGGAACGGATGCTTGCGGCGGCGGCTCAGGTCGTGCACGGTCTGCGCGACGACTTCCTTGCCGGTGCCGCTCTCGCCGGTGATGAACACCGACACCGCCGTGACCGCCACGCGCGAGATCTGCTCGTAGATGCGGCGCATCGGCGCCGAGCGGCCCCACAGGTGGCCGAAGTGGCCGTTGCTTTCCCATTCGGCGGTGAGCGAGGCGAGCTCGGCCTGCAGTGCCGACGGGCGCATGACGCGCGACAGGATGCCCTGCAGCTGCTTCATGTTGACCGGCTTGACGAGGTAGTCCGCCGCGCCCATGCGCAGCGCCTGGATCGAGCTGTCGAGGCTCGCGTGGCCGGTGATGAGCACGATCTCCGAGTTCGCG
>JASLEM010000277.1 GCA_030151165.1 Burkholderiaceae bacterium
GCTCATGACCGCGAACGTGCCGACCACCGCGACCGGCACGGCCAGCAGCGGGATGATCGACGCGCGCCACGTCTGCAGGAACAGGATCACGACCAGCACGACGAGCGCGATGGCCTCGAGCAGCGTGTGCATGACGGACTCGATCGACGCCCGCACGAACTGCGTCGGGTCGTAGACGATGCTGTACTCGACGCCTTCGGGCATCGACTTCTTCAGCTCGGCCATCTCGGCGCGCACGCCGTTCGAGATCGCGATCGCGTTGGATCCGGGCGCCGCGAAGATCGGGATCGCCACGGCGTCCTTGTTGTCCAGCAGCGAGCGCAGCGAGTAGTCGGCGGCGCCGAGCTCGATGCGCGCGATGTCGCGCAGGCGCGTGACCTCGCCGCCCGTGCCGGACTTCACGATGATGTCGCCGAACTCCTGCTCGTTCTGCAGCCGGCCCTGCGCGTTGACGGACAGCTGGACGTCGATGCCGTTGACGCCCGGCGACGCGCCGACGATGCCCGCCGCGGCCTGCACGTTCTGCTCGCGGATCGCGGCGACGACGTCGCCCGCCGACAGGCCGCGCTGCGCGACCTTCTGCGGGTCGAGCCACACGCGCATCGAGTAGTCGCCGGAGCCGAACAGCTGCACGTCGCCGACGCCCTCGACCCGCGCGAGGCGGTCCTTGACGTTGAGCACCGCATAGTTGCGCAGATACGTCATGTCGTATCGGCCGGACGGCGACAGCAGGTGCACGACCATCGTCAGGTCGGTCGAGCTCTTGATCGTCGTCAGGCCCAGCGAGCGCACTTCCGCGGGCAGGCGCGGCTCGGCCTGCGCGACGCGGTTCTGCACCAGCTGCTGCGCCTTGTCGGGATCGGTGCCGAGCTTGAACGTGACGGTCAGCGTCATCAGGCCGTCGGTCGTCGCCTGGCTGCTCATGTAGAGCATGCCCTCGACGCCGTTGATGGCCTCCTCGATCGGCGTGGCGACCGTCTCGGCGATCACCTGCGGGTTCGCGCCCGGGTAGTTCGCGCGCACCACCACCGAGGGCGGCACGACGTTCGGGTACTCCGAGACCGGCAGACCGCGCACCGCGATCAGGCCGCCGAGGAAGATCAGCAGCGACAGCACGCCGGCGAAGATCGGCCGGTCGATGAAGAATTTCGATAGATTCACGGGGCGCTCCTTCGGGAGTCCATGGAGAGATTCGGGATGTGCTCCGCCCGCGCCACCGTCGAAACGACGGCGGCGTGGCGGCGACTCAGGCCGTGGTTAGATCAGGATCAGTTCTTCGTGGTCGCGGAGGTCTGCGCCTCGGCCACCGTCATCGGCACCGCCTGCGGCGCGACGAGCGAGCCCGGCCGCACGCGTTGCAGGCCGTTGACGACGACACGCTCGTTGGCCTTCAGGCCCGAGGTGACGATGCGCAGGCCATTGACGTTCGCGCCGAGCGTGACCTCGCGGTAGGCGACCTTGTCGTCGGCGCCCACCACCATCACGAACTTCTTGCTCTGGTCGGTGCCGACCGCGCGCTCGCTGATCAGCAGCGCCGGGTCGGTCTTCGCCTGGCCCATGCGCAGACGCGCGAACTGGCCGGGGATCAGGGCGCCGTCGGCGTTGTCGAACACCGCGCGCACGCGCACCGTACCGCTCTTGGCGTCGACCTGGTTGTCGACGAGCTGCAGGTGGCCCTTGATCGGCGTGTCGGTGTCGCCCGACAGGCCCATCTCGACCGGGATCTTGTCCAGCTGCGTGCGCGCGCCGGCGCCGCCCGGCAGGGCGTGCAGCGCGTGCGTGACGACCTGCTCGTCGGCGTCGAAGCTGGCGTAGATCGGGTTGACCGACACCAGCGTCGTCAGCACCGGCGCGCCCGGGCCGGCGGCCACGAGATTGCCGGTGGTGATCTCGAGCTTGCCGACGCGGCCCGACACCGGCGCCTTCACCTGCGTGTAGCCGAGGCTCAGCTTCGCGGTCGTCAGCTGGGCCTGCGCGGCGCGCAGGTTGGCGTCGGCTTCGTTGCGCGCGTTGTCGCTCTGGTCGAACTCGCGCTGCGCGATCGCGTGCTCGTCGAGCAGGCGTTTCGAGCGCTCGAATTCGCTCTTCGCGAACGTCAGGTGCGCCTGCGCGGCGACGACCTGCGCCGCGGCGCGGTCGACGTCGGCCTGGTACGGCGCCGGGTCGATCGTGATCAGCAGGTCGCCCGCCTTGACCAGCGCGCCTTCGCGGAAGTGCACGCTGTCGACGGTGCCCGCGACGCGCGAGCGGATCTCCACGCGTTCGACGGCTTCGAGGCGGCCGGAGAACTCTTCCCAGGTGGCCACGTCGCTCTGCACGACCGTGGCGACCGAGACGGGCGTCGCCTGCGGGGCTTGCGCCGGCGCGGCACCGGCCGGGCTGACGCGCAGGATGAAGGCGGCGGCGACGATGGCGCTGACGGCGGTCAGCGTGGTGCCGGCGACCCACAGGCTGCGGCGGGCTTGGAGCGGAACTTGGTTCATCTGGAACTCCTCTAATAGACGGAAAGCGCGGGAAGCTGGACAGCTGAAGATTTCGGGCAAAGCAGCGGCTCGACCAGGCACGGGCCTGGTTCTCGCTGGACTTACCGGGAAACTTTTATCGTAGCGATCGCTACGACATGTGGCACAATGTAGCCATATCGCAAGAGCACGTCAACTAATTTCGTAACGTTCGCTATGAAAAAGAAGACCGAGACAACGGACGGCCCCGCCGCCGTCCTGGAAGACGTCGCCGTGGCGGAGCGCGATGCGGCGCCGTCCGGTGACGTGGTCGAAAACAATGTGAGCGCCTGCTCCGGCGGTACCGCTGCTCCGAAGCGCAAGTCGCGTGGCCGGCCGCTGTCGTTCGACCGCGATGCCGCGCTCGAGACCGCGATGCACGTGTTCTGGGAACGCGGCTACGAAGCGGCGTCGATCGCCGACCTGACCAGCGCGATGGGCATCACCCCGCCGAGCCTGTACACCGCGTTCGGCGACAAGGAACACCTGTTCTTGGAGACCGTCGAGCGCTACGCGCTGAACTTCGGCAGCGCCGGCACGCGCGCGCTGAAGGAAGAGTCGACCGCCCGCAGCGCCATCGAGCGCTGGCTGCTGGAGGCCGCCAACGAGCTCACCCAGCCCTGCCACCCGAAGGGCTGCATGGTCGTGATGGCCGCCACGAACTGCTCGGCCGCGGCCGAACGCGTGCAGGACGCGCTGCTGCTGCGACGCACGGAAGCCCAGGCCGAGGTGAGCCGGCGGATCCAGGGCGGCATCGACAACGGCGAACTGCCGCCCGATACCTGCCCCGTCGAGCTCGCGAGCTTCTACGGCGCGGTCTACCAGGGCATGTCGATGCAGGCCAAGGACGGCGCGACCCGCGACGGACTGCTGCGCACCGTCAAGACCGCGATGCGGGCCTGGCCGACCGAGTGAATCCCGGCGCGCCGCGGGGCGCGCCAGCCCGTTCGACCGCGCATCGCCGCCCGTCGCACGCACGCGCGCCGCACCGCGGCCATCGAGGGCGCGGGCAATGGAACGGGTCGGGCGGGCGAGTGGCATGGCGGGAACGATGGTGCGGCGGAAGCCGGAGGCGCGGTTCGGGATCAGGGAACGGATCGTAGGTTTTTGTGCGCTGCAGCGTAATACACAGACCTCGCGTCTTTTTGCCTAAAACTATTTCACAAGGCTGTCACAGCCGCTTCTGATTGCGGGTTTCTAGCCTGATCCGATACAGTGCGGACATCGCCAGATCGCACCGCGAGTGCGCCACCGCCATGCCGACGAGCGCCGCCAATCGAGAAATGCAGGTCCTGATGGACCGCCTCGCCCCGGACGAGGGCCTGACGAACTCCGCGCTCGACGGCGTCCGGCTGTTCCGCTCCACGCGCGTGCACCCGCGCACGCCGATCCTCTACGAACCGTGCATCGTGTTCGTCAGCCAGGGCCGCAAGATCGGCTACCTCGGCGAGCAGGTGCTGCCGTACGACCCCGACCACTTCCTGCTGCTCACGCTGCCGATGCCGTTCGAGAGCGAGACGATCGCGTCGCCGGAGGAGCCGCTGCTGGGCGTGTCGATCCCGATCGATCTCGGCGTCACCGCGGAACTCGCCCACCTGCTCGACCTGCCGGCCCACGACCCGGTGGCCATGGAGGACTGCATCGCCTCCGCGGAGGTCGACGCGCCGCTGGCGGAGAGCGTCGTGCGGCTGCTGCGCGCGCTCGAGCATCCGGACGACGTCCGCGCGCTCGGCCCCGGCCTGCTGCGGGAGGTCAACTACCGCGTGCTGACGGGCCCGCGCGGCGACGCCCTGCGCTTCGCGCTCGCGCGCCGCGGCGCGTTCGGCCAGGTGGCCACCGCGCTGCGCCGCATCCATGCCGACTACCGCGAGAGCCTGGACGTCGGCACGCTCGCGAGCGAGGTCAACCTCAGCCCCGCCGCGTTCCATGCGCAGTTCAAGCGCGTCACGTCGACGTCGCCGATGCAGTACCTGAAGGCGACGCGGCTGCACAAGGCGCGCCTGCTGATGATCCAGGACGGCGTGAGCGCGGCGCGCGCGGCCGATCGGGTCGGCTACGAGAGCGCGTCGCAGTTCAGCCGCGAGTTCAAGCGCCTGTTCGGCCGCACGCCGATCGACGAGATCCGCGCGATCCGCACGACGTACGGCGGCGACCGCGAGAGCCGCGACCGGCCGTGAGCGCCGCGGTCGTCGGCTAGCATCCGGCGATGGAAGCGTTGTTCGAACTGCTCGGCGAGCTGCTGCTCGATCTCGTCGCCGAACTCGCCGTGGAATTCGGCGCCGAGGCGCTCGTAGCGCCCTTTCGCCGCCGCCGCGAGACCCCCGCGCTCGACGGCCGTCCGGACGTCCTGCTGCCCGCGCGGCGCGCGCGCGAGTCCGCGTTGGTGGCCGCGGGCTACCTGCTCTATGGCAGCGCCGCGGGCGGGCTCAGCCTGCTCGTCTTCCACCACCTGCTCGTGCCGGCGTGGTTCCGCGGCGGCAGCTTCGTGCTGTCGACGCTCGCGTCCGGCGCGCTGATGATGGCGACGGGCGCGTGGCGCGATCGCCGGCGCCGCAGGCTTCGCCTGCGCGATGTCGAGGCGCCTTCGCGCCTCGGCCGCTTCGCCTGCGGCCTTGCGTTCGGCGCGGCGTTCAGCCTGATCCGGTTCCTGTTCGCGGCCTGACGCTCGACGCCTCCACCGCACCAAAGAAAAGGCCCGCACGAGGCGGGCCTTGATCTTCCGGACATCGGGACGCGAGTCTCGACGACGGTGTTGCTGCGGGCACTGGGTGACGGGTTCCCGTTGTTCCGCCCAATCTGCGGTCGGTTTCGTGCCTGCGATGGAATCGATTATGCGGACATCGCCGCGCAACCGTTGTAGGACATTACCGCATCGCAGCGGATACGGTATCCCCTATTCGGGGCCCCTCGTGCCGGCGCAGGCGGGCGATCGCCTGCGCATAGTCCCCCGAGCCGAAGACCGCGGAGCCCGCGACGAGCGCGTCGGCGCCGGCCTCGACGGCCTGCCACGCGTTGTCGCCGTTCTGGCCGCCGTCGACTTCGATGTAGGGGTTCAGGCCGCGCGTGTCGCACAGCCGGCGCAGCGCGCTGATCTTGGGCAGCACCTCGGGCAGGAACTTCTGGCCGCCGAAGCCGGGGTTGACGGTCATCACGAGCACGACGTCGACCAGGTGCAGCACGTTCTCCACGAACGCGATCGGGCTCGCCGGGTCGAGCACGACGCCGGGCCGTGCGCCGAGCTCGCGGATGCGCGAGAGCACGCGGTGCAGGTGGATCGTCGACGCCGGCTCGCACTGGACGAGCAGGTGGTCGGCGCCGGCCTTCACGAAGTCCTCGAGATAGCGTTCGGGCTCGACGATCATCAGGTGGACGTTGAGCGGCTTGCGCGTCGCGCGCCGGATCGCTTCGATCACCACCGGCCCGAAGCTGATGTTGGGCACGAAGCGGCCGTCCATCACGTCGACGTGGATCCAGTCGGCGCCGGCCTCGTCGACGGCGCGCACCTGCTCGGCGAGGCGGCCGAAGTCGGCCGACAGCACCGAGGGCGCGATGACGAGCGGATTCATCGGGGCGGGCTCAGCTGGGACTGGTCGCGGTGAGCGCCGTCACCTTCTCGTTCAGGCCGCCGATCAGCGCGTGCCACGACTTCACGAACGCGTCGCCGCCGTCCTTCTGCAGCTTGGCCGCGAGCGCGTCGACGTCGACGCCTTCGCGCCGGAATTCCTCGATCACCGCATCCGCATAGCCGCCGTCCTCGGGCAGGCTCGCGCCGAGCTTGCCGTGCTCGGCGAACGCCTTCAGCGTCTTCTCGGGCATCGTGTTGACGGTGTCGGGCGCGGCGAGCGCCTCGACGTACAGCGTCTCGGACGCCTGCGGATCCTTGGTGCCGGTGCTCGCGAACAGCAGCCGCTGCGGATGCGCGCCGGCCTCGGCGAGCTTGCGCCAGCGGCCCGACGCCAGCAGCTCGCGGTACGCGCGATACGCCTGCATCGACACCGCGATGCCCAGCCGGTTCTGGTACTCCGCCGACACCTCGTCCTTCACGGCCGCGTCCCAGCGGCTGACGAACAGCGATGCGACCGAGTCGACGACGGGCGACTTGCCTTCGTTCAACCGGCGCTCGATGCCGCGCATGTAGGCATCGGCCGCCGCGACGTAGTGCTCGCGCGAGAACAGCAACGTCACGTTGACCGGCACGCCGCGGTAGATCGATTCCTCGATCGCGGGCAGGCCCTCATGCGTGCCGGGGATCTTGATGAAAAGGTTGTCGCGCTTGGCCTGCGCATGCAGGCTCGTCGCGGCGCTGATCGTGCCGGCGGTGTCGTTGACCAGTTCGGGCGAGACTTCCAGCGAGACCCAGCCGTCGATGCCGCGCGTCGCGTCGAAGGTCGGGCGGAACAGGTCGGCGGCCTTCTGCAGGTCGTCGACCGCGAGCGCGAAGAACAGGTCCTCGGTCGACCGGCCCTCGCGCGCGAGACGCGCGATCGCCTCGTCGTAGAAATCGCCCTGGCCCATCGCCTTCTCGAAAATGGTGGGATTCGAGGTGAGGCCGGTGACGCTGTCCTCCGCGATCAGCTTCGCGAGCGAGCCGTTCTGCAAGGTTTCCCGACTGATGTTGTCGATCCAGAGGCTTTGCCCGAGATCATGGAGAAGTTGTGTGGGTCGCGTCATCCGTGGCTCCTGTTGCAGGAAGCCACGCGGCAATATTCATGCGCGCCAGGTCGCCGATGTGGTCGACGACCACGTCCGGCTTCGGATAACGAGCGACTTCATCGGCGTCGACCGCGTAATGCCCCTGCCGCGGGAACACCGTCGTCACCTTGTCGCCCCACGAGGCCTTCAACGCACCGAGGATGCGCGGCTTGTCGTCGACGATCACGTAGTGACGCGCCGGAAAGGTGCGCTGCACCTCGTCGAGCATCAGTTCCTTGTGCACGTAGATGAGCACGCGGCCGTCGACCGCGCGCCAGAGGCCCGAGCGCTGGATCTTGCGCGGCTGGAAGACGACGTCGCCGTCCGACAGGATCACCGTCGGCCCGAACTTCGCGAGCTTGGCCAG
This sequence comes from Burkholderiaceae bacterium, assembly GCA_030151165.1. The sequence continues at coordinate 7,561 of JASLEM010000277.1, forward strand.
CGCGTCGAACGCGCCGGGGAACACGCGATCCTGGAACGGGTAGTCGACGAGGAAGCTCGACATCTGCAGCAGCTGCTGCCCATGCGTGCCCTTGCCCTCGACGTCCTTGCGATAGAGCTGCAGCGCGCCGAGGTAGTCGGCGTAGCCGAGCTCCTCGCGCAGCTTCTCGAACAGCGTCCAGTACCGGCCCGAGCAGGCGACGCCGAACTCCTGCATCAGGTGGTCGCGCAGGTCTCCGATGATGCGGTCGTTGTCGAGAAGCGTGTTGTCGACGTCGATCAGGAAGACGACGTCATGCAGGATGGCAGCCACGGCGCGCGCGCCCTTTCTCCGGAAGCTCGAATTGTTCGTGTGGTCGGACGCGGGCCGGCGGATTGCCGTACAGCCTTCTGGCCGCGCAACGTAGAGCAAGCCGCGTACCCGCTTTCGCAGGTCGGGCACTCGGTGCACGGCGCATCATCGTCCTCCCTCGCCGCCCTTGCCGAAAGTGACCCCATGTCCGACACGCTCGACCAACAATGCATCGACACGCTGCGCTTCCTGTCCGTCGACATGGTGCAGAAGGCCGACAGCGGCCACCCCGGGCTGCCGCTCGACGCCGCGCCGATGGCCTACGTGCTGTGGACGCGCTACCTCAAGCACCATCCCGCCAACCCGCGGTGGGCCGACCGCGACCGCTTCGTGCTGTCGGCCGGCCACGGCTCGGCATTGCTGTACAGCCTGCTGCACGTGACGGGCTACGACGTCTCGATCGACGACATCCGGCAGTTCCGCCAATGGGGCAGCAAGACGCCGGGCCACCCCGAGCGCGGCCACACGGCGGGCGTCGAGGTGACCACCGGGCCGCTGGGGCAGGGCCTCGCGAACGCGGTGGGCCTCGCCATCGCCGAGGCGCAGCTCGCCGGCACCTACAACCAGGACGGCCACGCGGTGGTCGACCATCGCACGTGGGCGATCGTCAGCGACGGCGACCTGATGGAAGGCGTCGCCGCCGAGGCTGCGTCGCTCGCCGGGCATCTCCAGCTCGGCAAGCTCGTCTGTCTTTATGACGACAACAACGTCAGCCTGTCGGCGGGCACCGACATCACCTTCTCGGAAGACCGCGCCAAGCGCTTCGAGGCGTACGGCTGGCAGACGATCAAGGTCGCGGACGGCAACGACGTCGAGACGATCGACCGCGCGCTCGCGGCCGCGGTCGCCGACGTCACGCGCCCCACGCTGATCCTCGTGCGCACGCACCTGGGCTACGGCTCGCCGAAGCAGGACAGCTTCAAGGCGCACGGCTCGCCGCTCGGCGCGGACGACGTCGCCGCGACCAAGGCGAAGCTCGGCTGGCCCGCGTCGCCCGACTTCCTCGTGCCCGAGGCCGCCGGCAAGCACTTCCTCGAGGCGCAGCAGAAGGGCGAGCAGGCCGAAGCCGAATGGAACGAGCGCGTGAAGGCCTACGGCACGGCGTATCCCGATCTCGCGAAGGAGTTCGCTGGCCGTCTCGCGGGCCAGCTGCCCGCGGGCTGGGACGCGGACATGCCGACGTTCCCCGCGGACGCGAAGGGCCTGTCGACGCGCGTCGCCGGCAAGCAGATCCTCGCGGCGATCGGCAAGAAGCTGCCGGCGCTGTTCGGCGGCTCGGCCGACCTCGACCCGTCGACCTTCACCAACCTCGTCGGCCTCGGCGACTTCAACCCGGCGCCGAAGGAAGACGCGAAGAAGATCGAAGGCGCCGACCCGGGCGGCGCGAGCTGGGCCGGCCGCAACCTGCACTTCGGCGTGCGCGAGCATGCGATGGGCGCGATCGTCAACGGGCTCGCGGCGCACGGCGGCTTCATCCCGTACGGCTCGACCTTCCTCATCTTCTCGGACTACATGCGGCCCGCGATCCGCCTCGCCGCGCTGCAGAAGCTGCACGCGCTGCACGTGTTCACGCACGACTCCATCGCGCTCGGCGAGGACGGCCCGACGCACCAGCCGATCGAGCAGCTGCTGAGCCTGCGCGCGATCCCCGGCCTCACCGTCATCCGCCCGGCCGACGCGAACGAGACCGCGGTCGCGTGGAAGGTCGCGGTCGAGACGAAGGATCGCCCGGTGCTGCTCGTGCTCACGCGCCAGGACCTGCCGACGCTCGATCGCACGAAGCACCCGAGCGCCGACGGCCTCGCGAAGGGCGCGTACGTGATCGGCGATGCGGACGACCATAAGCCCGAGCTGATCCTGATCGCGAGCGGCTCCGAGGTCGGCCTGATCACGGCCGCGGCCGAGGCGCTGGGCAAGGACGGCGTGAAGGTGCGCTGCGTCTCGATGCCCAGCTGGGACCTGTTCGACGCGCAACCGCAGGCGTATCGCGACGAGGTGCTGCCGCCGGCCGTGACGAAGCGGCTCGCCGTCGAGGCCGGCGTCACGCTCGGCTGGGAGCGCTACGTCGGCCAGGCGGGCAGCGTGATCGGCATCGACCACTTCGGCGCGTCGGCGCCGGCCAAGGTGTTGTTGAAGGAGTTCGGCTTCACGGCGGACAATGTGGTCGCCCACGCGAAGAAACTGCTGGGAAGATGATCGAAAGGAGCCGTCACGATGGCTGAGGTGCAGGCCGTCGTCGACGGAGGCTCCGGCTCGAAGAGCGCGGTGTGGGCCGCGCTGGTCGGCAACATCCTCGTCGCGGCGACGAAGGCGGTCGCCGCGTTCTTCACCGGCAGCTCGGCGATGCTCAGCGAGGCGGTGCACTCGTTCGTCGACACTGGCAACGAGCTGCTGCTGCTGTACGGCATGCACCGCGCGAAGCGCCGCGCCGACGCCGACCACCCGATCGGCTACGGGCGCGAGATCTACTTCTGGAGCTTCATCGTCGCGCTGCTGGTGTTCGCGCTCGGCGCAGGCGTGTCGATCCTGCAGGGCGTGCGCCGCGTGATCGCACCGCAGTCGATCGAGGACGCCGTCATCAGCGAGGTCGTGCTCGCGCTGTCCTTCCTGTTCGAAGGTTGGTCGTGGGTGATCTCGCTGCGCCAGTTCCGCCAGGCCAAGGGCGATCTCGGCTACTACGAGGCGTTCCGCAAGAGCAAGGATCCGCCGCTGTTCATGGTGCTGTTCGAGGACAGCGCCGCGCTCGTGGGCATCGCGATCGCGGCCGTCGGCACGGTGCTCGCCGCGCACTTCGACATGCCGCTCGCCGACGGCGTCGCCTCCATCCTGATCGGCCTGGTGCTCGCCGCGACGTCGACGCTGCTCGCGCGCGAGAGCAAGAGCCTGCTGATCGGCGAGCGTGCGGACGGCGCGCTGATCCGCTCGATCCTGAAGATCGCCAACGACGCCTGCGGCCCATCGCGCGCCAACGGCGTCGTCACCGTGCAGCTCGCGCCCGACCAGATCTTCGCGGCGATCAGCTTCGAGTTCGAGGACAGCCTCACCGCCACGCAGATCGAGGATCTCGTCGCCCGCATCGAGGACCAACTGCGCGACGCGCACCCGCAGATCACGTCGCTCTTCATCAAGCCGCAGCGCCCCGACCAGTTCACCGAAAGCGTGAAGCGCCGCTTCGCCGGCAACACGGGCGAGGAATTCCAGGCGCAGGAGGACGGCCTGCGCGGCGCCATCGGCGACGAGGCCTGAGCAGACCGGAAGGCGAGGCGTCGACGACGTTCGCCGTCAAACCCCGGAGCGATGCGCGTCGCTCCGATCATGCCCACGCCTTCAGCGATCCTCCATCGCCGCCGTGTACTCGCCCCGCCGCGCCAGCCGGTTCAGGTGCGCGCGCTCGACGAGCGCCTTCTGCGCCGCGGCGACGTTGCCGGCCTGGCCGCCCCACGCCTTCATCGCCGGATCCTGGATCGCGCGCGCGAACGAGAACGCGACCGGCCATGGCAGCGTGCCCTTGTTGCGCGCGTTCATCGCGTTGAGCCGCGCGGACGCGTCCGCCGCCGACTGCCCGCCCGAGAGGAACGCGATGCCGGCGACCGCGGCCGGCACGGCGCGGCGGAAGCACTGGATCGTGGCGTCGGCGACCTCGTCGGCGCTGTTCTGCTTCGCGCACTTCAGGCCCGGCACGACCATGTTCGGCTTGAGGATCGTGCCCTCGAGATAGACGCGCTGCGTGCGCAGCTGGTCGAACAGGAAGTACAGCGCGCGCTCGGTGACCTCGTAGCAGCGCTCGATCGTGTGTGCGCCGTCCATCAGCACCTCGGGCTCGACGATCGGCACGATGCCGGCCTCCTGGCACAGCGCCGCGTAGCGCGCGAGCGCGTGCGCGTTGGCCTCGTAGCAGCCGCGGGACGGCGCGTCCTTCGTGTCGTCGATGGTGATGACCGCGCGCCATTTCGCGAAGCGCGCGCCCATCTTCGAATACTCGGCGAGGCGGTCGCGCAGGCCGTCGAGGCCCTCGGTCACCAGCTCGCCGTCGTGGCCCGCGAGCGGCTTCGCGCCCTCGTCGACCTTGATGCCCGGCACGATGCCGGCCTTCTCGA
>JASLEM010000285.1 GCA_030151165.1 Burkholderiaceae bacterium
TTGGTGGAGGTAAGCGGGATCGAACCGCTGACCTCTTGCATGCCATGCAAGCGCTCTCCCAGCTGAGCTATACCCCCACAATGTTGGCGTCGGCGTTTGACTTCCGATACCGCATCGCGTGGTGAAGAGCGAAGACCGCTAGTATAGAACAGATTTCAGACAGTGCGCAAGCGGTCGAGCACAACTTCGCGCTGGAAAAGTGCGATCAAGGCGTCGATGGCCGGCGTCTGGGTACGGCCGCAGACGATCACGCGCAGCGGGATCGCGAGCTGCGGCATCTTGATCGCGTGGGCGGCGAGCGTCTCCTTCATCGCGGCGGCGATGCCGGCCTTGTCCCACGCCGCGGTCTCGAGCTTCTCGCGCAGCGTGCGCAGCGCGGCCCGGGCGCCATCGGTGACGTGCTGGTCGACATCGGCCTGCGCCGGCGTCGCGGCCTTGAAGAACATTTCGATCCAGTCGGCCAGTTCCACCGTGGTCTGGCAGCGGTCCTTCAGCAGGGCGCAGCGGGCGGCCATCGTCTCGTCGGCGGCGACGTCCGAATTTTCAAGGCCCGCGCGCTTCTTCAACTGCGCGACCACGAGCGCCGCGAGGCGTGCGTCATCGGCCTGCTTCATGTGATGCGCGTTGACCCACAGCAGCTTGGCCGCGTCCCACTGCGCCGGGCTCCGGTTCAGGTGCGAGCCGTCGAACCACGAGACCATCTGGTCGAGCGTGAACAGCTCGTCGTCGCCGTGGCTCCAGCCCAGGCGCGCGAGGTAGTTGTTCATGCCTTCGGGCAGGTAGCCGTCGTCCTCGTACGCGGTGACGCTCACCGCGCCGCGGCGCTTCGACAGCTTCAGGCCGTCGTCGCCCAGGATGATGGGCAGGTGGCCGAACTGCGGCAGCGGCGCGCCCAGCGCGTGGAACATGTTGATCTGCCAGGGCGTGTTGTTGATGTGCTCGTCGCCGCGGAAGACGTGGCTGATCTTCATGTCCCAGTCGTCGACGACGACCGCGAAGTTGTACGTCGGCACGCCGTCGTCGCGCACGATGATCAGGTCGTCGATCTCCTTGTTGGCGATCGTGATCGGGCCCTTGACGAGGTCGCTCCACGTGACTTCGCCGTCGGCGGGGTTCGCGAAGCGCACGACGGGCTTCACGCCGGCCGGCACCGGCGGCAGCGTCTTGCCCGGCTGCGGGCGCCACGTGCCGTCGTAGCGCCGCTTCTCGCCGCGCGCTTCCTGGTCGGCCTTCATCTTCTCGAGATCCTCCGGCGTGCAGTAGCAGAGGTAGGCCGTGCCGGCCGCGACCATCGTGTCGACGACCGCCTTGTAGCGTTCCAGACGCTGCATCTGGTAGATCGGGCCTTCGTCGTAGCCCAGGCCCAGCCAGTTCATGGCGGCGATGATCTGGTCGACGGAATCCTGCGTCGAGCGCGCGACGTCGGTGTCCTCGATGCGCAGCACGAACTCGCCGCCGTGGTGGCGCGCGAACGCCCACGAGTACAGCGCGGTGCGGGCGGTGCCCAGGTGCAGGAAGCCCGTCGGCGACGGGGCGATGCGGGTGCGGATGGCGTTGGTCATGTCTTGTTCTCGGTGCGCTTCCCGCGCGCGCGTCACGCGCGCACGGGGAAGGCCGTGGGGGTCATTTCACCAGCGGCGCGAGGCCCAGGTTCAGGTCGTTCTGGATGTCGTCGACGTGCTCGAGGCCCATCGCGACGCGGATCAGGCCCTGCGTGATGCCGGCGGCCAGGCGCTGCTCCTCGGTCAGGCGTCCGTGCGAGGTGCTGGCCGGATGCGTGATGATCGTCTTGGTGTCGCCGAGGTTGGCCGAGATCGAGCAGATGCGCGTGGCGTCGATGATCGCGAACGCGTTGCGGCGCGCCTCTTCCGGCGTGTCGCCGCGCGCGACGAACGAGACCACCGCCCCGCCGACGCCGCCCTGCTGCGCCATCGCGAGCGCGTGCTGCGGATGCGACGGCAGCCCCGGATAGAACACGCGCGTCACGCCCGGCTGCTCCTGCAGCCACTGCGCGAGCTTCAGCGCGCGCGCGCTCTGCGCCTCCATGCGGATCGAGAGCGTCTCCATGCCCTTGAGGCAGACCCACGCGTTGAACGCCGACAGCGTCATGCCCGCCGAGCGCAGCACCGGGATCAGCTTGCCCTCGACGATCGCGTTCGAGCCGCAGACGGCGCCGGCGATCACGCGGCCCTGGCCGTCGAGGTACTTCGTGCCGCTGTGCACGACGAGGTCGGCGCCGAACGCCACCGGGCGCTGCAGCGCCGGCGTGCAAAAGCAGTTGTCGACCGCCAGCAGCGCGCCCGCCTCGTGCGCGATCTCGCTCAGCGCGCGGATGTCGCAGATCTCGGTCAGCGGGTTGCTGGGCGTCTCGGCGAACAGCAGCTTCGTGTTGGGGCGCATCGCGGCGCGCCATTCGGCGACGTCGGTCTGCGAGACGAACGTCGACTCCACGCCGAACTTGCCGAACTCGCCCTGCAGCAGCTTGATCGTCGAGCCGAACACGCTGCGCGAGCAGACGACGTGGTCGCCCGACTTCAGCAGCCCCATGATCAGCATCAGGATCGCCGACATGCCCGAGGCCGTGCCGACGGCCGCCTCGGTGCCCTCGAGCGCGGCGAGGCGGCGCTCGAACATCGTCACGGTCGGGTTCGAGAAGCGGCTGTAGACGAAGGCCTCCTCTTCGTTCGCGAAGCGCGCGGCGGCGGTCGCGGCGTCCGGGTGCACGAAGCTGCTCGTGAGGAACAGCGCCTCCGAGTTCTCGCCCCACTGCGTGCGCGGCAGCCCCTCGCGCACGGCGAGGGTGTCGAGGCGCACGTCGTCGGGGAACTCGACGCGGGGCAGTCGCTTGAAGTCGCTCATCGGCCGTCAGTCCTGGCTGTTCTGCAGAGCCAGGCGCGAACGCGCCGGATCGTCTTCCTCGTCGTGCTGCGAGCGGCGCTGCTCGCGCATCGTGCTGAAGTCCTCGACGCTGACGTCGCCGGTGATGTAGCGGCCGTCGAAGCACGAGGCCTCGAAGTTCGCGATGTCCTTGTTCAGCTTGCCGACCACGCGCTTCATCGCGTCGACGTCCTGGTAGATCAGCGCGTCGGCGCCGATGAAGTCGCGGATCTCGTCCTGCGTGCGGCCGGCGGCGATCAGCTCCTCGGGCGTGGGCATGTCGATGCCATACACGTTGGGGTACTTGACCGGCGGCGCGGCCGAGGCCATGTAGACCTTGTTCGCGCCGGCCTCGCGCGCCATCTGCACGATCTCCTTGGACGTCGTGCCACGCACGATGGAATCGTCGACCAGCAGCACGTTGCGGCCCTTGAACTCGACGCCGATCGCGTTGAGCTTCTGGCGCACCGACTTCTTGCGCACCGACTGCCCCGGCATGATGAACGTGCGGCCGACGTAGCGGTTCTTGACGAAGCCCTCGCGGTACGGCTTGCCGATCTTCTGCGCGAGCTGCATCGCCGACGGGCGGCTCGACTCGGGGATCGGGATGACGACGTCGATGTCCGACGGCGGCATCGTCGAGATCAGGCGCTGCGCGAGCGTCTCGCCCATGTTCAGGCGCGCCTGGTAGACGGAGATGCCGTCGATCACCGAGTCCGGCCGCGCGAGGTAGACGTACTCGAACATGCACGGGTTCAGGGTCGGGTTCTCGGCGCACTGCTTCGCGTGCACGTTGCCGTCCGGATCGATGAACAGCGCCTCGCCCGGCGCGACGTCGCGCACGACCTGGTGCAGCGTGCCTTCGAGCGCGACGCTCTCGCTCGCGACGATCACGCTCTTGCCTTCGGGGGTGTCGGCGGTGCCGTAGATCAGCGGGCGGATGCCGAACGGGTCGCGGAACGCGAGCAGGCCGTAGCCGGCGATCAGCGCGACGACGGCGTACGAGCCCTTCACGCGCTTGTGCACGGCGGCGACGGCCGCGAAGATCACCTCGGGCGTCAGCACCGAACCGCGCGCGGCGAGCTCGAGCTCGTGCGCGAGGATGTTGATCAGCACCTCGGTGTCGCTCTCGGTGTTGATGTGGCGGCGATCCTTCTCGACCAGCTCCGCCTTCAGCACGTGCGCGTTCGTCAGGTTGCCGTTGTGCACCAGCACGATGCCGAACGGCGCGTTGACGTAGAACGGCTGCGCTTCCTCTTCGCTGTAGGCGTTGCCCGCCGTCGGGTAGCGCACCTGGCCCAGCCCGACCGTGCCCGGCAGCGCGCGCATGTTGCGGGTGCGGAAGACGTCCTTGACCATGCCGCGCGCCTTGTGCATGAAGCACTTCGTGCCCTGCATCGTCACGATGCCCGCGGCGTCCTGGCCCCGATGCTGCAGCAGCAGCAGCGAGTCGTAGATCAACTGGTTGACCGGGGACTTGGAGATCACACCGACGATGCCGCACATAGACTGTTCCGTTTCCTTGAAATACCGAGAGATCTTCGTTCGTGTCCGCCGCCAGCGGCGCATCGACCCTTGCGCGACCGCTGGCATGGGCGCGCGAGCGCCCGCCTGGGGGACAGGTCAGGCGTTGAAGTGCACGTTAAGTGACTGCGGAAGGACGGGTTTCAACCCTTCCAGCGCCATGCCCAACCACAGCGCGCCGTGCGAGTTCTGCCACGGCGACGACCGCGCGAACGGCGACAGCGTGACCAGCGTGCCCACGACCACCAGGACGAGCGCGCCGCGCACGACGCCGAACACGCCGCCCATCAGGCGATCGATGACCGACAGCGGCGTGGCCGAGATCAGCGCGCGCAGCATCCGCGCGAGCAGCGAGCAGGCGACCAGCACCAGCACGAACACGAGCCCATAGGCGATCCAGAGCCGCGCCGGCGACGCCGGGTCGCCGAACGGCAGGTTGTCGGCGATCAGCGGCCCGAGCAGGTTGGCCATCACGAACGCGACCAGCCAGCCCAGCAGCGAGACGATCTCGAACACGAACCCGCGCCAGAGCCCGACCAGCACGGACAGGCACAGCACCGCGAGCAGCGCGAGGTCGACCCAGCCGAGTTGCAGGTCGACGTTCACAGCACCAGCACCGCGGCGGGCAGGCCGTCGGCCTTGATCTTCGACGCCGTGCGGTCGGCCTCGGCCTTGGTCGGGAACGGCCCGACGCGCAGGCGCACGCGCTTGCCGCCGGGCGTGTCGACGGATTGGGTGTAGGTCTTCAGGCCCAGCTTCTCGACCTTGCCGCGCGCGTCGCGCATCTTCGCGTCGTCGGCGAACGCGCCGATCTGCACGACGAAGCGGTTCGCGCCCGGAGCGGCGTCGGAGGCATGCGGGGCGGCGCCGCCGGCCAGCAGCGCGGCAGCGGCGCTGCCCGAGGTGGTGGAGGCCGTGGGCACGATCGTCGTCGAGGTCGACGAGGTTGACGAGGTTGACGGGGGCGGCAACGTCGGCGCCGCGGGGTGCGGCGTGGCGGACGGCTTCGACGGCGCGGGCGGCGGCGTCAGCGCGACCGTCGGCGGCTTGGCGCCGGAGGCCTGCGCGTCGGCGGCGAGCTTCTTCGCGCCGTGCTGCATCGCCGGGCTGATGTAGGCGCGCGACTGCGCATTCGACGCCGGCACCGGGGCCGCCGCGACCGCGGTCGACGCCGCGGCCGGCGCGACGGTCGCGGCATCGCTCGCGTGCGACGAGCCCGGCGTCAGCG
>JASLEM010000330.1 GCA_030151165.1 Burkholderiaceae bacterium
GCTGAAGCTGGTCTTCCCGCAGGACGGCGTCGACCCGCAGCGCTTCACGCACCTCGACTTCAAGAATTTCTACCTGCAGCCCATGGACAACGTGCTGCAGAAGACCAACCTGCGCCTCGCGATGGACTATTGCCTGGCGCACCCTCAATGGAAACTCGGCCTGCAGACCCACAAGATCCTCGACATCAGATGATGTCGGGGGCGCGTGGCCTGCAGGTCTCGATCCCATCATGCTCACGATCACCAAACGCCTCGAGTTCGACGCCGGCCACCGCATCCCGCAGCACAAGAGCCAGTGCCGCAACCTGCATGGCCATCGCTATGCCCTGGAGATCACGCTCGAGGGCGAGCCGGTCGACGACCCGACGTCCAGCGACCACGGCATGCTGATGGACTTCAGCGACGTCAAGGCGATCGCGAAGGATCATCTCGTCGATCTGTGGGATCACGCCTTCATCGTGCACGACGGCGACACGATGATCCGCGACCTGCTCGCGCAGATCCCGGGGCACAAGACGGTCGTCGTCGACCGCGTGCCGACGGCGGAGAACCTCGTCGCGATCGCGTTCGAGACGCTCGGCCCGCTCTACACCGAGCGCTTCGGCAACCACCTCAAGCTGAAGAAGCTGCGGCTGTACGAGACGCCGACGAGCTGGGCCGACTGCGACCGCTGAGGCGCGGCCGCTGACGATCGTTGGCGGAAGGCAGCAGGAGTCGAACCTACCTGGGAGCGGCTGACGCCCCCACCCGGGTTTGAAGCCCGGACGCACCACCGGATGCGTTTGCCTTCCTCGAACCGGCTCATTCTCCCCGCGGATCGGCGTCGGGCCAGCCCGGCTCGCCGACCAGCGCATGCGCATCACGCACGCGGCGCGTGAAGCCCGCGCGGTCGAAGAACTCGAGCCACTGGATCGCGCGCTTGCGGCCGAGGCCCGCGGCGTCGCGCAGGTCCGCGGCGCGCACGCCGGCATGGCCGCCGCGCGCATCGAGCTCGGCGATCAACCGCGCCAGCTCGCCCACGCGCGACGGCGCGACGAACAGATCCTTCACGCACTGGAACAGCCGACCCCGGCGCGCGAGCTTGCGCAGCAGCGTGCGCACGTCGTCCTCCGGCGCGGCCGCGCTCGCGGCGAGTTCGCGCACCCAGGGCGGATCGATGCCGCCGGCCTCGATCCAGGGCAGCAGGCGGGCCGCGAGGGCGTCTTCCGCGGGCGTGAGCGTGACGGCGTGGCCCGGCCGGTGCAGCCACGCGCCGCTGGCCTGCAGCCGGCCGTCGCGCAGCAGTGCGTCGAGCAGCGCGCGCCAGAGCGTGTCGCGGCCGCGCTCGGGCGCGCGTCCCGGCATCGCCATGCGGCGCAGGCGGGCGGCGTTGACACCGGGTTCGTCGGGGTGCGTCTCGTGGAAGCGGTCGAGCGTCGAGACGAGCGCGTCGCTCGCCGCCTGCCATGCCGCCTCGGCGACGAGCAGCGCGTCGTGCGGCCCGTCGGCCAGCACGCGCACGTCGGCGTCGAACGGTGGCAGGCGATCCTCGGGCGCGCCCATCAGCCACGCGAGATGCGATCGGGCGATGCCCGCAGGCGCGTGGGCGATGACGTCCCCCAGCGAGCCGCCGTCCCGCGCCGCTTCGACCGCGGCCAGCCACGCGAGCCGCTCCGGGCTGCGGCGTCGACGCTCGGGCGCGAGCGGATCGATCACCACGCCGCCGCCGATCGTGCGATCGGCCTGCGCGTTGCGCACGATGAAGCGGTCGCCCGCGAGGGCGAACACCGGTTGCCCGAACACCAGCTGAACGCGCGTGCGCGAGCCGGGCTGCAACCGTTCGCCTTCGAGCGGCGCGACGTGCGCGACGTGGTGCGCGGTGCCGAGATGCACGTGCACCGGCGCCCAGGTCGCGAGCGTGGGGGCGTCGGGCAGCAGGTGCAGGCGCGCGTCGAGGCGCGGGCTCGCGCGCAGCGCGCGGGCGTCGGCGATCCAGTCGCCGCGCGCGATGGCGGCTACCTCGATGCCGGCCAGGTTCAACGCGCAACGCTGGTGCGCCAGGCCGCGTTCGCTGGCGCGGTTCTGCGCGTGGAGGCTGCGCACGCGCACGGCCTGGCCGGTGGCGGAATGCGCGAGCATGTCGCCCACGCTCACCGCGCCGCCATGCACGCTGCCGGTGACGATCGTCCCTTGCCCCGGCAGGCTGAACACGCGGTCGACGGCGAGGCGGAACAGGCCGTCGACGCCGGCGCGCGGCCGGCGTCGCGCCGCGGCCTCGAGATGCGTCTTCAGCGCCGCGACGCCGGGGTCGCCGTCGCGGCTCGCCGCCGTCTCGAACACGGGCGCCTCGGCCAGCGCCGAGTCCTGCAACGCGAGCGCGAGTTCGGCGCGCACTTCGGCCACGCGCGCCGGTGGCACGCGGTCGACCTTGCTCAAGGCCACGGTACCTTCGCGCACGCCGAGCAACTGGAGGATATCGAGATGCTCGCGCGTCTGCGGCATCACGCCGTCGTCCGCGGCCACCACCAGCAACGCGTGGTCGATGCCGGTGGCCCCGGCGACCATCGTGTGCACGAAGCGTTCATGCCCGGGCACGTCGACGAAGCCGAGCACCTCGTTGCCCGCGATCGGCGCGTAGGCGTAGCCCAGCTCGATGGTGATGCCGCGCGCCTTCTCTTCCTTCAGGCGGTCGGTGTCGACGCCCGTCAGCGCGCGCACGAGCGTCGTCTTGCCGTGGTCGATGTGCCCGGCGGTGCCGACGATCATGCGGCGAGCGCGCGGGCCAGCGTCGCGAGCTGCGACGTGAACGCGGGTTCGTCGGCGTCCTCGAGGCAGCGCAGGTCGAGCCACAGCGCGCCGTCGGCGATGCGGCCGATGACGGGGCGCTCGAGTGCGCGCAACGCGCCTTCGAGCCGCGCGAGTTCGCGTCCCGCGCGACGCGCGGGCGACGGCGTCAGGCGCAGTCCGACGCTGGGCAGCAGGTCGACCGGCAACGCGCCACTGCCGATCTGGCTGAGCACGGCGACGGCATCGACGACGAAGCTCGCGCCGACTGCTTGCTGCAGCGGCGCGATCAGACGCTCCGCCTGCGCCCGCATCTGCGCCTGCGGGCGCGTCAGCAGGCGCAGCGTCGGCAGGCGTTGGGCGAGTTTCTCGGGCGCGCGATAGAGCGCGAGCACCGGCTCCAGCGCCGCGAGCGTCAGCTTGCCGACGCGCAGCGCGCGCTTGAGCGGGTTCTTCTTGATCTTCGCGATGAGATCCTTGCGGCCGACGATCATGCCGGCCTGCGGACCGCCCAGGAGCTTGTCGCCGCTGAAGCTGACGATGTCGGCGCCGGCGGAGACGATGTCGCGCACCGTCGGTTCGTGCGGCAGGCCCCAGTCGGCGAGGTCCGCCAGCGTGCCGCTGCCGAGGTCGACCGCCAGCGGCACGCCGCGCGCATGCGCGATGCGCGCGACCTCCGATTCGGCGACGCTCGCCGTGAAGCCCGTGACCGCGTAGTTGCTGCAATGCACCTTCATCAGCAGGCCGGTGCGCGGGCCGATGGCGGCCTCGTAGTCGCGGGCGTGCGTGCGGTTGGTGGTGCCGATCTCGACCAGCTTCGCGCCGGCGCGGCCCATGATGTCCGGGATGCGGAAGGCGCCGCCGATCTCCACCAGCTCGCCGCGCGAGACGACGACCTCCTTGCGCGGCGCGAGCGAGTTCAGCATCAGCAGCACCGCCGCGGCGTTGTTGTTGACGACGGTGGCGGCCTCGGCGCCGGTGAGCTCGCACAACAGGCCGGCGACGAGGTCGTCGCGGTCGCCGCGGCCGCCGGTCGCAAGGTCGTACTCGAGGTTCGCGGGCGCGACCAGCGCACGCACGACGGCCTGCACGGCCTCGTCGGGCAGCGGCGCGCGGCCGAGGTTGGTGTGCAGCACGGTGCCGGTCAGGTTGAAGACGATGCGCAGGCGCGGCGCGTTGCGCGCGGCGATCGCGGCCTCGACGCGGCGCGCGATCGCGCCGGGCTCGAGCTCGGCGCCGGGCACGTCGGTGCCAGCGCGCATCGCGTCGCGCACGCGATCGAGGTCGGCGCGCACCGCGCTCGTCACCTGCGTCGCACCGTGCGCCTGCAATGCGGCCGCGAGTTCGGGCGCGGCCAGCAGCCGGTCGACGGCGGGCAGCTGGCGCATCGACGCGGCCTTGGCGGGCAGGGCCTCGCTCATTCGCCGGCCTCCGCGTCGTCCGTCGGCGCGGCCAGCGCGAGCCACGGGTTGTCGCTCGCGCGGGCGAACGGCGTGTCGGCCAGCAGCAGGTCGAGCATCAGGCTGGCGAGGTCGTCGGCCAGCGGCTCGGCCAACGGATCCTTTTCCTGGTCCACCTGCTTGCGGTACGTGTGGCACGCGTCGCAGGTCTCGGCCAGGACGGCGCGCGAGCGGCCGTCCGGGTCGGGCTCGATACCCTGGTAGCGTATGCCTTTCGTCGACTCGCAATGGCTGCACTTGACGCGCACGAGATGCCACTCGGTGGCGCACAGTGCGCAGTGCAGGTAGCGGTGACCGCCCGCCTGGCCGCCGATGCGCAGCACGCCGGCGACCGGCAGGCTGGCGCAGACGGGGCAGATCGTCGCGGGGTCGACATGCGCGATGCGCCGGACGTCGAGCCGGCTGGCGGCGTCCGCGAAGGCGACCTGCAGCGCCGCCATCACGACGGGGCGCGCGGCCTGCCAGCGCGGCGCGACGTCGCCGGCGATCGCGTCGCGCGCGAGGGCGTCGAGCTCGCCGCCGTCGAGCGCGCCCAGTGCCGCTGCGATGTCGCGTGATGCCGGCGGCGACGCCGCGTCGTCGCCGATGGCCTCGAGCAGTTGCCCCAGCGCGTCGCGCCACGCCGGGTCGAGCGACTCGCCCGCGGGCAGCACCGGCATGCCGTGTTCGAGCGCGCGGGCGAGGGTCGACTCGTCGGGCGCCGTGGTGCGGATCGTGGCCGCGGCGCGCGCCTGCACGTCGACGAGCCGCGCGACGAAGCCGAGATAGTCGGCGATCGGGTTGCCCGGCGCGAGCTGGCGCAGCCGCGCGGCGCGTTCGGCGAACAGCGAGGCCGGCTGCGGCAGGCGCACGCGCGGGAACTCGATGCGGTCGAGCCCTTCGATCTCACCCTGTTGAAGAATGCGTTGCACGGGAACGGTTTTACCTGAAATGGGCGGCGCCGGTCCCGTGCGGCGCCGCGCGGGTCAATGGCGCGGGCCGCCCATGATCCGGCGGTACCACGCGCGGTGGTGCTGCCACGCCCACGCGGGCGTCACCGTGCCGCGCACCATCGCGTGGATGCTGCCCTTGACCCAGATCGCCGCGTAGATGTGCGCGATGATCAGGCCGATGCACGCGACCGCCGCGACGGCGTGCAGCAGGCTCGCGACGCGGATCAGCAGGATCGGCGGCGTCCACCACGCGCGCCACATCACGAGCCCGGTCAGCAGCAGCACGGTGATGCCCGCGACGAGGCACCAGAACAGCGCCTTCTGGCCGCCGTTGTTCTTGCCCTGCTCGGGCATGGCCGTGTCGTCGCCGCTGACGGCGAGCTCGGGCACCTGCTTGAGCCAGTCGATGTCGCGCCGCTCGATCAGGTTGTCGCGCCAGAAGCGCACGACCAGCATCGCGAACGCGAGGAACAGCGCGAGGCCGATGTACGGATGCAGGATGCGCGCCCACGGGCCGCCGCCGAACAGGTCGGTGAGGAAGAAGAACGCCGGGTGGAAGAACGCGAGGCCGGAGAGCGCGAGCAGCACGAAGCAGATCGCGACCGTCCAGTGGTTGACGCGCTCGGGCGCCGTGTAGCGGCGGATCTCGTTGCGGGGGCGGCTCATCGCGCGTCCTCCCGGTGGTCGTCACGGCCGGTGCCGAGGTCGTCGGACGGGCCGTCGACCCGCGCGTCGCGCGCGTCGTTGTCCGGCGCCTCTTCCTCGACCTCGATCGGCCCCTTGACGATGTAGTGGAAGAAGCTGCCGATCACCGCCGCGCCGAGGGCCAACGTCGCGAGCGGCTTGGCCACGCCCTTCCACAGGCCGACGAGCGGGCTGATGCGCGGCGCGTCCGGCAGGTCGGCGTAGAGCGAGGGCTGGTCCGCGTGGTGCAGCACGTACATCACGTGCGTGCCGCCGACGCCGGCCGGATCGTAGAGGCCCGCCTTGTCGAAGCCGCGCTCCTTCAGGTCGACGATGCGCTCCTCGGCCTGGTCCTTCATCGCGTCCTTGGTGCCGAACATGATCGCGCCGGTCGGGCACGTCTTCACGCAGGCGGGCTCGAGGCCCACGGCGACGCGGTCGGAGCACAGCGTGCACTTGTAGGCCTTGTGGTCCTTCTTCGAGATGCGCGGCACGTCGAACGGGCAGCCGGTGACGCAGTAGCCGCAGCCGATGCAGTTCTCCTCGTGGAA
>JASLEM010000376.1 GCA_030151165.1 Burkholderiaceae bacterium
CGCACCGAGCTGCGCCGCGAGCTCAAGGCGCTGCACCGCGACCTGGGCGCCACGATGATCTACGTCACGCACGACCAGGTCGAGGCGATGACGCTGGCCACGCGCGTCGCCGTGATGCGCGGCGGCCGCATCCAGCAGATCGGCACACCGGGTGAGGTATATGCCCGCCCGGCCAACATGTTCGTCGCCGGCTTCCTCGGCTCGCCCAGCATGAACTTCATCGAGGGCCTGGTCACGGCCGGCAAGGCCGCGGCGCCGACGGCCGCCGTGCTCGGCATCCGGCCCGAACACCTCACGCTGCACGCGGGCGGCGACGCGTTCCCCGGCGCGCAAGTCACGCTCGTCGAGACCATGGGCGCGCACGAGGTCGTCTGGCTGGACATGCAGGGCCACAAGCTCGCGGCGCTCGCGCCGGCGGCGGGGCGGTTCGGCGTCGGCAGCGTCGTCGGCGTGGAGATGGATCTCGAGCGCGCCAGCGTGTTCGACCCGGCGACCGAGGAACGCATCGAGCTGCACGCCTCGGCGTTCTATCATCGCCCCCACTAGACGCCAGACACCAGACAACAGAACGCCGTAGCGGGGAGGCACACAGCATGTCGACGATCAAGGACGTAGCGCGCCTCGCCGGGGTGGGCGTGGGCACCGCCTCGCGCGTCATCAGCGGCAAGGGCTCGTTCTCGGAGGCCGCCGCGCAGCGCGTCGAGGCCGCGGCCACGAAGCTCGGGTTCCGCCCCAGCGCGATCGCGCGCGCGCTGTCGCTGCAGAGCACCGGCACCATCGGCATCTTCGTGCCCGACTTCAAGGGCCCGTTCTACGGCCCGCTGCTCGACGCGATCGACGCCGAGCTGCGCCAGCAGGACCGCCACATGGTCGCCGCCAACGGTTGCGGCGACGAGGACACGCGCCAGCAATCGCTCGACGGCGCCCGCTTCCTCATCGACCGCGAGTGCGACGGCATCATCCTGTGCAGCAACGCGCTGCGCGACGCCGACTTCCTCGCGCTGCGCGCCGTCTTCCCCAACATCGCGGTCGTCAACCGCGACGTCAAGGGCATGAAGAGCAACTGCTTCACCGTCGACCACAAGGCCGCGGGCCGTCTCGCCGCGCAGACGCTGCTCGAACACGGCCACCGGCGCATCGCGGTCATCTCGGGGCCGGCGATCGTCGGCGACAACAAGCAGCGGCTGCAAGGCCTGTTCGACCGCCTCGCCGAAGGCGGCGTCGACACCTCGCGCATCCTCGTCGAGGAAGGCGACTTCAGCCCGCCGTCCGGCTGGGCCGCCGCCGAGCGCCTCATCGCCCGCAAGCCCGACATCACCGCCCTCTTCTGCGCCAACGACCAGATGGCGATGGGCGCGATCAGCTGCGTGCAGGCGCGCGGCATCGCGGTGCCGAAGAAGTGGTCGGTGCTCGGCTACGACGACGCCGACGTCGCCGCCTTCCTCTCGCCGCGCCTGACCAGCGTGCACATCCCGATCGCGGAGATGGGCCTCAACGCCTGCCGCCTGCTGCTGAACGCGAAGCACGGGCTCGAGCTGCCGGTGTCGCGCAAGTTCGTGCCGACGGTGGCGATGCGCGATTCGCTCGCGAAGGTCTAGCCGGGCCAGTCCGCGCGCGCGAGGCGATAGAGGCAATGCCGCCGCAGCGCGTGGCCCTCGGGCACGCCCGGGTGATCGAAGTCCTCGTGTGCATCACGCATGCCGAGGCGTTCCATGACCGCGCGCGAGCGGCGGTTGGCGAGCGCAGTGAACGAGACGATCTCGTCCAGGCCGAGATCCTCGAAGCCCACGCGCACGGCGCCTCGCGCCGCCTCGGTCGCCAGGCCACGGCCCCAGAATGCGCGCGCCAGGCGCCAGCCGATCTCCACGCACGGCGAGCACGGCAGCACGCGGCGCGGCACCGACAGGCCGACGAAGCCGATGAACTCGCCGGTGTCGCGCAACGCCGCCGCCCAGTTGCTCCAGCCCTGCGACGCGAACTGCGCCTGCCACGTGTCGATGCTGGCGTCGCTCGCCTCGCGGCCTTGCAGCGCGGGGAAGAACGCCATGACGTCGGGGTCGGCGTTCATCGCGGCGAACGGCGCACGGTCGGCGTCGCGCCATGCGCGCAATCGCAGGCGAGGGGTGTCGAATTCGATGACGGCGGCCATGGCGTCGCCAAGCATACGCGCCGCCCCTACACTCGCGAGCGATCGCTGCGCGCCTCCCGACGCCGCGACCGGAGACCCTCGCCCATGCCTCGTGCCCTGCTCCTGCGCTCGCTCGTCGACGCCGTCGTGACGATGCTCGCCGCGTCGGCCACGCTGGCCTGCGCGCTGGCGATCGACCCCGAGCCCGGACCGGCGATCCTCGCGGTCGTGCTGTGCCTGTCGCTGTCGCGCAGCGAGCTCGATCGCGACTCGCGCGGGCGTGTCGAGGCCGCCGCCGCGCTGCCGGTCGTGAGCCTCGCGGCCCTCGGTGTCGCCATGCTGCTGCATCGCCTGCCGATCGTCGGCGCGGCGACGTTCGTGGCGGCGATCGCGCTGTCGATCTGGCTGCGCCGCTTCGGCGACGCGGGCCGCAAGGCGGGCGCGCTGGTCGCGCTGCCCTTCGTCGTGATCCTCGTCACGCCCTACGTACCGACCACGCGCGTCGGGCCCGCGATGGCGCTGCTGCTGCCGGTGATCGTCGCGCTGCTCGCGCTGTTCTGGGTGAGCGTGCTGCATGCGGTCGCACGAGGGCTGAAATGGTTGCCGGCCGCGGCGCCGTCGAGGCCCGCCGTCGCCTCGCCACCCGCGGCGCCCAGGCCGGCCAGCGGCGGGCTGCGGCCGATCGCCAGCACGCGCATGGCGTTGCAGATGGCGGTCGCGCTCGCGGTGTCCTTCATCGTCGGGTATGCGTTCTTCGCCGATCGCTGGGCGTGGATCGTGCTCACCGCGTTCATCGTCGGCAGCGGCAACCACGGGCGACTCGACGTCGCAACCAAGAGCGTGCTGCGCGTGCTCGGCGCCGCCGCGGGCACGGCGCTCGCGCTGTCGGCCGGCGCGCACCTCGGCGGGCACGACGCCGGTACGGTGGCGCTGATACTCCTGGCCGTATTCCTCGGCACGTGGCTGCGGCCGGTCGGCTACGCGTGGTGGGCGCTCTTCGTGACGCTCGCGCTCGCGTTGCTGCAAGGCTTCACGGGCGCGTCGGCGCCGGCGATCCTCGGGTTGCGGCTCGAGGAGATCGCGATCGGCGCGGCGATCGGCGTGGCCGCCGCGTGGTTCGTGCTGCCGGTGCGCTCGACCGACGTGCTGCGCCGTCGCCTTGCCGACGCGCTCGCCGCGCTGTCGGACGCGCTCGATCCCGCGACGCCATCGCACGGCAGCGCGCCCTTCCTCGCGGCGCTGGCCCGCATCGACAGGATCGCCCCGCCGTTCCGTGCGATCGGCCTCGTGGCGCATCGCATGAAGCGCGCGAGCCCGGCCGACTGGATCGGCACCCTGGACGCGTGCCGCGAACCGGCGGTCGAGCTGATCGAACGAGGCCGCACGCCGGCCCGCGTGCGCCAGGCCGTCGGCGCGGCGCGCAAGGCCTTGCGCGAGCCCGCGACGCTCGGCGCCGCGCTGGTCGGCCTTCGCCTCGCCCTTCTCGACGCCGACGATCCGCCCGCGCGCTGACGAGGCGCGCGACGCGACGTCGCGCCCGACGACCTCAGGCCGGCCGCAGGCTCGGCAAGCGGTCGAACCACGGCCGTGCCGCCTCGAGTTGCCGCGCGAGCTGCAGCAATCGATCCTCGCGCCCGAACGGCGCGACGAACTGGACGCCCAGCGGCAGGCCGTCGGCCGTCCAGTGCAGCGGGACGCTCATCGCGGGCGTGCCGGTGAGGTTGGCGAGCTGCGTGAACGGGACGTAGCGCAGGCTGTCGGTCGCGATCTGGTCGATGGTGCCTTCGAGCAGGCCGAGCCGCGCGAGCAGACCCAGCAGGCCGGTGCGGTTCAGCACGTCGAGCGCGATCTGCTGGCCGCGCGGCGGGTCGCCCGCGCCGTGGCGCACGGGCGGGTGGGCGAGGGTCGGCGTGAGCAGCAGGTCGAAGCGCTGGTGATAGCGGGCCAGCGCGCGCGCGTGGTCGTTCCATCGCAGCTGGTACGCCGTCAGCGCGCTGCCCGAGGTCGCCTTGCCGAGGGTCTCGAGCACGCGCGTCAGCAGCTCGAACTCGTCGCTTTTCGCGCCCGCGGCGCGCGCCTGCGCCATCGCGGCGGGCACGTGGCCGAAGTAGATGTGCAGGTAGCAGCGGGCGAGCAGCGCGCCGTCGATCTCCGGCGCGGCCTCCTCGACGTCGTGGCCCAGCGACTGCAGCAGGCGCGCGGCGTCGTGCACCGCGGCGACGGCCTCCGCATGCACCTCGGTGGCCAGCGGCGACGCCGTCGTGAAGCCGATGCGCAGGCGGCCGGGCTCGTGCTGCATCGCGTCGGCGTAGCGCTCGGCCGGCGCGGGGATCGCGAACGGGTCGCCCGGCTCGGCGCCCGCGAGGACGTCGAGCGCGCGGGCCGTGTCGCGCACGCTGCGCGAGAGCACGCCCTCGCTCGACGCGCCGTTCCACACCTCGCCCGCCGCCGGCCCGGCCGACACGCGCCCGCGCGACGGCCGCAGCCCGAACAGGCCGCAGCATGCGGCCGGGATGCGGATCGAGCCGCCGCCGTCGTTGCCCGCGGCCATCGGCACGATGCCCGCCGCGACCGCCGCCGCCGCGCCGCCGCTCGAACCCCCGGGGGTATGCGCGAGGTTCCACGGGTTGTTGGTGCGGCCGGCGGCCCGCGGGTCGGTCACGCCCTTCAGCGCCAACTCGGGCAGGTTGGTCTTGCCGAAGACGACGAGGCCGGCGTCGAGGTAGCGCCGCACGACGGCCGAATGCTCGCGCGGCACGAGGCGCTGGAACGCGCGGCTGCCGTAGCCGGTCGCCAAGCCGGCGTAGTCCTGCGAGCAGTCCTTCAGGAGGAAGGGCACGCCGGCGAACGCGCCGGCGCGCGGCAGCGCGTCGAGCTGCGCCCGCGCCTCGCGGTCCATCAGGCGGCAGACGGCGTTGAGGTCACCGTGCACCTCGGCGTTGCGCGCCTGCGCGAGGCCGAGCAGCTCGCTCGCGGCAACCTCGCGGCGGGCGACGAGCTCGGCCAGGCCGGTGGCGTCGTGGGTTCGGTAGTCGGCGAAGTTCATGCGTGCGCTCGCGTCCTCTGCGTATTTGGACCCGCCGGCCGGCGGGCATGGCGCCTGCCGCGAACGGCCGTCGCGCCATCCCGGCGCCCAGCCCGCGGAGCACCCCATGACCCAGCAACTCGACGGCCGGAAAGTGGCCATTCTCGTCCACGATCTCTTCGAGCAGGCCGAGCTCAGCGAGCCGCTGCGCGCGCTCGGCGAGGCCGGCGCGACCGTGCACATCGTCTCGCCCGAGGGTCCGACCGTCACCGGCATGCAGCACGACGAGCACGCCGACTCGTTCAACGTCGACGTGCCGCTGGCGCAGGCCGACCCGCGCGACTATGACGGCGTCGTGCTGCCCGGCGGCGTGATCAACGCCGACGCGCTGCGCATGGTCGAGGCCGCGCAGCGCTTCGTGCGCGCGATGGAGGACGACGGCAAGCCGATCGCCGTCGTCTGCCACGGTGGCTGGCTGCTGATCTCGGCCGGGCTCGTGAAGGGCCGCACGATGACGAGCTGGCCGTCGCTGCAGGACGACATCCGCAACGCCGGCGGCACCTGGGTCGATCGCGAGGTGGAGGTCGACGGCAACTGGACGTCGAGCCGCAAGCCGGCCGACCTGCCCGCGTTCAACCGCGAGTTCATCGCGGCGCTGGCGCGCAGCAAGACGGCGCAGGCAGCGCCGAAGATGGGGCTCGCCGACTGATCGGCGCTCAGGCGTCGAGCTCGCGCCGCAGCCCGGTGCGTTCGGACTCGGAC
The DNA here is from genome assembly GCA_030151165.1 of Burkholderiaceae bacterium. Next base: position 5,916 of record JASLEM010000376.1, read on the forward strand.
GCCGCGTCGAGCAGCAGCTGCACGAAGCGGCCGCGCTCGCCGCCGCACTGCTCGGCCGCGCGCCTGACCATCACCTTCGCGATCGGGCCCATCTTGCGCGTGACGACCTGCAGCGCGCGCGCCTTGAACTCGTCGGTGAGCGGGTCGGCCACGGCGGCGCCCTGCGGCGCGGGGACAGGCGTCTGGCCGGTGCCGGCGGACGGCCGGACGCCGCTGCCCACCGGCCTGGCCTGGCTGCCGCCATGCGTGGCCTCGATGAACTGCTGGCGGCGCGACTCCTCGGTGATGTGGCGCGCGACCGCCACGACGAGGCTGCCCGAATCGAAGCAGGTGCGCGCGGCGTCGCGCACCATCAGCCGCGCCATCGGCCCGACATGGCTCGCGAGCGCGCGCTCGATGCGGCTCAGCTCGCCGGCATCCCAGCCCGCGGGCGTGAAGCCGGTGCCGCTGGCCGACACGGCGGTCTGCGACGCGGCCGGTGCGGGCGCATGCGCGGACTCCTGTCGATGCGGCGCGCCCGGCATGTCGAGCGGCATCGGCACGGTGGTCTGCGTCGGATCCTGCTCGGCGTCGTCGACCGCATCGGCGATCGCGCGCAACGCGCGGCGCATCTCGTCGGCGCTCTGGTAGCGGTCGGCGCTGTTCTTCGCGATCGCGCGCGCCACGACGGCGTCGAACGCGACGTCCCGCGCGCCGTCGGTCAGCACGCTCGGCGGCGGCGGGTTCTCGTTGAGGATCTTGTACATGACGACGTCCGCGCTGCCGGTGAACGGCCGCTTGCCGGTCAGCAGCCGGTACAGCACGACGCCGCACGCGAACAGGTCGGCGCGGTGGTCGACGCCCACGCCCTTGAACTGCTCCGGCGCCATGTAGCTGGGCGTGCCGATCGCCGACGAGACCTGCGTCAGGTTGGCGTCGGAGATGCGCGCGATGCCGAAGTCGGTCAGCTTGACCTGGCCGCCCTGCGTGAGGATCAGGTTGGCGGGCTTGACGTCGCGATGCCAGACGCCTTGCGCGTGCGCGAACTGCAGCGCGTCGAGCAGCTGGTCCATGATGCGCAGCACCAGCTCGAGCGGCAGCATCGGCGCCGACGCGATGACCTCGTCGACGTTGCGGCCCTGCACGAACTCCATCGCGATGAATGCGGTGGTGTCGTCCTCGCCGAACTCGTAGATCGCGACCACGCCGGGATGCATGATGCGCCCGACCGCCTTGGCCTCGTTGCGGAAGCGCGCGGCCGCCGAGTCCGTCGCGCTCGAGTCGCCCAGCAACTCCTTGTGGATGACCTTGATCGCGACCGGCCGATGGATGTGCGGGTCGAAGCCCTTGTACACGGTGCCCATCGAGCCCTTGCCGAGGACTTCGGAGATCGTGTACTTGCCGATGCGTTCAGGAATGGCCATTGGACGGACGGGTGTGCGGATCTCAGGAATCGAGCATCTTCATGGCGTGCGTCAGGCTCGTGCGCATGCGGCCGAACGATTCGGACAGCGTGCCGATCTCGTCCTTCGACTTCACGCTGAACTCGGGCGCCTCGAACTCGCCGAGCGACACGCGGTCGGCGATCGCGGACAACCTGCTCACCGGCCGGATGACGAGCCGCCACAGCATGAAGTTGAGCGCCGCGCCGATCAGCAGGAACACGCCGGTGAGCACGGCCATCACGACCAGCAGGGCCTGGTCGGCGCGGTGCATGGGCAGCGTCATCGGCACCGAGACCACCTGGATGCCGATGGTGTCGTTGAGCGTCCAGCCGAAGCCGTTGGACGGGCCGTACTTGTCGGTGAGCGTCTTCGGCGCGGCGTCCGGCGTGCTGTGGCAGGCCAGGCACGCGGGGTTGGTGATGCGGATCGGGCGCGCGATAAACAGCGCGGTGCCCGTGGGGGTGTCGCGCTCGCCGATGAACTCCTTCACGTCGGCGTGCTTGAAGTTGTTGACGATGTCCTCCTCCCAGGCCACTGCGCGGTCGCGCGGGTTCGTCGGGTTCAGCATCGCCGACTTGAAGGAGTACTCGGGGTAGTCCTTCTGCAGCTTGCCCAGCACCTCGGCCGCCGAATACGCCGGCACCGACTGCGGCAGGAAGGTGTACTTCATCTGCGTCTCGAGCAGCGGCTTGATCTGCTCGGCGGTGTAGGAGCTGACGGCGCTCG
>JASLEM010000409.1 GCA_030151165.1 Burkholderiaceae bacterium
TGGTCGAGCGCGAGCGTGCGCATCATGGCGGAGTCCTCCCAGGCGTCGCGCCCAGTCTGCGCGGCGACGGGCGCCGGCGAAACCGCCCCAGGGATGATCGCCGGCTGCACCTTTCGGGCTAGCCCGCCGGCGGCTGTTTGAATGCCCTGACGGCAGCGTGCGAACGCATCGGCCGCTATCCTGCCGCCGCATGGACAGAATCACCGCGATGAGCGTGTTCGCGCGCGTGGTCGAAGCCGGCAGCTTCACGAAGGCCGCCGAGTCGCTCGACCTCCCGCCGCCGAAGGTCACGCGCCTCGTTCAGGCGCTCGAGGCCGACCTGCGCGTGCGCCTGCTGCAACGCACGACACGCCAGGTCACCGTCACGCCCGAGGGCGCGGCGTACTACGAGCGCGTCGTGCAGCTGCTCGCCGATCTCGCCGACATCGAATCGACCGCCCGCCAGTCGCTCGCGCGGCCGGCGGGCAAGATCCGCGTCGAGGCGGCGGTCGCCGTCGCGACGCAGCTGATCGTGCCGTCCCTGCCCGAGTTCTACGCGGCCTATCCGGACATCGACCTCGAGCTGGGCATCAGCAACCACGTGCGCGACGTCATCGCCGACGGCATCGACTGCGCGCTGCGCGTGGGCAACGTCGCGGAGCAGTCGCTCATCGCGCGCCACATCGGCGACTTCCATTTCATCGCCTGCGCCACGCCGGACTACCTCGCCGCGCGCGGCACGCCGCGCCATCCGGACGACCTCGCCGAAGGCCACGACATCGTCGGCATGCTGCATCCCGGCACCGGACGCGCATTGCCGCTGGTGTTCATCAACGGCGACCAGCGCGTCGAGATCGCGCCGCGCCAACGCCTGCTGATGGACGACACGAACGCGTTCCTCGCGGCGGGGCTGTCCGGCGTCGGGTTGATCAACGCGCCCTCCTTCGCGGTGCGGACGGCGCTGAAGTCGGGCCTGCTCGTGCACGTGCTGCCGGAGTGGCGCTCGCAGCCGATGCCGCTGTACGTCGTCTATCCGCCCAACCGGTTCCGCAGCGCGAAGGTGCGCGTGTTCATCGACTGGATGGTGACGCTGCTGGAGCGCGAGACCGAGCTCGGCCGCCGCCGGCCCGAGCCGGGCCGCGCGCCGCGCGTTCAGGCCAGGTAGCCGCCGTCGCGCGCCGGCTGGCCGCGCCAACGAAAAAGGCCTCGCGTCGCGAGGCCTTGTCGTTCGTGCGCGGCGTGTCGTCGTCGACACGCGCGTCATCGGCGTCCGGTCAATGATGCTCGCGTGCGAACAGCGCCGCCGAGGCGATGAACAGCGCGCCGTTGGGCACGCCGTAGCCGGTCGCGTTGTCCCAGCCGCGGGCGGCGGCGAGCGACGAGTCGGTGCCGAAGCCGACGACGTTCCAGCCGTCGAACGGCGTGAGGCCGACGTAGATCAGCGCGCTCGTGAAGCCGGTCGGCTGCGTGTCGGTGGTGCCGAGCGTCTGCGCGGCGTCCCAGGGCACGAACGGGCCGGCACGGAACGAGATCGAGCCGCTGGTGGTCGTCTTCTTCGACTTGATCGGCAGCACGTCGCGGATCGCCCAGTCGGGCATCGTCGAGATCGCCGGCGCGGCCTGCCCCAGCGACTCGCCCGCGGCCTCGTCGGCCAGCGCCCAGACCGCGGAGAAGATCGGCGTGGCCAGGCTCGTGCCGCCGACGACGAACCAGACCGGCAGGCCGGTGTCCGGGTTGGTCTCGACGACGATCGCGCCGGTCTGCGGATCGGCGAGCGCCGAGATGTCCGGCAGCTGGCGGCCCTTGCCGGGCAACGCGTGCTGGAACGCGGGCTTCTTCAGGAACGTGCTCTCGCCGCCGCCGCTGCCCTGCACGAAGCCGTGCACGTTGGGGAAGTGGAACGGGCGGATGCGCTGCCCGAGCTGCGTCACGTCGATGCCCCAGGCGGCTTCGACCGGGCCGTCGTCGCTCGGGATGCCGATGCTGGTGCCGCCGATGCCGGTGGCATACGGCGAGTCCGCGGGGATCGACGCCGCGCCGACGGGCGAGCCGACGCCGTTGTCGCCGCTGTCGCCGGTCGCCACGTTGACCGCGACGCCGCGCGCGGCCGCGCGCTTGAAGACGTTGCTGAACATCTGCGCGGTGTTCGCGTCGGCCTCGGCCTCGGCGAGGCCCCAGCTGTTCGAGATCACGTTGCCGAGGTGGTGCTCCGCCGCATACTCCACGCCGTATGCGAGCTCGGCGTTGTCGTTGCTCGGGGCGACGACGATGACGATCTTCGCGTCGGGCGCGAAGGCGTGCGCCCATTCGACGTCGAGCGTGGTCTCGAGCGCCCAGTCGGGGTCGCCGCCGTCGGGCTGGCCGTCCGGGTAGACGACCTGCAGCGTCTTCGCGTTCATCGCCGGCAGGCCCATCGCGTGCGAGAAGGTGTTGACGTCGGCCGCGATGGTCGGCGCGCCGTACGCGTCGACGATGACGATGGTCTGGCCCTTGCCCGTCCAGCCGAGCGCGTGCGCCTCGGCCAGGCCGTAGTGCTGCACGAGCTGCTTCGCGGTGGAGCCGCAGGCCTTGCGGTTGATGGCGTCCGTGGTGTCGAGATAGGTCGGGCCGGAGAATTTCGAGATGACCTCGCCGCTGCCCGTGCCGCCGATGACCGGCGCGAAGCCCGCCATCTGCTCGCTGAACTTCGCGCCGAAGCATTGCTGCGTGAACGAGGCCAGCGGATCGGTGCCGGCCTGCGGCGTGACGCCGGGGACGATGCCGCCGCTCGAGAAGTTGACCTGGCGCGCGAGGAACGGGTGCGCGCCCGCGCCGCCGAGGCTCGACACGCCGCCCACCAGCTGCGCGTTCGCGCCCTGGTACTTCGGCACGGTGCTGGTCTTGAAGAACGTCTTCGTCGTCGAGTCCGCGGTCGACTGGAACTGGTGGATCGTGGTGCCGAACGCCGACTGCAGCGCGCCCGCGGTGGCCGACACCTTCACCATCGTGCCGCCCTCGAGCACGCGGTCGACATGCAGGCCCTGCGCCTCGAGCGACGCGCGCGCGGCCGCGAGCTCGTGCGCGGCGGGCGCGTAGGCCGACAGCTCGTCGGACGACAGCCAGCGGTGGTACGACGGCGACGCCGGGTCGTACAGGTTGGCGACCGCGCCGTCGAGGCCCGCGTCCTGCGCGCCCTTCAGCCACACGACCGCCTGCATCGGCGTCGCGGCGCGCACGGCGCCGACGTCGCGCACCGCGGCAGTCGTGCCGGCCTGCGCCGACAGCGACACGCCGGCCAGCAACGCGCACAGCAGCGGGCTCGCCAACGCGGCGCCCTTGCCGATCAAACCTGGTACCCGGACAGACTTGCTCATGACTCTTCCTCGATTGAATGGATGAATGGCGAAGCGTTGGGACGACAAAAAAAACGGTCGACAGGCCTCGGCAGTGACTGAGACCCGGCAGCGCCCAACTCGCACCGGGCTCGTGACGCACACTCGCCCCGCTCCCCAGCGAGGCTCATTCCGATGCATGCCGACCAAGGATCATTTTGAGGAGCGCCCCGCGGCGGCGATACCCGGATTCCGGGTGAAATCGCAGTTACCCTTTCGAGTGACGAGGCAACGTTTCCACCCTTTTCGCCGAGGGTGGCAGGCACAATTCAGGTGCACCCCTGCCCCCCCCGCACCCGCTGCTTGGCACGCCCGCCGGGCGCCGCCGGGAGCCCCCCTCCCACGATGCCCGTCGCCCGCGCGCCCTCCTCTCTTCGCCGACTGCTCCGACGTTCGCTGGCCTGCGTGGCGTTGTCGTCCTGCGTCGGCGCGGTGCATGCGATCGATCGGTCGCTGACGCTCGCGCAGCTGCATCACACCGCCTGGTCGACACGCGACGGCGCGCCGGCGCAGGTCGAGTCGCTCGCGCAGACGGACGACGGCCTGCTGTGGCTCGGCAGCGCGACAGGCCTCTTCCGCTTCGACGGCGCGCAGTTCGAGCGCTTCCAGCCGCCGCGCGGACAGGAAGGGCCGACGGGCAGCGTGTCGACGCTGCTCGCGCCGCCCGGCGGCGGCCTGTGGATCGGCTACCGCTTCGGCGGCGTCGGCTGGTGGAACCACGGCGAGCTCAAGCACTACGGACGCACCGACGGGCTGCCCTCGGGCACGGTCACCGCAATCGAGCGCGATGCGAGCGGGCGCGTCTGGGTCGGTACGACCACGGGTATCTCTCGCTTCGACGGCCGACGCTGGACGGCGCCGCCGGAAGCCGCGGGCTACCCGGCCGGCGCGACGTACGCGCTGCACGCGGATCGTGCCGGCACGCTGTGGGCCGTCGCCGAGGACGGCACGTGGCGCTTGCCGCGCGGCGGCGCGCGCTTCGAGCGCTCGAGCCGCTCGATCAGCTATGCGTGGCTCGCGGAGCGCGCGGACGGCGGCGTGTGGGAGTCCAACGGCACGCAGGGCGTGTGGCCGCTGCCGGTCACCGACGGCCCGCCGCCGCTGCACGCGGACCCGCCGGGGCCGGGCCACGTCGGCCCGCTGCTGTTCGATCGCGACGGCGCGCTGTGGGTCGGCATCCTCGGCGGGCTGACGCGCCTCGTCGACGCCGACCGGCTGCCACCGCTCGCCGCCGACGGCGACCCGATCGCCGACGCGGCGCAGCGCTTCGGCCGCGACAAGGGCCTCAGCGGCGACCAGGTGCTCGCGTTCCTCGAGGACCACGAAGGCAGCCTCTGGGTGGCCACCAGCGGCGGCCTCGACCGCTTCCGCGCCAACAAGCTGACGCGCGCCGCGCTGCCGGCCGACCTGCTGTGGCCGTCGCTCGCGCCGGCCGCGGGCGAAGGCGTGTGGGCCGGCAGCACCGAGGTCGCGGCCGCGCGCCTGGGCCGCGACGAGCGCCGCCTGCCCGAGGTCGGCCCGCGCATCACCAGCGTGCTGCGCGATTCGCAGGGCGACGTGTGGATGGCCGGCGCGCTCGGCGTCTGGAAGATCCGCGGCGACACGGCGCAGCGCGTCGCGCTGCCGGCGGCGCTGTCGGGCACGCCGGTGCAGGCGATGGTCGACATGGGCGGCGGCCGCATGCGGCTCGCGATCTCGCGCCACGGGCAGTGGGAGCAGGACGCGCCGCCGTCGACCGGCTGGCACCACGTCGACGAGCCGCCGGGCGGCCCCGACGCCAACCCGCTCGCGATGACGCGCGACGCGCGTGGCCGGCTCTGGCTCGGCTACGCGTTCAACCGGCTCGTGATGGTCGACCCCGACGGCACGCAGTCGCACTGGGGCGCGGCCGACGGGCTGCAGGTCGGCAGCCTGCTGAGCCTGTGCGCGCAGGACGGGCGGATGTGGCTGGGCGGCGAGCTCGGGCTGGCGGTGGCCGTCGACGGCCGCGTGCGCACGATCCGCATCGCCGGGCGCGAGCCTCTCGCGGGCGTCTCGGGCGTCGTCGGCGACGCGGCCGGCAACGTCTGGCTCAATACAGTGTTGGGTATCGTCCGGCTGCCGGCCGACGAGATCACCAGCGCGCTCGCCGACCCTGCGCACGCCGTCGTCGCGGAACGCTTCGACTTCCACGACGGCCTCGACGGCGCGCCCGCGCAGCTGCGACCGGTGCCGACCGCCGTGGCGGCCGACGACGGCAAGCTGTGGTTCGCGACGAACAACAGCGTGGTCTGGATCGACCCCGCGCACATCCGCCGCAACACGCTCGCGCCGCCGGTGCAGATCCTCGCGCTGAACGCCGGCGCCGACAGCTGGCCGCAGCAGGCGCCGGGTGCGCCGGCGCTGCGGCTGCCGGTGGGCACGCGCGAGATCGACCTGCGCTTCACCGCCGGCGCGCTGGCCCAGCCCGAGCGCGTGCGCTTTCGCGTGCAGCTCGAAGGCATCGACGCCGGCTGGCAGGACAGCGGCGCGCAGCGCGCGGCGCACTACACCAATCTCGCGCCGGGCCGCTACGTGTTCCGCGTTGCCGCGGCCAACGAGGACGGCCTGTGGAGCACGCAGCCGGCGACGCTGTTCTTCGTCGTGCCGCCGGCGTTCAACCAGACGTGGTGGTTCCGCGCGCTGTGGGTACCCGTGGCCGTATTGCTCGCCTGGCTGCTGATGCGCTGGCGCATGCGCCAGCTCGCCGAGCGCTACGCCGACCGCCACGAGGCGATCCTGATCGAGCGCGAACGCATCGCCCGCGAGCTGCACGACACCTTGCTGCAAAGCGTGCAGGGGCTGATCCTGCGCTTCCAGTCGGGCGTCGACCGCATGTCGCCCGCCGACCCGACGCGCGCGACGCTGGAGCGATCGCTCGACCGCGCGGAACAGGTGCTGCTCGAAGGCCGCGACCGCGTGAGCGAGCTGCGCACGCCGACGCGCGAGGACGTGACGCTCGGCGAGATCCTCAAGCGCATCGGCGAGGATCTCGCCGCGGAGCACGGCTCGTCGACGTTCACCGCGACGCTGCGCGGCGAAGGCGAGCCGCTGCCCGACCGGGTGCTCGACGAGGCGCGGCACATCGGCGCCGAGGCGTTGCTCAACGCGTACCGCCACGCCGAGGCCAAGCAGGTCCGGCTGGTGGTGCAGCAGACGCCGTCGCGCCTCGTGCTCGAGGTGATCGACGACGGCCGCGGCATGCTGCCGACGCAGGAATACACGGCCGGTCGCACCGGCCATTGGGGCGTGGCGGGCATGCGCGAACGTGCCCGCACGATCGGGGCGCGCTTCACGCTGACGAGCGCCGCCCATGAAGGGACCAGCATCCGGTTGCAGGTTCGCCTGCGCGGCGGCGCGCTCGGATGGGCCGCGCGCTGGTCCGGATGGGCCGGCACACCGAGAGACGAGACGAGCAGGTGATGACGAACGAACATGCCACTTCACCGACGATCCGCATCCTCGCGGTCGACGACCATCCGTTGCTGCGCGACGGCATCGCCAGCGTGATCGAGGGCCAGGCCGACATGCGCGTCATCGCGGAGGCGTCCAACGGCCGCGAGGCGATCGACCTGTGCCTCGCGCACCGGCCGGACATCACGCTGATGGACATCCAGATGCCGGTGATGAACGGCATCGACGCGACGCTCGCGATCCGCGAGGCCTGGCCCGCGGCGCGCATCGTCGTGCTCACAACCTACAAGGGCGACGTGCAGGCGCGCCGCGCGCTGCAGGCGGGCGCGTCGGGCTACCTGCTCAAGAGCATGCTGCGGCGCGAGCTGGTGGACACGATCCGCAGCGTGCAATCGGGCAAGCGCGCGATCCCGGTGGAGGTGGCGCTGGAGCTGGCCGACCATGTGCACGACAACGCCTTGTCGTCGCGCGAGGTGGAGGTGCTGCGGCTCGTCGCGCTCGGCAGCTCGAACAAGCGCGTCGGGCTGTCGCTGCACGTCACCGAGGACACGGTCAAGGCGCACATGAAGGCGATCCTGCAGAAGCTCGGCGCGAGCGACCGCACGCACGCGGTAACGCTCGCGCTGAGGCGCGGCATCATCGACTTGTAGGCGCCGGGCGAAGAAAAAACGGGAAAAAAGAAGTTCGCGCGTGCTGCCTCCAAAGCGGGCAATTCGCTTGACACCCCGTGTCCATGCGGCCTGCCGGGCCGTCTCCCCAGACCGCCCACAAGGTTGTCCACAGAGGCTGTGGATGGTTCCGACAACACTCCGGGCGACGTCCCGCGGGCCCGCGCGCGGCGGCGCCGTTCGTCAGGGCGCGGGCGTCGCTTCCGCCCCCTTCGCCACGATGCCGTAGCGCGCCATGTCGGCGTCGATCGACGGACGCGCCTTGCGCGCGGCCTCGATGTCCGCCAGCGCCTTGTCCCGGTCGCCTTGGCGCAGGTGCACGAGCCCGCGGCCGAACAGCGACGAGGCCCCCTTCGGATCGAGCTTCAGCGAGCGATCGAAATCGTCCGTCGCCTTGCCGAGCTTGCCCAGGCGCAGGTAGACCCAGCCGCGGCTGTCGCGGTAGTTCGCGTTCTTCGATTGCGCGTCGACGGCGTCCTCGCAGTCCTGCAGCGCCTGCTCGAGTTCGATGTCCAGCATCGCGCGCGCCCAGCAGCGCTGGTTCTGCACCTCGTCGAGGTTCACGTCGTGCGGATGCGCGGGGATCCACAGGTTCCACTGCGGCAACGCCTTGTCCATCATGCCGAGCCGCTCGTAGAACTGCGCCAGCGCGAGCCGTGCGTGGGCCTGCGGCGCGAGGGTCTTGTCGAGCGCCTGCAGGTCGTCCAGCTCGCCGGCACGGTCGCCCGCGACCTCGCGGATCCACGCACGCTGGAGCCGCGCGTCGGCCTGCGCGGGGTCGAGCCGCAACGCCTCGTCGAAGTCCGCCAGCGCCGGCTGCGGCTGCTTCGCGTCCAGGTGGGCCTCGCCGCGCCGCGTGCGGTAGATCGCGTTGGACGGGTCGAGCGCGCACGCGCGATCGAGGTCGGCGAACGCATGCGGGTAGTCGCCGCGCGCGGCGTACGCGGCGCCGCGGCGGGCATAGCCGTCGGCGTCAATCGCCGCCGCCGCGCCGCTCGCGCTCGACGCGGCGGCCTGCGCCGCAGTCGCCGCCTCGGGGACTTCCGGCGCATCCGGCGCGCCGCGGTTCAGGCGGAAGATCGGACCGCCGTTGTAGGTGAAGAACATGCGTTCCTGCTTGCGCGACACGTAGATGCGGTGCGACAGGAAGAAGTCGACGCCGAGAAGCATGTCGATGCCCGCGAGGTCGAAGTCCGCGACCTCCAGCCGGTTGTTCTCGATGTGCTCGCCGCCGAGGTCGAAGGACCTGAACGGCGCCGTCCACTGCGGCGTCTCGCCGTGCCCCGCGCCATGCATCATGCCGACGGACGTCATCTGCTCGGGGGTCACGCCGACGCGCTTCGCCATGTCCAGCGTCACCATCGAGCTGGCGCCGGTGTCGAACAGGATGTCCACGTTCCTGCCGTTCAGCTTGCCGCGCGCCTTGATGGCGGGCAGGCTCTCGCGCGGTCCGAGCTCCAGGTCCACCATCGACACCGGCGTCGTGCCCGCCCAGTACGCCATGTTGGCGTCGCCGCACTCGTCGCCCGGCACGATGAAGCGGATGACGCCGTGCGCCAGGTCGTACTCGACGTCCGTCGCGTTCAGGATGTTGCGACCGAGCAGGCCCATCGTGCCGTGCTCGTCGTTGCCGCCGACGACGAACTCGATGTTCGGAAGCTCGCCCTTCGCCAGCTGCAGGCTCTTGACGCGCGTGAGCTGCGTATCGACGGGGCCGGTGAGGCCCTGCACCCACATGCCGAACGGCGCGCGTTGCAGCTTCAGCTGGAGCTGCGCGGCGGAGGCCTCGGTCAGGAAGCTGAAGAAGGCGCCGGTGTCGACCATCATCGGCACCTGCGTGCCGTTGATGCCGACCGTCGCGACAGCGCGCGTCCCGACCATCGCCACCGGCATCTCCATCACCTGGATCCTGCAGTTCGCCTCGGCGGCCATCGGCGCCACGACGCCGGCCGCGAATGCGCTCGCGATGACCAGGCGGGCGGCGCGTCGCCACCTCGCCAGCGCGTGCCTGCCCGTGGCCGCGCGGGCCGTGCCGCGGGCGCGGTCGTCGATGCGGACGCTCATGTTCCCCTTCCCTGCATAGTCGTCGCGAAGTCCGCCGTGGTGGATCCACGGTCGGCTCCCGGGAAGAGACTGTACGACACGCGCCCGCGCGCCCCGCGCGCGCGGGCGTCATGCGCGGCGCGCGTCAGGCCGCCATCGCCGGGTAGTCCGTGTAGCCCTGGCTGCCGACGCCGTAGAACGTCGCCGGGTCGGGCCGGTTCAGCGGCGCGTCCGCGGCGAGGCGCGCGACGAGGTCGGGGTTGGCGAGGTAGGGCACGCCGAACGCGACGAGATCCGCGTGGCCGCCCGCGATGGCTGCATTGCCGCGCGCCTTGTCGAAGCCCGTGTTGATGATCAGCGGCCGCGTGGTCATCGGGCGGAAGGTTTCCGCGACATGCGCGATCTGCACGCCCTTCTCGATCGCCTTGGCGTTGGGTTCGGTGAGGTGCAGGTAGCCGACCTGCAAGGCGTCCAGCGCGCGCACGGCGTAGCCGAAAGTCTCGCGCTTGTCGGCGTCGTCCATGCCGTAGAGGAAGCTCGACGGCGACAGGCGCACGCCGACGCGGTCCGCCGACCACGCGCCGATCGCGGCCTCCGCGACCTCGAGCAGCAGGCGCGCGCGATGCTCGATCGGGCCGCCGTACGCATCGGTGCGCTGGTTGCTGCCGGACTGCAGGAACTGATCGAGCAGGTAGCCGTTGGCGCCGTGCAGCTCGACGCCGTCGAAGCCGGCGGCGCGCGCGTTGCGCGTGGCCTGCGCGAAGCTCTCGACGATGCCGGGCAGCTCGTCGAGGGCGAGCACGCGCGGCACGGGGAAGTCGACGCGGCCGCGCGGCAGGAAGAAGTCGCCCGACGCCGCCACGGCCGACGGCCCGACGGGCGCCTCGCCGCCGCGCATGTCCGGATGCGCCACGCGACCGCAGTGCCAGATCTGGCAGAAGATGCGTCCGCCCGCGGCGTGCACCGAGTCCGTGACGCGGCGCCAGCCCGCGATCTGGTCGTCGCGATGCAGGCCCGGCGCGCGGATGATGCCGTGGGCCTGGTCGGAGACCTGCGTGCACTCCGTGATGATGAGTCCGGCCGCGGCACGTTGCGTGTAGTACTCGCGCATGAGCTCGGTGGGCACGCCGTCCTCGGTGGCGCGCGTGCGCGTCATCGGCGACATGACGATGCGGTTCGGCAGGTGCAGGCGGCCGAAGTCGAACGGGGAGAACAGGTCGGACATGATGCTTCCTTGGTGACGCGCAGGATCGCGCGCCGTCGTGCAAGCATGATGAAGACGGCGGCCGCCGAGGAGAACCGCGACGCGCTGGAAACACTTTCTCATCCGTGAGAAGGTCGGCGACCTTCATCGCGTCCGAGCGATGGGGACACGGCTCGCGGCAGGACAGCAGCGTCAGCAGGATCGGCAGGCCGAAGCCGATGGCATGCGCCAGGCATCGACGTCGGGCACATACGTCGGGCACATACGTCGGGCACATACGTCGTACCGTATCCACCGCCGCCGCGCACGCGTGTCTCGGAAAGCAAAAAGCCCAACCTGCGAAGGCTGGGCTTTTGGTGAAACTGGAGCGGGAAACGAGACTCGAACTCGCGACCTCAACCTTGGCAAGGTTGCGCTCTACCAACTGAGCTATTCCCGCAGGGAGCTGGAGGCGCGATCCAGAGTCGAACTGGACTAGACGGATTTGCAATCCGTTGCATAACCGCTTTGCTATCGCGCCGCTGGCAACCGACCCGCCGCGAAGGCAAGCCGGAAACCCTGCATTCTGACAAAAAAGGGAAGCGGCTAGCTTCCCTTTTCTTTGAAACTGGAGCGGGAAACGAGACTCGAACTCGCGACCTCAACCTTGGCAAGGTTGCGCTCTACCAACTGAGCTATTCCCGCATTTTTTCAACTTCCGGACTTAAACTTCGTGCGTTTTGCGCTAGAAGCTTTCGTCTTTCTGCTGAAGCTAGCAGTATATACCGGTTTCTTTTGTCTTCGCAAGCCCGACAGAATCAGTCTGGTTTGCTCGACAGTTCAGAGATCCCGAATGAACTGCGCCGGATCGCCTTTCGGCGACCCGGCGCGCATTCTAACCGGGATCAGTGCTTCATCGAGTCCGAAACGTCCGGTTTCGCAACCGGCGCATCGACCACCGGTGCCGCGGCGCCATCCTTCGGCGTCTCGTCTTCCGGCAGCGCCTGCGGCACCGACTCCAGCGCCACTTCCAGCACCTTGTCGACCCAGCGCACGGGGATGATCTCGATCTGGCTCTTGACGTTCTCGGGGATGTCCTGGAGATCCTTGACGTTGTCCTCGGGGATCATCACCGTGGTGATGCCGCCGCGGTGCGCCGCCAGGAGCTTCTCCTTGAGTCCGCCGATGGCCGTGACCTCGCCGCGCAGCGTGATCTCGCCCGTCATCGCCACGTTGGCCTTCACCGGGATGCCCGTGAGCGCCGAGACGAAGGCCGTGGCCATCGCCGCGCCCGCGCTCGGGCCGTCCTTGGGCGTCGCGCCGTCCGGCACGTGGATGTGGATGTCGCGCTTCTCGAACATCTCGTCCTTGATGCCCAGGCGCGCGGCGCGGCTGCGGATCACGGTGCGAGCGGCCTCGACCGACTCCTTCATCACGTCGCCGAGCGAGCCGGTGCGGATGATCTGGCCCTTGCCGGGCATCACCGCCGACTCGATCGTCAGCAGGTCGCCGCCGACTTCCGTCCACGCGAGGCCCACCACCTGGCCGACCTGGTTCTTCTTCTCGGCACGACCGAAGTCGTACTTGCGAACGCCCAGGAAGTCGTTCAGGTTCTCTTCGGTGATGACGGCCTTGCCTTCATGCGTCTTGAGCTGCACGCCCTTGACGACCTTGCGGCAGACCTTCGAGATCTCGCGTTCGAGCGAGCGCACGCCCGCTTCCCGCGTGTAGTAGCGGATGATCCCGCGGATCGCGGCTTCGGTCAGCTCGAGCTCGTCGTCCTGCACGCCGTTGTTCTTCGCCTGCTTGGGCAGGAGATAACGCTGGGCGATGTTGAGCTTCTCGTCTTCCGTGTAGCCGGCCAGGCGGATCACTTCCATCCGGTCCAACAGCGCCGGCGGGATGTTCATCGAGTTCGACGTCGCCACGAACATGACGTCCGACAGGTCGAAGTCGAGTTCGATGTAGTGGTCGCTGAACGTGTGGTTCTGCTCCGGGTCGAGCACTTCCAGCAGCGCCGAGGACGGGTCGCCGCGGAAGTCCATGCCCAGCTTGTCGATCTCGTCGAGCAGGAAC
>JASLEM010000439.1 GCA_030151165.1 Burkholderiaceae bacterium
GGCGAACGCGAGGTCGGGCTTGCCGGTCTCGCACCAGATCATGTCGGCGACTTCGGCATACGCCAGGCCGCGGCTGATGGCCTGCTCCAGGCCGTTGCGGGTGCGGAAGAAGCCTTCGACGGTGCGCTCGCCGGTGCAGAACGGCTTGTCGTTGTCGTCGATGTCGCTGGTGACGAGGTCGCCCGCTTCGGCGTCGGTGCGGGCCAGCAGCACGGTCGGCACGCCCATGACGTCGGCGGCCAGGCGCGCGGCGTTGAGCTTGGCGACGGCTTCGCGCGTCGGCACGAGCACCTTGCCGCCCATGTGGCCGCACTTCTTCGCGGCGGCGAGCTGGTCCTCGAAGTGGACGCCCGCGGCGCCCGCCTCGATCATCGACTTCATCAGTTCGAACGCGTTCAGCACGCCGCCGAAGCCGGCTTCGGCATCGGCCACGATCGGGGCGAAGTAGTCGACGTCGTTCTTGCCTTCCGACCACTGGATCTCGTCGGCGCGCTTGAACGTCGCGTTGATCTTCTTGACGACCTTCGGCACCGAGTCGACCGAGTACAGCGACTGGTCGGGGTACATCTCGCCGTTGCTGTTGGCGTCGCCGGCAACCTGCCAGCCGGACAGGTAGATCGCCTTCAGGCCGGCCTTGACCTGCTGCATCGCCTGGTTGCCCGTCAACGCGCCCAGCGAATTGACGAAGGGCTCGGTGTTGACCAGGTTCCACAGCTTCTCGGAGCCGCGCTTGGCGAGCGTGTGGTCGATCTGCAGCGAGCCGCGCAGGCGCACGACGTCGGCCGCGGTGTACGAGCGCTTGATGCCCTTCCAGCGCGGGTTCTCGGCCCAGTCCTTCTCGAGGGCGGCAATCTGTTGGTCGCGGGTCAGTTGGGTCATGGTGCTTCCTTCGGTCGGTAGATGAAAAGAGGAGAAAAACGGTTCTGGCTTGGGATCAAGCGTAAACCCGTCGCCGCCGAAATGGAAGACTTATGTCTTATATAAGACCAAAGAAGTAGTCTATTGTTTTCAACAACTTAGCATGTACTTTTCACGATACGGCATCGCAGTTTTCATAATGAAAAATCTTGCTGCGCTGCGACACGCCTTCATTTCATATCGCGAAACGCTGATTTCCCGATGCGAAATCCGTCGGGTGGACAGCCGCGCGAACGCTGGAATCGCGCCCCGCGAAGCTTCCGCGCCGCACCCGTCGCTTATGATTTCGGCTCAGCCCGCCTCAGGACGGCCAAGGCGCTGACGCACTCGCAAGACTTCGAAAGGTCGGCCCTCATGACCGCCTTCCCGTACCTCTCGCACGCCGGATTCATCGGCGCCGCGAAGGCCGCCCCCGAACACCCGTTCGCCGTCGCCGGCGTCTGCTGGGACGGCGCCGTGACGAACCGCCCCGGCGCCCGCTTCGGCCCGCGCGCGATCCGCGCCGCCAGCCAGATGCTGTGCGACGCCACGCACCCGTATTTCGACGTGTCGCCCACGCCCTTCCTCGGCGACGCGGGCGACCTCGCGCTGCCCAACACCTGCCTCGAACGCATGCGCGAGGCGATGCCCGCCCAGGTATCGCCGCTGATCGCCGCGCACCACATGTGCTGGCTCGGCGGCGACCACTCGATCACGCTGCCGCTGCTGCGCGCCTATCGCGCCCACTTCGGCCGGCCGCTGGCCGTCGTGCACTTCGACGCCCACTGCGACACCTGGACCGACCACTTCGGCGAGCCCAGCGGGCACGGCACCTGGGTGTACGAAGCGATCCAGGAAGGGCTCGTCGTGCGCGAATGCATGACGCAGTTCGGCATCCGCTCCGCCGGCGACCGCGCGCCGCGCGAGTACGTGCGCGACCAGGGCGGCCTGATCTTCACCGGACGCGACCTGCGCGGCCTCGCGAGCCCGGCGCAGCTGGAGCCGTTCGTCGAGCAGCTGCGCGCGCGCTGGCGGGCGGCGGAGTGCCCGCCGCTGTACCTCAGCTTCGACATCGACTGCCTCGACCCCGCCCACGCGCCCGGCACCGGCACGCCCGAGCCCGCGGGGCTCAGCACGGCGGCCGCGTTCACGCTGGTCGAGGCACTGAGCGCCCTGCCCTTCGTCGGCATGGACTGCGTGGAAGTCGCCCCTGCGTACGATGTCAGCGAGATGACGTCGCAGGCCGCAGCACAGATCGTGTGGACTTATCTGGCGGGGCGGGTGAAGTCCCTCCGTTACACCGACATTCAGCAAAACGATCTTGCGAAACAGCAGATGCCATGAGATGCTGGAGTCAACCCCCAGCTGTCCCTTGCCAGTCATTTCCGAGGAGTTGCCGTGAACGAATCCCGCTCGAACGACACCCCCATCGCCGGCGCCCTGCCGGTCCTCGACCGAGTCGATGCCACGCATGACCAGATGCGCTACTGGCTCGGCGAATTGCAGAGCCTGGTCAACCACATGGAAGACCGCGGCTGGGACACCTGGGCGCGCGACCACGCCCGCTCGGTGATCGACTTCTTCTCCAACACCGCGCGCCAGCACCACGTCGACGTCGACCGCCAGGTTTGCCCGCTGATCTCCGGCCGCGGCGACGACTTCATGGACACCCATGTCGACCGCCTGCGCCAGGACCAGGGCTGGCTGGAGGAGAACTGGCGCGAAGTGCTGGCCCAGCTGCAGCCGGTCGCCGAGGGTTTCGGCGGCTACGACATCGACATGCTGCGCCACGCCGCCGACGTCTACGCCGCGCTGCTGCTGGAGCATCTCGCGCTCGAGCAGGGCACGGTGTTCCCCGCGGCGCGCGCGTCGGCCGACGTGCAGTTGCAAGGCGCCGAGATGCGGCGCGCGCAGAGCTCGGCCGTCGCCGCGGCCCGCTGAGGCCCGTCCGACCGCGCGGCGTCGCCTCGCGTGTGATGCGCGAGGCGTGCGGGCCGCCGGCCGTCACTCCTGCAACAACAGCGCCGTCGTCTTCTTGACGGTGCGCAGCACCAGCATCGAGTTCGAGCGTTCGACGCCCGGCAGCCGCATCAGCACGTCCGTGTGGAAGCGCTCGAGATCCTCCGCGTCGCGGTACGCGAAGCGGATCAGGTAGTCGTTCGCGCCGGCGACGTAGAAGCAGTCGAGGATCTCCGGTGCCTCGCGCACGGCGGCCTCGAAGGCTTCGAGGATCGCGTTGCTCATCGTCGCGAGGTTGATGATGGTGAAGCTCACGCCGCTCTGGCCGACCAGCTTCGGGTTCAGCAGCGCCACGTAGCCGGCGATCACGCCGGTGTCCTCCAGTTGCTTCACGCGGCGCAGGCACGCCGACGGCGACAGGTGCACGCGCTGGGCGAGCTCGACGTTCGACAGCCGGCCGTCCGCCTGCAATTCGCTCAAAATTCCACGATCTATCGCATCCAATTGCAGGGATTTCGGAATTTGGCGCATGACGTGCGAGCTACGGTTGAGTTATTCGCATGATATTGCGTTTTCACGGGCTTACCCTGTGTCAACGAGCCAGCACATTGCGCGACTGTCCCGCTACAGTCCTGACATGCCCGACATGACGCGCCGATGACGCCGTCGGGACGCCCCGGAATCCACCGAAAGCCCCCCATGTCCGCCAGCCTCGACGCCTACTGGATGCCCTTCACGGCCAACCGCCAGTTCAAGAAGGCCCCGCGCCTGTTCACGAAAGCGTCGGGCATGCACTTCTGGACGGACGACGGCCGCCAGGTGCTCGACGGCATCGCCGGCCTGTGGTGCGTCAACGCCGGCCACGCGCGCCCGAAGATCGTGCAGGCGATCCAGCAGCAGACGGCCGAGATGGACTTCTGCCCGCCGTTCCAGATGGCGCATCCGAAGGCGTTCGAGCTCGCGCAGAAGGTCGCCGAGATCGCGCCCGCCGGCATGAACCGCGTGTTCTTCACGAACTCGGGCTCGGAGTCGGTCGAGACCGCGCTGAAGATGGCCATCGCCTACCACCGCGTGCGCGGCGAGGGCCAGCGCACCCGCCTGATCGGGCGCGAGCGCGGCTACCACGGCGTCAACTTCGGCGGCATCTCCGTCGGCGGCATGGTCGCCAACCGCAAGATGTTCGGCACGATGCTGGGCGGCGTCGACCACATCCGCCACACGCACGACCTCGCCCGCAACGCGTTCACCGTCGGCCAGCCGGCGCACGGCGCGGAGCTGGCCGACGACCTCGAGCGGCTCGTCGCGCTGCACGACGCGTCGACGATCGCCGCCGTGATCGTCGAGCCCGTCGCCGGATCGACCGGCGTGCTGATCCCGCCGCAAGGCTACCTCCAGCGCCTGCGCGAGATCTGCGACCGCCACGGCATCCTGCTGATCTTCGACGAGGTCATCACCGGCTTCGGCCGCACCGGCAACGCGTTCGCCGCCCAGACCTTCGGCGTCACGCCCGACCTCATCACCTGCGCGAAGGGCCTCACCAACGGCGCCGTGCCGATGGGCGCGGTGATCGCGAAGCAGCAGATCCACGACGTCTTCATGACCGGGCCCGAGCACCTGATCGAGTTCTTCCACGGCTACACCTACTCGGCCCACCCGCTCGCCTGCGCCGCCGGCCTCGCGACGCTCGAGACCTACGCCGACGAAGGCCTGCTCACGCGCGCGGCCGACATGGCCGGCTACTTCGCCGACGCGCTGCACTCGCTCAAGGGCCTGCCGAACGTGATCGACGTGCGCAACACCGGCCTGATCGGCGGCGTCGAGCTCGCGCCGATCGCCGGCGCGCCGACCAAGCGCTCGTTCGACGTCTTCCTCGACTGCTACGAACGCGGCGCGCTCGTGCGCACCACGGGCGACATCGTCGCGCTGTCGCCGCCGCTGATCATCGAACGCTCGCACATCGACCAGCTGATCGACATCCTCGGCACCGCCATCCAGCGCGCCGCCTGAACGACCCGACCCGACTGTCCGATCGAACGAGACGTTCGCCTCCCGCCGACCCCGACGATGCGCGCCGCCACGGGCCGCATCGCCCTTCTCCGAAGGCTTGCCTAGCGCACCGACCCATGAGCTTCCTCGAGTCCGACCGCGACCTCTCGCGGAATTCGTACTACGCCGCGACGACGAGTCGACCGCATCGGCATGCGCCTCTTTCGGGTGCAATCCGCTGCGATGTCGCCGTCGTCGGCGGCGGCCTCGCCGGCCTCAGCGCGGCACTGGAGCTGGCCGAGCGCGGGCTCGACGTCGTCGTGCTCGAGGCGCGCGAGATCGGCTGGGGGGCGAGCGGCCGCAACGGCGGCCAGGCGATCCACGGGCTCGCGTGCGGCCAGGACGTGATCGAGGCGCAGCTCGGGCTCGACGACGCGCGCCGCGTCTGGGACCTGTCGATCGAGGCGCTCGACCTGCTGCGCGAGCGCATCGCGAAGCACGGCATCGAGTGCGACTGGCGCGACGGCTTCCTCGGTGTCGCGACCAAGGCCAGCAAGGGCGCGGAACTCGCCGACTGGGCCGACCGCATCGAGCAGGTCTACCGCTATCCGCTGACGCGCATCGCGCCGCAGGACGTCCCGCGGTGGATCGCGAGCCCGCGATACCACAGCGCGATCCACGACCCGCGTTCGGGCCACCTGCATCCGCTGAAGTACACGCTCGGCCTCGCCGCCGCGGCCGCCGCGGCCGGCGTGCGGATCTTCGAGAACAGCGAGGTCACGGCGTTCGCGCAGGGCTCGCCCGTCACGCTGAAGACCGCCGGCGGCGAGGTGCGCGCGGGCCAGGCGCTGCTCGCGGGCAACGTCTACCTGCAGGACGTCGCGCCCGCGCTCGAGAACCGCATCATGCCGGTCGGCACGTACATCGTCTGCTCCGAACCGCTGGATCCCGCGCTCGCCGACTCGCTGATCCCCACGCGCTCGGCCGTCTGCGACACCGACTTCGTGCTCGACTACTTCCGCACGACGAACGACCATCGCACGCTGTTCGGCGGGCGCGTCAGCTACAGCACGAAAACGCCGGCCAACCTGCGCGAATCGATGCGGCGTCGCATGGTGGCGACGTTTCCGCAGCTCGCATCGGCGAAAATAAGCCATGCGTGGGGCGGCTTCGTCGACATCACGATGAACCGCGCCCCCGACTTCGGGCGTCTCTCGAACAACGTGTACTACCTCCAGGGCTTCTCGGGCCACGGCCTGGCGCTGACCGGCCTCGCGGGCCGCGTCGTCGCCGAGGCGATGACCGCCGACGCGAGCCGCTTCGACCTGTTCGCGCGGCTGAAGCACCGGGCCTTCCCCGGCGGGCGCCTGCTGCGCACGCCGGCGCTCGTGCTCGGCATGGCCTGGTATCGAATGAAGGATCTGCTGTGACCGACCAAACGCCATCGACGAACCCCGTCGCCACCGCCCCGAACGTGCCCGTCAACACCGGCCCGGCCGCGCGGCGCCCGCTGGTGCTCGTGCCCGCCTGCAACACGATGATGGGCCCGCACCCGTACCACATCGCGGGCAAGAAATACACCGACGCGGTGCGGTTGGCCGGCTGCCTGCCGCTGGTCGTCCCGAACGCGGACGAGGTCGAGCTCGAGGCGCTGCTCGCGATCGCCGACGGCGTGTTCCTCACCGGCTCGCCCAGCAACGTGCACCCGTCGCACTTCGACGAGGACGTGCTCGACCTGTCGCTGCCGCTCGATCCCGCGCGCGACGCGTGGACGCTGCCGCTGATCCGCCGCGCGCTCGCGATGGGGCTGCCGCTGTTCACCGTCTGCCGCGGCACGCAGGAGACCAACGTCGCGCTCGGCGGCTCGCTGCACCAGGCGGTGCACGAGGTCGAGGGCAAGCACGACCACCGCGCGGACTACGCGCGGCCGGTCGAGGTGCAGTACGGCGCCGCGCACGAGGTGATCGTCGAGCCCGGCGGGGTGCTGGACCAGGTCGTCGGGCTCGCGCGGTTCGACGTCAACTCCGTGCACGGCCAGGGCGTGAACCGGCTGGCCGACGGCCTGCGCGTCGAGGCGCGCGCGCCCGACGGCATCGTCGAGGCGTTCTCGGCGCGCGACGCGAAGGGCTTCAACCTGTGCGTGCAATGGCACCCCGAGTGGCAGGCTGCCGGCAACCCGGTCTCGATGAAGATGCTGACGGCGTTCGGGGAGGCCTGCCGCCGATATCGCGAAGGATTGCGGGGCCCGCATCCGTGAGGCGTCTCGACGCCTGACACGACCGCCCCTTTCGCGTGGCTCGATCTATGCATCCGACCTGAACAGCACGCGCGCCACGCTGCCCCGAATTCCACGAAAGATCCCATGTCCAAGAACAGAGAACTCGCCAATTTCGCCGACCTCGAACGCTGGCTCAACGAGCACCGCGTGACCGAGATCGAATGCCTCGTGCCCGACCTGACCGGCGTCGCGCGCGGCAAGATCCTGCCGCGCGAGAAGTTCACCGAGGACCGCGGCATGCGGCTGCCCGAGGCGATCGTCGCCATGGGCGTGACGGGCGAGTTCCCGTCCGAAGGCCCGTACTACGACGTCATCACGCCGACCGACCGCGACATGCACCTGCGGCCCGACCCGACCACCGTGCGCATCGTGCCGTGGGCGACCGACCCGACCGCGCAGGTGCTGCACGACTGCTACGAC
>JASLEM010000446.1 GCA_030151165.1 Burkholderiaceae bacterium
TACTGGGGCGACGAATGGAGATTCCCGGATGCAATATCGACGACTGGGCCGCGCCGGCCTGCAAGTGAGCGAGCTGTCGCTCGGTTCCTGGGTGACGTACGCGAACCAGGTGGACGTGAACGCCGCCGTCGAGATGATGGCCGCCGCGTTCGACGCCGGCGTCAACTTCTTCGACAACGCCGAGGCCTACGCCGGCGGCAAGAGCGAAGAGGTGATGGGCGCCGCGCTGAAGAAGCTGGGCTGGGCGCGCCTGAACTACTCGGTGTCGACCAAGTTCTTCTGGGGCCTGCCGGACGCCGGCGGCATCACCGTCAACCGCAAGAACACGCTGAACCGCAAGTACCTGATGCAGGCGATCGACGGCTCGCTGCAGCGCTTCGGGCTGGAGCACATCGACCTCGTCTACTGCCACCGCGGCGACCCGAACACACCGGTCGAGGAGACCGTGCACGCGATGAGCGACATGATCACGCAGGGCAAGGCGCTGTACTGGGGCACGAGCGAATGGTCGGCGTCGGACATCCGCGCGGCGTGGGAGATCGCCGAGCGCCACCACCTGCACAAGCCGGTGATGGAGCAGCCGCAGTACCACCTGTTCCACCGCGAGAAGGTCGAGAAGGAATTCGCGCGTCTGTACGAGGACATCGGCCTCGGCCTGACGACGTGGAGCCCGCTCGCCTCCGGCCTGCTGACCGGCAAGTACCGCCAGGGCATCCCCGAGAAGAGCCGCGGCGCGATGCAGAGCATGGCGTTCCTGCAGGAGTCGCTGACCGACAAGGCGAAGAACGAGGCCGTCGGCAAGCTGGAGTACATCGCGAAGGATCTCGGCGCGACGACCGCGCAGCTCGCGATCGCCTGGGTCGCGAAGAACCCGCACGTCAGCACCGTGATCACGGGCGCGTCGAGCGTCTCGCAGCTGCAGGACAACCTGAAGGCCGCGGAGATCATTCCGAAGCTGACGCCGGAAGTGATGAAGCGGATCGACGACGTGACGTTGGCGCTGGCCGATTAAGCGGTCGCCGGCTCGCGTGGCCGGCTGGCGGATCAGCGTCGCGCGTCGAGTGCGATCGTCCAGCCTGCCGGCTCGGCGCCGGCGAGGCGCGCCACCGCGAGCCATTCGCCTTCTTCCGGCGCGGTGACGACGCAGCGGCCGTGGGCGTCCCACGCGCCGCTCGCGCCGCGTGCCTCCCAGCCGCCGCTGGTGCCCGCGTGGTTCGCGAACAGGACGGCCATGCGGTGTTGCGCCGCGTAGCCGGCCAGCAGGGCGCGTTCGCGCGCCAGGCCCGCCGCGGTCACCAGCGCGCCGGCCGCGTACACCCGCGCGCCGGCGGTCGCCGCCGCCTGCGCATGCGAGGCGTGGGTGTAGTCCGCGCAGATCGCGGTGGCGACCGGCACGCCGTCGACCGCCAGCAGCGCGCCGCCCGCGCCCGCCGCGAACGAGCGTTCCTCGCCGGGATGCAGGTGCTGCTTGGCGTACGTGCTCGTCGCGCCGTCCGGACGCAGCACGAGGGCGCCGATGAACGGCTTGCCGTCGGCGCCGCCGTGGAGCGGCGCGCCGACGACCACGGTCATGCCGAAGGCGCGCGCGGCGGCGTGCAGCGGGGCGATGCGCGGATCGTCCGCCGCGAACGACTCCTCCGGCGATCGCGGCGGCACGTAGCCGGTCAGCGACAGCTCCGGGAACATCAGGAACGCGACGCCTTCGCGCGCCGCGGCCTCGATCGCCACGAGATGGCGACGGACGTTGCCGGCGACGTCCCGATCGATCGAGCGCAGCTGCGCCGCGCCGAGCGTGAGCGGCGTCATGCGTCCTGCAGCGTGGCCAGCTGCCCGGGCGTCCCGACATTGACCCACGGCCCGCCCCAGCGCCGGCCGCGCAGCGCGTGGCGGTCGAGGGCTTCCTCGAGCTTGGGGCGCATCGCGAGCTTCGTGCCGGGGGCGATGTCGCGGAACAGCTCGGCGCGGAACAGCGCGAAGTTCGCGTAGGTCAGCTTCGGCTCGACGTCGCGGCTGGCGAAGCCGTCGGCGGTGATGCCGAAGTCGCCGCCCGGGTGGAACGGCTCGTTGGGCACGAACCAGAGCTGGCCGAGGGCGCCGCTGGCGGTGAAGTCGGCGGCATCGGCGGCGGCGAACGGAAAGTCGGGGGCGTGGATGTCGCCCGAGACGATCCAGAAGACGTCGCCCAGGAGCGGCAGCGCCTTCGCGATGCCGCCGGCGGTCTCGAGCGCGCCCCCGTGGTCGCGGCCCTCGAACGAATAGGTGATCGACACGCCCCAGCGCGCGCCGTCGCCGAGCGCGGGCTCGAACTGTTCCTCGAGCCACGCGGTGTTGACGACGATCTCGCGCACGCCGGCGCGCGCGAGCGCCTCGATGTGCCATTCGATCAGCGGCTTGCCGTGCGCCTGCAGCAGCGGCTTCGGGGTGCGGTCGCTGAGCGGTCGCATGCGGTCGCCGCGCCCGGCGGCAAGGATCAGGGCCTTCATCCGGCCAGTGTAGAGGGGCGTGCCGGCTCGATTTCCGGTTTCCGGCCGCCGCCGCTTAAAATCACGGGTTCCGCCCAGTTGTCACCGCCCGAAAAAGGCCGCCATCCATGTCCGAAACGACCATCGCCGCTCCCGTCGCCACCACGATGCCCCTGCCCACCCTGATGGCCAACGCGATCCGCGCGCTGTCCATGGACGCGGTGCAAGCGGCCAATTCCGGCCACCCTGGCGCGCCGATGGGCATGGCGGACATCGCCGTCGCGCTGTGGGGCCGGCACCTGAAGCACAACCCGGCGAACCCGCACTGGGTCAACCGCGACCGCTTCGTGCTGTCGAACGGCCACGGCTCGATGCTGCAGTACTCGCTGCTGCACCTGACCGGCTATGACTTGGCCGTCGACGAGCTGAAGAACTTCCGCAAGCTGCACAGCCGCACGGCCGGCCATCCGGAAGTCGACGTGACGCCGGGCGTCGAGACGACGACCGGCCCGCTGGGCCAGGGCCTCGCGAACGCGGTCGGCATGGCGCTGGCCGAGAAACTGCTGGCCGAGGAATTCAACCGCCCGGGCCATGACATCGTCGACCACAACACCTACGTCTTCATGGGCGACGGCTGCCTGATGGAAGGCATCAGCCACGAAGCCTGCGCGCTCGCCGGCGCGTGGAAGCTGAACAAGCTGGTCGCGCTGTACGACTCCAACGGCATCTCGATCGACGGCCAGGTCAAGCCCTGGTACATCGACGACGTGCGCGGCCGCTTCGTCGCCTACGGCTGGGACGTCGTCGACCAGGTGGACGGCCACGACATCGACGTCGTCGACGCCGCGATCGTCGAGGCGCTCAAGAGCAAGACGCGCCCGACGCTGATCATCTGCAAGACCATCATCGGCAAGGGCTCGCCGAACCGCGGCGGCACCTCGAAGGCGCACGGCGAGGCGCTCGGCGACGCCGAGATCGCGCTGACCCGCGCGGCGCTCGGCTGGAACTACGCGCCGTTCGAAGTGCCCGCCGAGGTCTACGCCGCGTGGGACGCGAAGGCCACGGGCGCGCAGCTCGAGAGCGAGTGGAACGAGGCGTTCGCCGCCTACGCGTCCGCGCACCCCGAGCTCGCCGCCGAACTGAAGCGCCGCATGGTCGGCGACCTGCCGGCCAACTTCGCCGAGGTGGCGGCCGACGCCGTCGCCGCGATGCACGACAAGGCCGAGACCGTGGCCAGCCGCAAGGCCAGCCAGCTCGCGCTGGAGGTCTTCACGGCCGCGCTGCCGGAGATGCTGGGCGGCTCGGCCGACCTGACCGGCTCGAACCTGACCAACACGAAGAGCACGGCGCAGCTGCGCTTCAACGACGACGGCAGCGTCGTCCACGGCGAGGACGGCACGATCGGCCGCCACATCAACTACGGCGTGCGCGAGTTCGGCATGGCCGCGATCATGAACGGCGTCGCGCTGCACGGCGGCTACGTGCCGTACGGCGGCACCTTCCTCACGTTCAGCGACTACAGCCGCAATGCGATCCGCATGGCCGCGCTGATGAAGCGCCGCGTCGTCCACGTGTTCACGCACGACTCGATCGGCCTCGGCGAGGACGGCCCGACGCATCAGTCGGTCGAGCACGCCGCCAGCCTGCGCCTGATCCCGAACCTGGACGTCTGGCGCCCGGCCGACACCGTCGAGACCACCGTCGCCTGGACGATGGCCCTCGTCAACAAGAACCGCCCGAGCGCGCTGCTGCTGTCGCGCCAGAACCTGCCGTACCTGCCGAAGGTCGACGCCGACGTCATCACGCAGGGCGCCTACGTCCTGGCCGAGCCGGCCGAGGTGGGCCTGAACCGCAAGGCGAAGGTCGTGCTGATGGCCACGGGCTCGGAAGTGCACCTCGCGCTGCAGGCGCAGGAGGCGCTCGCCAAGCTGAAGATCCCGGCGCGCGTCGTGTCGGTGCCATCGACGACCGTGTTCGACCGCCAGACCGAGTCGTACAAGGTGCAGGTGCTGCCGCGCGACATCCCGCGCGTCGCGATCGAAGCCGGCGTCACCGACGGCTGGTGGAAGTACGGCGTGTCGGCCGTCGTCGGCCTCGACCGCTTCGGCGAGTCGGCGCCCGCGCCCGACCTGTTCAAGCTGTTCGGCTTCACGGTCGAGAACGTCGTCGCCGTCGCGCGCAAGGTCGTCGGCAAGTAAGGCCCTGCTGCGGTGCGGGGACGAAAGTTCCCGCGCCGTAACCCGCAGCAGGCAGACTTCGATCCGCACCGCTCAGAATTCATCACTTCGAGATAGAGAGACATCGACATGACCATCAAGATCGGCATCAACGGTTTCGGGCGCATCGGGCGCATGGTGTTCCGCGCGGCAGTGCAGAACTTCTCGGACATCGAGATCGTCGGCATCAACGACCTGCTGGAGCCCGACTACCTGCTGTACATGCTCAAGCACGACTCGGTGCACGGCCGCTTCAAGGGCGATGCGTCGATCGACAACGGCACGCTGATCGTCAACGGCAAGCGCATCCGCCTGACCGCGGTGAAGGATCCGTCGGAGCTGAAGTGGGGCGAGATCGGTGCGGACGTCGTCGTCGAGTCGACCGGCCTGTTTCTGACGAAGGAAACGGCGCAGAAGCACATCGACGCGGGCGCGAAGAAGGTGATCCTGTCGGCGCCGTCCAAGGACGACACGCCGATGTTCGTCTACGGCGTCAACGACAAGACCTACGCCGGCCAGGCCATCATCTCGAACGCGTCGTGCACGACGAACTGCCTGGCGCCGGTCGCCAAGGTGCTCAACGACACCTTCGGCATCAAGCGC
>JASLEM010000498.1 GCA_030151165.1 Burkholderiaceae bacterium
CGCGCCAGCGCCAGCCGCCCCGCCGGCGCGGTGCGCGCTCGCCCGTGGGCGCCGCGCGTCGCGATGCTGCGCGAGACGTTGCGCGACGACGGCCTGCCCGTCGGCGAGATCGCGTTCGCGGCCGGCCGCCTGCGCCCGACGACCTGGCTCGCGGTGACGCTGCCCGGCGGCGACGTGCGCTGGCTCGGCTTCGACGACGACGTGGTCGAGCCGCACGCCCTCGGCCGCCTTGGGGTCGCGCTGGTGCTCGGCCTGCTCGTCGTCTCGGCCGCGAGCTGGGCGGTCGCGCGGCGCCTGGCGCGGCCGCTCGAGGCGCTGCGCCGGCGCATCGAGTCGCACGACCCGAAGGCGTCGCCCGCGCCGGGCGGCGACGCCGCGTCGACCCTCGAGATCGACGCCATCGAGCACGCCTGGCGCGCGCTGGCCGAGCGGCTGGCGCACCAGGAGCGCGAGCGCGCGCTGCTGCTGGCGGGCGTGTCGCACGACCTGCGCAGCCCGCTCGCGCGCATCCGCATGGCGGCCGAACTGCTGCCCGAGACGGACGAGGCCGCGACCCGGCGCGCGAGCATCGTGCGCAACGTCGACGTCGCCGACCGCCTCATCGACAGCTTCGTCGACTACGTGCGCGCCAGCGAGCTGCCGTTGACCGCGACCGTCGACCTCGCAGCCCTCGCGCGCCGCGTGCGCGACCTGCGCGACGAACCGGACGACGTGCTGGCGGTCTCGGCGCCGGCGCGGCTCGACGTTCCGCGTGCGCACGAATTGCTGTTGGAACGACTGATCGGCAACCTCGTCGACAACGCGCTGCGCCACGGCAAGCCGCCGGTGCGCGTGCGCGTCGAGGTGGACGGCGGCCGTGCGCTGGTCGCGGTCGAGGATCATGGGCCGGGCATCGCAATTGCCGAGCAGCCGCGGATGACCCAGGCGTTCGCGCGTGGCGACGCGAGTCGCGGCACGCCGGGCACCGGTCTCGGCCTCGCGGTCGTGCAACAGATTGTTCGTCGGATGGGGGGCTCGTTGTCCTTCGATCCGGCGAACGGTGTCCCGTGCGTGCGCGTGTACCTGCCCTTGCAGTGACACGCCGCGGATGTGACGGCCTTGTCGCACAACTTCACCGTTCGTCGGCCCCGTGCCGACGCCGGGGGCGGAGACTGCCGACAGACGGGTCGACGCCTTGACCTGCCCCTGACCGACCCCCGAGGAGACCGATGATGAAGCCCATTTCCCCCTGCCCGCGCCCGGTGTACCGCGCGGCGATCGTCGCCGCCGCGATGTCCGGCGGCCTCCTGCTGGCCGCGTGCGGCGGCGGTGGCGGCGGAAGCAGCAGTGGCGGCGTTTCCAGCCCCACGCCGCCGTCCCCGCCGCCGCCCCCGCCGCCGGCCACCGCCGTCGTCAGCCAGGCCGATGCGACTGCGGACGCGGCCAACGCGCTGGCGTCCGGCGACAGCGCCGCCGCTTCGGTCGACGCCGTCTTCGACACCACGGCCAGCCTCGCCGTGGCCGTCGCCAGCCCGACAGCGGCGGCGGCGAGCCGCACGAGCGCGCAGGGCGCGCGCAACGCGCAGCCGCTGGACGGCATCACCACGACGACCGACGTCGACCTGCCCTGCGCGGGCGGCGGCACGGCCACGATCACGATCGGCGGCGGCACCGCCACCAGCGAGCACAACGGCCAGTTCGACGCCGGCGAGACCTACACGGTGACGTACAAGCAGTGCGTCGGCCGCGCGGGTCTCGCGACGCTCGACGGCCAGGCGGAGCTGGACGTGACGAGCGTCACCCCCGCCGCGGACGGCGTCACGCCGTCGACGATCGCCGCGACGATCACGTTGACCAGCCTCACCGTGACGCTGCCGCGCGGCACGATCGTCGCCAACGGCAGCGCGACTCTCTCGCGCGCCAGCCTCGCGGTCGGCTCGACGACCACCACCACGTCGACGGTCAAGGCGGACAGCGTGACGCTCACGACGCAGTTCAACGCACGCAGCGGCAGCTACGCCGTCACCAACCTGAACGCGGTGCGCGTCGCGACCTCGACCAACGGCACGCTCACCGGCACCACGTTCACCGGCACGCATACCCTGACGGGTACCGCGAACAGCCGCACGTTCTCGCTGACGTCGTCGACCCAGGGCGGCGCGACGAGCTTCGACGCCAACGGCCTGCCGACCGCCGGCGCGTGGACGGTCGTGCGCACCGACGCGACGATCCAGGTGGCCCTCGCCAACGGCACGGCCGTCCTGGCGGTCGACGAGGGCAGCGACGGCTCGGTCGACGCGACCTACACCGTCCCGGCGCTCACGCTGGACGCCGCGGCGGGCTGAGGCCGCACGAGGCCGGCCCGGTTCAGGCAGGCCCGGTTCGCGCGAGCGCGCCGGGCCCGCGCACGGATCAGACGGAGCCGGAACCGTCCTGCTGCGTCTGCTCCGTGCCGTCGCGGCCCACGCCCCGCAGTTGGTCCTGCACGTCGTGCAACATCATGCCGAGGAAGGCGATCAGCACGACGTAGTAGAAGCCGTACTCCCAGCGCACGCGCGGGCTGACCGCGTAGTAGGCCTGCGCCTGCGGGCTGTTGCGATCGAACTTGAGCGCCGCGATCACATAGGGCCCGGCGAGGATCGCGATGACGACCAGGATCGGCGTGAACCGGTACCACAGCATCAGGCCGATGACCGGGATGCCCAGCAGCCAGATGCGCGGCGACAGCACGGCCGTGATGCGTCCGCCATCGAGCGGCGGCAGCGGGATCAGGTTGATCAGGTTGATGAAGAAGCCGGTGTACGACACCGCGAGCAGCCACGGCATGTCGTTGTTGCGCGCGAGGTAGTAGGCGCCGAGCGCGCCGACGGTACCGAGCAGCGGGCCGGCCAGGCCGACGTAGGCCTCGGTCTCGGCGTTGTGCGGCGTGTCCTCGAGCTTCACCCACGCGAATGCGAACGGGATGAACATGGGCAGGCCCACGCGCAGCCCGCGCTGGCGCGCCGCGAAGTAGTGGCCCATCTCGTGGATGAACAGCATCGCGACGATGCCGACGGCGTAGCGCCAGCCGAAGACGAGCGCATAGACGCCCACCGCCAGCAGCATCGAGCCGACGGTCAGCGCCAGCTTGCTGAACTTGAGGCCGGCGAACAGGAGGAGAAGGATTCGGGACATGGCGCGGATCGTACCGGACGCTCCCCGGCGGCGCGTCAGGCGCCGTGGGTGTGGGCGCGGGCCTCGGCTTGCGGCCGAAGAACTTCGCGATGCCGCCACCGAACACCGCGAGCCCGACGAAGACCAGCTTCGCGAACTTCGCGAGGAACAACCGGCGACGCGCGAGCGCCGCCGGCGTGTTTCCGTCGATCAGTCCGCCTGCTTGCGCAGGAACGCCGGGATCTCGATCTCGTCCATGCCGTGCGAGCTCAGCGCCTCGACCTTGGCCGCGGCGTGCTGGCGATGACGCCAGACGCTGGGCGTGCCGAGGTGGCCGTAGTCCGGGTTCGACGGCATCGCCGGCGTCATCGGGGCCTGGTGCGCGTGCTGGGCCGAGCCCATCAGCGGTGCGTTGTGCATCTGCTGCGGCATCTGCGCGTTCATGATCGGCATGTTGTCGGTGCCGGTGCGGGCGTGCTGCACGGTCTGGATGACCGTCAGCGGCGCCTGCTGGCGGCGCGACTGCGACAGGCCGGTTGCGATCACCGTGACGCGCAGCTGGTCGCCCAGGCTCTCGTCGTACGCGGTGCCGAAGATCACGTGCGCTTCCTCCGCGGCGTAGCGGCGGATCGTGTTCATCGCGAGCTTGCTTTCCGACAGCTTGAACGTCGCGCGCGAGGCCGCGATCAGCACCAGCACGCCCTTGGCGCCGGAGAGGTCGATGCCTTCGAGCAGCGGGCACGCGACGGCGGCGTCGGCCGCCTTCGTCGCGCGGTCCGGGCCGGCCGCGATCGCGGTGCCCATCATCGCCTTGCCCGGCTCGCTCATCACCGTCTTGACGTCTTCGAAGTCGACGTTGACGAGGCCCGGGATGTGGATGATGTCGCTGATGCCGCCGACGGCGTTCTTCAGC
>JASLEM010000565.1 GCA_030151165.1 Burkholderiaceae bacterium
CCTTGACGATGCGAACCTTGCCTTCGGCTTCGGTAATTTCGAGTTCGGAGATGTTGGACTCCGAAACGAGGTCGACCAAGGTCTTGAGCTTGCGCATGTCCATGATGGAACGGTCTCCAGGAAAAATGTCAGTCTTGTAGCTGGGGCGGCGCCTCGCGAGGCGCCGGGCCGTCTCGGATCGTCAGGCGCGCGCGGGCGCGCGGGCCAGTGCGAACCTCAACGCCAGGGCGTAGCCCGCGGCGCCGAGGCCGCAGATCACGCCTTCGGCCAGGTCGGAAAAGTAGGAGTGGTGCCGGAACGGCTCGCGACGATGGATGTTCGACAGATGGACCTCGACGAACGGGATCGCCACCCCCGCCAGCGCGTCGCGCAGCGCCACGCTGGTGTGGGTGAATCCCGCCGGATTGATCACGATGAAGTCCGTGCCGTCCGTTCGCGCCGCATGCACGCGATCGATCAGCACGCCTTCATGGTTGCTCTGAAGACTTTCCAGCCGTGAACCTGCTTCCGTCGCGATCTGCGTCAATTCGCGGTCAATGTCGGGCAACGTGGCACTTCCATACACCGCCGGCTCGCGTGTGCCGAGCAGGTTCAGGTTGGGGCCGTGAAGCACGAGGACGTTCATGCGGAATGCGCAGGGCGGCGACGGAGCCGGCTGTGTCAGTTTGAAAGATGCGGACTTTACGCCGGTTGCGTGCTGTTCACGCCACTAGACGAGAATTTACCCCAAAAAGAGTGCTTGACAATTGAAGCAACGCTTGGCTATGCGTCGTCATGGTCAATGAGGCGGTTTCGGCGACCGATCCTGCGCGTTGGTGCCCGATGGCTCAGTAATGGCCAGCCCAGTCCGAGAGTTCGGCGAGGTTGGTGGGGCCTGCCTTGCGATGCGCGATCGCCTGGGAGCGGTCGAAGCCGACGCTGAAGGGCAGCGCCTGCGATTCGTTTCCGAGCCGCCGAACCCAGGACAGGCCGGGATAGCCCAGCACGACGATCGGGAAACCGACCGGATGTTCAGCGATGAACTTGGCCACGGCGGGCTTCTCGTCGATCGCCAGTCCGATCACCAGCGTGTTCTTGCCCGCTGCCGACCGCGCGAAGCGGTCGATCTCCGGCATCTCGTGCACGCACGGCGGGCACCACGGTGCCCAGAAATTGAGCAGCACGGCGCGGCCACCGATGTCGGCGGCGGTCAGCGTCTTGCCGTCGAGCGTGGTCATCGGCATCGGGATCGGGCCGAGCGCGGGGTTGGCGCCGCTGGTCGCGGCGTCGGCCTCGGGCAGCGGGGCGAGCGGGACGCCGCGCGAGCGCAGCAGCATGCCGCCGCCGAGCGCGGCCACCCCGAGCGCGGCGGCGAGGCCGAAGCCGCGCCGGTTCATGTCGCTCATCGTTCTGTCTCCAGGAGTCGTTGCAGCGCGGCGGCGTCGCCGCGCCAGGTCTGGCCGCGCGCGTCGGGCTTCAAGGCGCCGCGCAGGTCGTCCAGATCGAGGATGTTCAGGTGGATCGTGACCCAGTCGTCGAGTTCCGCGCTGCGCTCGCCGATCACGAGCGTGAGCGCGTGGCGGTCGCGGCCGAGCGGCTCGCTGACGGTCTCGTAGTCGACGCCCTTGTTCAGCAGCGCGATCTCGGGCGCCTTGATGTCGTCGCAGTACAGGTCGATCCGGACGATGGACTGCCGCGTGGCCGTGCCGCGCCAGACGGCGCCGCCGACATACGGCCGGAATTCGGCCAGCCGCAGCATCCAGCGCAACGCCGCGGCGCGCAGCGCGCGGAGTTCGACCGGTTGCGTGTCGGCGCAGAAGATCGCGATGTGGGCTCTTACTTCGTCTTCGATGGCTTCATTACTGGGTGCATCGCGCAGCCGTCGGCCACCTTCGCCGTGCTCCTGCATCGCCTTGCGGCGCGCGCTGGCGTAGTCCAGGCCGTCCTCAACGATCAGCCGGGCCGCGGTCTGGGCTACTTCCTGGTGGTCGCGATCGAGATCCATGGGGACGCCGGGCCTTGCTCTGGTTCCTTCTGCCAACCCGCGATCATGGCAGGTCGACGCCACCCATGCGGGCAACGATGGTGGCCGAGCGGCCCAGCAGGTAGGGCGACGACGGCGTCTTCTCGAAGCGCTTCGGCGCCGGCAGCATCACGGCCAGCCGCGCCGCCTGGGCCGGCCCGAGGTAAGCGGCCTGGGTGTGGAAATAGTGCTGCGACGCCGCCTGGGCGCCGAACACGCCTTCGCCCCACTCGACGCTGTTCAGGTAGGTCGTCAGGATCCGCTCCTTGCCCAGCACCAGCTCCAGCATCATCGTGATCACCAGCTCTTGGCCCTTGCGCAGCACGGTGCGCTCGCCGGACAGGAACAGGTTCTTCGCGAGCTGCTGCGAGATCGTCGAGCCGCCGACCACCTTGGCGACGACGACGCGCGGCTTCGCGTTCGGATTGCGCTTCGTCGAGGCCACGATGCGGCTCTGCTGCACCTCCGCGCGCGCCTGCGCCTTCTCGTTGCGGCTCCAGGCGCTCTCGACGGCGCCCCACTCGACGCCGTGGTGGTCGACGAAGCCGGCGTCCTCGCTGGCGATCACCGCCCGGCGCAGGTTGTCGGAGATGCGATTGCCCGGCACCGGCTCTTGCAGCCAGGGCAGTTCGTGCTTCTCGACCATCAGGCGCCACATCTCGCTGCGCTGGAACGTCGTCGACTCGGGCGTGACCACCACCATCAGCATGATGCGCAGCAGGAAGAACAGCTGCAGCGCGAGCAGCGCGACGGCCAGCATGCCGACCAGCCGGCCGGCCGCGTGCACGCTGCCGGTCAAGGGCGGGCTCCGTCGTTCGGCCTGGCCTCGGTCGGCGTTGCAGCGGCGCGCGTCGCCGCGTCGACCTCGCGCCGCAGCGCGGTGAGCACCGGGAAGCTGTTCGGCCGCACGCCGAACCACGAGAAGTACGCCTCGGCCGCCTGTTCGACCAGCATGCCCAGCCCGTCCCGCGCGATCGCGCCCTGGCCGCGCGCCCATTGCAGGAACGGGCCGGCGGCCGCGCCGTACATCATGTCGAGCGCGAGCGCGCCGGGGCGCAGCGTGCCCGCCGGCAACGGCGGCACGGTGGCCTGCAGGCTCGCGGCGGTGGCGTTGACCAGCACGTCGAAGTCGCGGCCCGGGACTTCGATCGTCGCCACCGACAGCGGCACGTCGAGCCGCGCGGCGCTCGCCGCGAAGCGTTCGACGAGCGCCTGCGCCTTCGCCGCGGTGCGGTTCGCGACCACCAGCGCGGCCGGGCGGGCGCCCAGCAGCGGGTCGATCGCGCCGGCTGCCGCGCCACCAGCGCCGAGCACCAGCACGCGCTTGCCGCGCAGCACGACGCCGGCGTTGGCCTCGATGTCGCGCACCAGGCCCGCGCCGTCCGTGTTGTCGCCGAGCCAGCCGTCGGCATCGAACGAGATCGTGTTGACGGCCTCGGCGCGGCGCGCGCGCTCGGTCAGGCGCACGCAGGCGGCGAAGGCCTCGGCCTTGAACGGCACGGTGACGTTGCAGCCGCGCGCGCCGTGGTCGGCGAACTGGCGAACGGTCGCGACGAAGCCGTCGAGCGGCGCCTCGATGCGCTGGTAGTCGACCCGGTGGCCGCAGTCGGCCGCGAAGCGCGCGTGGATCTGCGGCGAGCGGCTGTGCGCGACGGGGTGGCCGATCACCGCGAGCCGCACGGGCTCGGCG
>JASLEM010000004.1 GCA_030151165.1 Burkholderiaceae bacterium
TCGATCGGGCTCAGGTCCTGGCTCTCGCGCCGGCGGATGCGCTGCTGCAGCGCGTTGAGCGGCGCGATGCCGCGCGCGAGCGCGAACCACACGAGCAGCACCGCGAGCGGCAGGATCACGAACTGCGGCAGGATCACGCCCTTGATGATTTCCGTGGCGAGGCGCGAGCGGCGGTCGAAGGTCTCGGCGACCTGCACGACGACGCCGCTGTTCGCGCCGGTCGCGGTGCCGACCCACAGCGTGGCGACGCGCACGGCGTCGTTGTGGATCGTGTCGTCGCGGAACTGCACCTCGTCGACGGCCGCGCGGTCGAGGCCTTCGGGCGGCGCGGCGAGGTCGGCGTCGCCGCCCACGAGCTCGCCCTGCGCGCTGCGCACCTGGTACCAGACGCGGTCGACGTCGTCGCTGCGAAGCAGGGCCGCCGTGGGTTCCGCCAGGCGCAGGTCGTGGCGGCCGGCGAGGCCGTGGTCGAAGGCGGGGTCGGCGCGCATCTCGCGCGCGACGCCGTGCGCGAGCTGCCCGAGCTCGCGGTCGTACGGCCGGTTCGCGATGCCCTGCGCCACCAGCCACGTGAGCGCGACGCTCATCGGCCACAGCAGCAGCAGCGGGGCGAGCATCCAGTCGAGGATCTCGCCGAAGAGGGAGCGTTGTTCGTGGCGGTCGGGCATGTGGCCGGCCAGCATAAGCGGGCCGGGGCTTGCTCGCCAGCGGCGCTTGCCCGCGGGGGTGTCGATCGCGCCGCGCCGCGCCGCCGTCAGCGCTGCTCGTGACGCTGGTCGACGCGCGCTTCCGTCGCGCGCACGACGTCCTGGCGCGAGACCTCGACGCGCGCCGACTCGCTCACCGCGAGCGCCTCCACGTGCAGGCAGGACGTCAGCACCTGCGCGGCCTGCTGCAGCAGCGCGGTCTGGTAGCGGCGGGTCAGCGGGCTGGATTCCTCGACGCAGCGTTGCCAGGCGGCCAGCGCCATCTCGAAGCGCTGGATCGTGCGCAGGTGCGCGGCGAGTTCGGGCGTGGTCGACAACGCCTCGACCAGCTGGTGCACGGCGGTCTCCACCTGGCCGGCGACGAGCGCGCGCGAGTCGGCGTCGTCGGCCAGCGTCGGGTGCGTGAGCACGCCCATCAGCAGCGACGCGTGGTGGACGAGGGCCCGGCTACGCTCGGCGAGCAGGTTCCAGGCAGCGGCATTCATGTCCAGGGCTTTCAGGATGGCGTTGGACTGAGTGTCGTGGGATTCCATGCTTCCCGGGCAGCAAGGGCAGTGCCCGCGTGGCGGGTGCACGATCTTCGCGAATAGTCGTTGCCGCGACCGGACAGAGTGCGTACTTTTTCACACAACTCCGCGCGCCGAACGCGCCGGGAACGCCGCTTGAAAGCGTGCTGTCAGCCGGCGATCTTCTCGAGGCAGTAACCGAGGCCGCGCACCGTGGCGATGCGGATCGGGCCCTGCTCGATCTTCTTGCGCAGCCGGTGGATGTACACCTCGATCGCGTTGTTGCTCACTTCCTCGCCCCACTCGCACAGGCGCGTCACGAGCTGGTCCTTGCTGACGAGGCGGCCGGCGCGCTGCAGCAGCACCTCGAGCAGGCTGATCTCGCGTGCCGAGAGCTCGATCATCTGGTCGTTGATGTAGGCGACGCGGCCCGTGGCGTCGAAGGTCAGCGGGCCGTGGCGGATCACGCTCGACGCCGTGCCGAGCCCGCGCCGCGTGAGCGCACGCACGCGGGCCTCGAGTTCCTGCAGCGAGAACGGCTTGGCCATGAAGTCGTCGGCGCCAAGGTCGAGGCCCTTCACGCGCTGGTCGACGCTGTCGGCCGCGGTGAGTATCAGCACCGGCAGCGCGGAGCCGCGCGCACGCAGCTTGCGCAGCACCTCGAGCCCGTGCAGCCGCGGCAGGCCGAGGTCGAGGATCAGCAGGTCGAACTCGTGCGAGGCGAGGGCGGCGTCGGCCTCGGTGCCGCTCGAGACCTGGTCGACGGCGTAGCCCGAGCCGCGCAGCGAACGCAGCAGGCCGTCCGCGAGGACCTGGTCGTCTTCGGCGATCAGAATGCGCATTCGGTGGTCTCCTGTTGTCTCGTCGCGGGTGTCGTGTCGTGGATTTTGTGTCGCGCGTTTGTGTCGCGCATTTGTGTCGCGCATTTGTGTCGATTAACGGCGTCCTTGCCGCGCCGTGCACCGTCAGCGCCCGAAATCCCGCATTCCGCGCGCCGCACCCACGGTCGTGAGGATGCACCATTCTATGGAGCCGGCTTTCGCTGGCTCACGCGTTGAGCCTTTGCCGATCGACACTGGCTTTCATCGACACGGATCCGGTCTCGCGCTTGCTGCAAATTCGAGACTCGAAAGACTGTACAAACATCCAGCTTCCGGCATAATCCGGCAAGCGACAACTGAAATCATCCGGAGAAGCCGCATGGACGCACCCACGAAGAACGCCCCCGCCGACAAGGCCAAGACCGCCAACCAGGCGATCAACGCCGCACCGGTCGCCGCCACGTCCGCCCTGAACGCCGAAAAGGCCAAGGCGCTGCAGGCCGCGCTCGCGCAGATCGAGAAGCAGTTCGGCAAGGGCTCGATCATGCGCCTCGGCGCGGGCGAGGCCATCGAGGACATCCAGGTCGTCTCCACCGGCTCGCTGGGCCTCGACATCGCCCTTGGCGTCGGCGGCCTGCCGCGCGGCCGCGTGGTCGAGATCTACGGCCCGGAATCGTCCGGCAAGACCACGCTCACGCTGCAGGTCGCGGCGGAGATGCAGAAGGTCGGCGGCGTCTGCGCGTTCATCGACGCGGAGCACGCGCTCGACATCAACTACGCGCAGAAGCTCGGCGTGAACCTGCAGGAGCTGCTGATCTCGCAGCCGGACACCGGCGAGCAGGCGCTCGAGATCGTTGACGCGCTCGTGCGCTCCGGCTCGGTCGACCTGATCGTGATCGACTCGGTCGCGGCGCTGACGCCCAAGGCCGAACTCGAAGGCGAAATGGGTGACTCGCTCCCCGGCCTGCAGGCCCGCCTGATGAGCCAGGCGCTGCGCAAGCTGACCGGCACCATCAAGAAGAGCAACACGATGGTGATCTTCATCAACCAGATCCGCATGAAGATCGGCGTGATGTTCGGCAGCCCGGAAACGACCACCGGCGGCAACGCCCTGAAGTTCTACGCCTCGGTTCGGCTCGACATCCGTCGCATCGGCTCGATCAAGCGCGGCGAGGAAGTCGTCGGCAACGAGACCAAGGTCAAGGTCGTCAAGAACAAGGTCGCCCCGCCGTTCAAGGAAGCCGAGTTCGACATCCTCTACGGCCAGGGCATCAGCCGCGAGGGCGAGATCATCGACCTGGGCGTGATCGCCAAGGTCGTCGAGAAGTCCGGCGCCTGGTACGCCTACAACGGCGAGAAGATCGGCCAGGGCAAGGACAACTGCCGCGAATTCCTGAAGGAAAACCCGGCGCTGGCGATCGAGATCGAGAACAAGGTGCGCGAATCGCTGGGCGTGCCGTTGGTGCCGGTGGTCGACGCCGCGCCGACCAAGGGCTGATCTCGTCACGGGTTGGCGACATGGGCGGTGACGCGTCGCGTTGCCGTCGTGGCGCCTTCTTTCCGCGACGATCGCTCACCAGCTTTCTTTCTTCGTCTTCGCAGACCATTGCCTCGCACGCTTCGCCGCGTCGAGGCTTTTTTGCTGTGGGCTGAACCGCCGTCGATGAATCTCCATGGCCTTGAACGACAAGCGACGCGCTGACCGGGCACGCGACGACGAGCCGCAGGCCGACAGGCCGCATGCCGACAAGCCGCACGCCGACAAGCCGAGGGCCGCGCGAAAGGCGCGTCCGAAGACCAGCCTGAAGATGCAGGCGATCGGCTTCCTGTCCCGGCGCGAGCACAGTCGCCAGGAGTTGCGCACGAAACTTCTCGCGGCGCTTCGCAAGCGCGAACGTGAGGAAGCCCAGCTGGCCGCGGCCAGCGAGGCGGCGGCGAAGGAGATCGCCGACGCGCTCGCGGCTCAGCCGTCGAACGGGATCGACGATGCGTTCGCGCCGCCGATGCCGCGTGTCGAGGCGAAGGATTTGCGGGTGCGGGGATCCGCGGCAGCGGGGCGTGGCGTTTCGGCGCGCCACGCGGACGGCGGAACTGAAGACGGCGGGGGGGGCGGTCGCCGCAGTGGTGGCGATGGCGCGCCCGCGCGTCACGCGCGCGAGCGCGGCGTCGATGCATCCTGGACCGATGCCGCGCGGAGGCGCCCTGCCGCGACGGGCCAGCGTGTCGGAGACACCTCGCCGTCCATCCTAGACAGCCTGCGCCTCGCGAATGGCGACGTGTTGCCGGCGCATCTGCGGGCGAATCCGGTGCTGGCCGCGAAGTCCGGCCGTCCTGCCGTGGACGAACATCGGCCGCCGGTTCGCGCGGCCTCGTTCGGCGAAGTCGAAGTCGACATCGACATCGACATCGACATTGACATTGACATTGACATTGACATCGGCGACGACGACATCGACGCCGTGGCAGGGCTTGCCGCTGGAATACCCGCAGCCGCATCCGACCTCGCCGCGGCCGATGAGGACGCCGCCGCGAGCCTCGAACGCGACGACCCCGAAGCCGCGGTCGACCAGCTGCTGGACTGGC
Source organism: Burkholderiaceae bacterium (assembly GCA_030151165.1). Next base: position 4,618 of record JASLEM010000004.1, read on the forward strand.
TCACCACTCACGGCTACCTGAGCGACGCGCGCTTCGTCGAGAGCCGCGTCAACGCCCGCGCGCGCAAGCAGGGGGCGACGCGCATCCGGCACGAGCTGTCGCGCCACGGCCTCGCGCTGGCGCCGGAGCAGGTCGCGACGCTGCGCGAGACGGAGTTCGCGCGGGCCCAGGCGATCTGGCAGCGCAAGTTCGGGGAAGTCGGGGTCGATGCCCGCGCGCGCGCGAAGCAGGCGCGTTTCCTGGCCGCGCGCGGCTTCGCGGCGGACGTCGTGCGGCGCCTCGTCGGCGGCGAGGACGAGTTCTAGGCGCCTCGCACGCCCCGTTTCCCGCGCGCAACGCTTCGGGATCCTTACATCCCCGCTCGCCACTCGGGGACGGTGGGCACCCCGGCTTGGTGCGGTGCACCATGATAAAGTCACCGGTTACATCGGGTTTCCGAGCATCCGCGACTCGCGGAGTTCACCCGGTCGTTGGAAAAAATCGCAAAATCTCCCGCTTGCGTGCCCCCGCCCGCTGCCGCCCGTCGACTTGCCGCGCGTCTCTTTGACCGCAGTCGCATTCGACAGCTCCCCGGGTACTCCCTTTAGTCGACCACTTCAAGAAGACGCTTCCATGAAGATCCACGAATACCAAGGCAAGGAACTCCTGCGCCAGTTCGGCGTGCCCGTGCCGCGCGGCTACCCCGCGTTCACGGTGCAGGAGGCGGTGGAAGCCGCT
>JASLEM010000008.1 GCA_030151165.1 Burkholderiaceae bacterium
AGCGGTCGGTGTCCATCAGCAGCTGGCAGGCCTTGCTGATGCGCATGCGGTTGACGAAGTCGGTGAACGTGTTGCCCGTCGCGCGGCGGAAGAAGCGCGAGAAGCGGCTCTCGGGCATGCGGAAGCGCTCGCAGACCTCGGTCATCGACAGCGTCTCGCTGCAGTGCTCGCTGATGTAGCTGACCACCGCGTTGACCTGCGCCATCGACTCGTCGTCCTCGCTGCACTGCAGCTGCACGCTGGAGAGCAGGCGGAAGTCCTTGCAGCGCGCGAGCATCGCCATGAACTCGCAGAAGCCGGCGATGCGCGCGAGGCCGCGGCTCGAGGCGACGCGCTCGAAGTGCGCGAGCGCCATGTCGGAGACGCCGAAGAACTCGATGCCGTACTTGGCCTGCTCGAGCAGCGGCAGGATCTCGCGGAACTCGGGGAACAGCTCGCTCGCCTGCTCGATCGGCTCGTGCGCGAACTGGATCACGCGATCGCGCAGCGGAACGCCGTTGGCGGGCGCGTCGCTCGAGATCCAGTTGTGCGGCAGGCGCGGGCCGGTCAGCACGAGGTGGCCCGGCTGGAAGTGGCCGATGTAGTCGCCGACGAACACCTTGCCCGTGGTCTCGAGGATCAGGTGGAGCTCGTACTCGTCGTGGTGGTGCCAGCGCACCAGCGGCGACGGGATGCCGTGCGCCAGGCAGCGCAGGAAGCCGCAACCCTCGGGCGGGTCGTAGCCGAGGATCGGGTCGCGCAGGTGATCGTGTTCGATCTCGGGCGCGCGGACGCGGGGAGTCGGTTGCATGGTGGCCTCGTTGTCTCTGGCGGGGCGGCACCTGGGGTGCTCTGTCGTCTTCGTCGTCGTGACGTATTAACGTGACCTTAACTCATTGCGGCATCGCCAAGCAATCCCCGGAGATCCCCCTGGGCCGCGGCGATGGCGTCGCGCAAGGTATGGCTGCCCGCGAGGTCGCCCCACAGCGACGCGTCCGAGACGAACGCCGACAGCGGATCGATCGCGTCGCACATGGCGTGCGCGCGCTCGGGCACCATCGTCTGGTCCTGGTACTTGTACGGCAGCCGGCCCGTGTGCCAGCGCTGCAGGAAGGCGAAGAACAACGCGGGCAGTCGCGCCACCGACGCGATGCTCTCGCCGCGCGACAGCCGCTCGCGGATCGTCGGCGCGATGAAGCCGGGGATCTTCGCGAAGCCGTCGGCGGCGACGCGCTGGTTGGTGTCGGCGATCGCGTCGTTGCCGAAGCGGTCGAGCACGACGTCGCGGTATTTCGCGAGGTCGACCGGGCTCTCGCGGCCGGGCTGCGTGAGGCAGGGGATGACGTCGTCGGTGACGTAGTCGTGCGCGATGCGGCGGACGACCGGGTCGTGCGTGCCTTCGTGGATGTAGGTCAGGCCCTTCAGCGTGCCGGCCCACGCGATCGCGCTGTGGCTCGCGTTGAGGATGCGGATCTTGGCTTCCTCGTAGGGCTGGACGTCGGTGGTCATCTCGACGCCGACCGTCTCCCACGCCGGACGGCCGTTCGCGAAGCGCTCCTCGATCACCCACTGGATGAACGACTCGGCCATCAGCGGCGCATTGTCGTCCCAGCCGGCCTGCGCCCGGATGCGCGCGATGACCTCGGGCGTCGGGCGCGGCGTGATGCGGTCGACCATCGCGTTGGGGCAGGTCGTGTTCGCGTCCATCCACGCGAGCAGGTCAGTGTCGTTCGCGGCCTGGATGAAGCTGCGCAGGTTCTTGCGGAAGTGGTCGCCGTTGTGGCGCAGGTTGTCGCAGTTCATGAACGTCAGCTTGCCCGCGTCCGCGGCGCGGCGCGCGCGCAGGATCGCGGCGGCGACGCCGTAGATCGTCAGCATCGTGCCGCCGGCGAGATCGCTCTTCACCTCCGGGTGCGCGAGATCGAGCTCGCCCTGGTGGTCGAGCGCGTAGCCGGCTTCGGTGACGGTGAACGAGACGATGCGCGTCGACGGGTCGGCCCCGAGCGCGAGCACGCGCGCGAGCGTCGGCTCGAACGGGATGACCTCGGTGATCGACGTGATCTTCTCGAGCACGCGCTCGCCGGCGGGCGACACCGTCTCGAGCGTGTAGGCGCCGCCCTGGGCCTGCAGCGCGGTGATGGTGTCGGCCATGTCGGCGCGCAGGTTCGCCCCGGCGCACTGCCAGCGCGCGTCGCCCGACTGCATCAGCCGATGCATGTAGACCGCCTGGTGGGCGCGATGGAACGAGCCGAGGCCGAGGTGCAACAGGCGCAGGGGCTCGCCGGCGGGAGGCGTCGTGGTGGTGGACATGAGATGCGATTCGAGTCGAAGGGGGACGATGGGAAAGTGCTCAGGCCGGGATCAGGCGGCCGCCGGCGTCGAACCAGTGCAGGTGGCTCAGCTCGACGTCGACGCCGACCTTGTCGCCTGCGGCGAGCGTCGTGCGGCTGTTCTGGCGCGACACGATCTGGGCACCCCGGGGGGTATGCAGGTAGATCAGCGTCTCGGCGCCGAGCGCCTCGACCAGCTCGACCTCGGCCGCGATCTGGCCCTGGCCCGGCGCGGTGACGCGCAGCGCCTCGGGCCGGATGCCGACGAACGCGGCGCCCTGCTTCGCGGTGCCCTCGGGCAGCTCGGCGCGGTCGACGACGTTCATCTGCGGCGTGCCGATGAACTGCGCGACGAAGCGG
>JASLEM010000065.1 GCA_030151165.1 Burkholderiaceae bacterium
GAGCGCATCGAGCGCCGGCTGCAACCCGCCGCCTGAGATCGCGCATCGCCCGTCGCGCTTCGTCCGGGATGCACGATGTCCATCCTTCGCACCTTCGTGCGGCCCGATGACGCTCGCGCGTCGCACCGCCACGCCGCGAGACCGCGGCCGCGGCCTCGCGTCGCGCCGGCTTCAACGTCGCGCACGGGCATTCCGGCCCGGCAGCGCCACGGTCTTCTCGAGCCAGATCTTCAGCTTCACGGCATCCGGCGACGTTCGTTCGCCGAGGTAGTCGAGCAGCGCGTCGTCACGCAGGTAGGCGAGGTCCTCGCGCGTCAGCGTGCGATCGGCGTAGCGACGGCGCAGGCTCGGCGTGGACGCCAGGTCGGGCAGGATCTGGCGGACGTGCTCGAGGCGGACGAATCGCTCGCGCTGCGCGTCCTCGACGACGTCGATCCAGATCCCGCGATGCTCGTAGTAGCGCCCGTCGACGTCCCGCCAGCTCAGGTAACGCACGAACCGTCCGAATGCGCTGGCGCCGTCGAGGATCGGCAGGGCGAAAAAGAGACCCCAGACCGGCGCCGACGTCACGATCCCGATCGGGCCGACGCTGCGGAACAAGGCCCAGGTGAGCAGCCCGCAGGCCACGACGCCCGCCAAGAGGCGCGAGATTCGATAGGACTTCCGGGCGGCCATGGGCGCAGGGGATCCTCACGTCTCCTGCGCCGGCCCGAAGACACGATCGAGCGCCGCGTTGAAGATCGCGAAGTCGAGCGGCTTCGTCCAGTAGTCGTCGAAGCCGGCGTCGAGGGCGCGCTGGATGTCGGCCGGGATCGCGTTGGCCGACAGCGCGACCACCTTCAGGTCGGCGGTCTGCGGGTCGGCGCGCAGGCGCGCGAGGACCTCGAGGCCGTCGATGTCGGGCAGTTGCATGTCGACCAGCGTGAGGCCGGGCAGCAGCTGCGCTGCGCGCGCGACGCCGCTCGCGCCGTCGGGGACGCTGACGAACTCGATGTCGCCGTGCCGGCGCACCAGCTCGCTGACGATCAGCACGTTGACCTCGTTGTCCTCGACGTACAGCAAGCGCCGCGTCGGCAGCGCGAGCGGGCCGGTGTCGGCCGCCGCGCCGAGGCTGAACTCGAATGCGCTGCCGCGGCCCGGTGCGCTCGTGACGGCGATGCGGCCGCCCATGCGCTCGACGAGCGCCTTGACGATCGTCAGCCCGATGCCCGTGCCCTCGACGCCGTCGCGCTCCGCGCCGGCGCGGTTGAACGGCTCGAACGCGAGGTGTTGCTGTTGCGGCGTCATGCCGATGCCGTCGTCGCTGACGCGCAGCAGCACGCGGCCTTCGTCGGTGGCGACGTCGAGCCGCACCGTGCCGCCCGGGCGGTTGTACTTGATCGCGTTTGTGAGCAGGTTGACGAGCACCTGCTTCAGGCGCGTCGCGTCGGCGCGCACCCACAGCGGGCTGGCCGGCGCATGCACCGTGACGCCGTGCTGCTGCGCGAGGCGCTCGACCAGCGGCAGCGTCTGCGCGATCACCGGTGCGAGCTGCACCGGCTGCAGCGCGACCTCCCGCGGCGCGGCGCCGGAGCCGTCGAGGCGCGAGAGCTCGAGGACGTCGTCGATCAGCGTCAGCAGGTGCTCGCCCGCGGAGCGGATGTGCTCCAGCCGCGCGCGCCGCGCCGTGTCGCGCTCGAGGCTCGCCTGCCGGCGTTCGACGGCCGGGCCCGGGCCGGCCTCGTCGGTCAGCAGCAGCTGCGTGAATCCGAGCACCGCGTTCATCGGCGTGCGCAGCTCGTGGCTCATGCGCGCGAGCAGCTCGGACTTCGCCTGGCTCTCGCGCAGCACCAGCGCGCGTTCCTGGCGCGCGGCCGCGGCGGCGCGCGCCTCGGTGACGTCCCAGTTCACGCCGAGCCGCATCAGCGTGCGGCCGTGCTCGTCGCGCACCGGCAGCGAGCGCGACGCGATCCAGTGCACGCTCGCGTCGGGCCACAGCACGCGGAACTCGTAGTACGCCGCCCGGTCCTCGACGCGCGCCGCGTGGATCTGGTCATTGACGTAGTGGCGGTCGTCGAGGTGCACCCACTCGGCCATCTCGTCGAGCGACGGCGGCATCTCGCGCGGCGTGCGTCCGCGCAGCGCGAACATCTGGTCGTCCCAGCGCGTGACGCCGGTGTCGGATTCCCATTCCCAGATGCCGATGCCCGCCGCGCGCGTGGCCAGCGCGCTGCGCTCCGTGGCCGCGCGCAGCGCCGCCAATGCGCGTTCGCGCTCGGTGACATCGATCGTCACGCCTGTCAGCCGGTACGGACTCCGCTCGGGGTCGGGGCGGCCGCGCGCGACGACGTGGCGTACCTCGCCGTCCGGCCGTACGAGCCGGTGCGCGAGCTCGGTGGAGTCGACGGCGTTGTGCATCCACGCGAGGCCGCGCTCGCGCACGCGGTCGCGGTCGTCGGGATGCACGCAGCGCTCGACCCAGTCGCGGAACGACGGCGGCTCCTCGGTCGGCGGCACGCCGCACAACGCGTACATCTGCGAGTTCCATTCGGCGGCGCTGCCGTCGCGCGGGATGCGCCAGACGCCGATGCCCGACGTCGCCGTCACCTCCTCGAGATGGCGCGCGAGCTCGGTCGTGCGCTGCGTGCGCTCGACCTGCTCGGTGACGTCGAGCCCGACGCCTACCAGCGCCACCGCGTTGCCGAGGCCGTCGCGCTGCGCGATGCGCCGCGTCAGCACGTGCACCCAGTGGCCGTCGGCGTGGCGGTAGCGCACCTGCATGTCTTCCGGGCGGTGGCTCGCCAGGACGCGCTGGAACGTCGCCTGCACCTCGGGCAGATCGTCCGGATGGATCAGCAGGCGGATCTCGTCGATGGGGATGCCGTCGACGCGCGGCGCCCAGCCCAGCATCGAGAGGGCGCGATCGTTGAGGAAGAGGCGCTGCGTCGCGAGGTCGTGGCGCCACAGCGAGACGTCGGCGAGCTCCATCGCGAGCTGCAGCTGCTCGCTGCCTTCGTCGATGGTCGACGCGAGCGCGTAGGTCTCGGTGTCGTCCATCACGAGGCCGACGACGCGCTCCGGCCGGCCGTCGGCGCCGGCGAGCACGTCCCAGTGCGACTGCACGCGGCGCAGCGTCCCGTCGGGCGCGAGCAGGCGGTAGCGGTGGCTGTAGTGGCCGGGCTTGCGCATCGAGTCGGCGAGCGCCTGCTGGAGCCGGTCCTGCGGCAGGCTGGCCTGCGCGATCTGCGCGATCGACGGCGTGCCGCGGCCGGGGTCGATGCCGAAGAACGCGAACATGTGCGCGTCCCAGCGGCCCTCCTGCGTGCGCACGTCGCGCTCCCACGTGCCGATGCGCGCGCGCTCCTGCACGAAATCGAGCAGCGCCGCGGTGTGCGCGAGCTCGACCTCGGCGTCGCGCGCCGTGAACGCGAGCAGGCGCAGGCCCGGGCCGGCGGGGTCGCACTGGACGTCGCAGTGGCGCGTCCGCCCGTCGAGCCCGCGCAACACGCGGCGCACCGGCTGGCCGGGGGGCGGGAGCCCGTCGGACGGCGCATCGGGCGAGGCTCCGGCCGGCGCTTCGGGCGCCAGCAGCGGCCCGATCGCGTGGCCGACCACCTGCGCCGCCGCGCCGCCGGCCCAGGCCTCGAAGGCGGCGTTGACCCAGGTGACGGTGCCGTCGTCCGCGATCGCGGCGAGGGCGAGCGGGGCGGATTGCGCCCACGCGAGCAGGCCGGGGAGCGCGGGTGTCGCGAGCGCCGAGGGGGTTGCGGATGCGGCGGGCAGCACGATCCCGCCCTGGCCCGGCGCGGGAACGAAGGACGGTGGCGAGGTCGAGGCGGGAGGCGAATCCACGAGAAGGGCAGTCTACCGCCGGGTTGGCGCGCGGGCGAGCGCCTTACCGATGTCACATCTTGGGGGTGGCGGCGCGACACCCGCGCCGCCGCCGCTGGCTTGCCCGGCAGGGGAGAATGGCGGCTCGCCGCCCCGTCCCCGATCGTCTCTTCCCGACCGCCGCCCCATGCCCGACCCGAACGCCCTGATCCCGCCACCGCTGACCGCCACCCGCGACCTCGACGCCGCGCTCGCGTCCACCGGCTTCGCCGTGCTCGGCGCGACGGGCGACGACGGTGTCGAGGGCCTGATCGGCCTGCCGGCCGCGGCGCTCGACGCGTGGCTGCCGTACTGGGATCGCCTGCCGCCGGACGCCTACCTGCTCGATGGCGGCAAGTACCGCCAGCGCCGCCACGGCGCGTTCGTCGTCGACGGCGAGACCGTCACCGCCGCGCCGCCGCGCCCGCACTGGCAGCCGGTCGACTACAACGCGCTGCACGGCGGCATCGAGCGCCATTTCGAGCAGATCGAGCCCGGCTTGGCCGACGACACGGCGTGGCAGCGCTTCCTGGTCGCGCTGGCGGCGCGCGCGTCGGCCCTGCGCGGCGCGCAGCGCTGGTTCGTCGAGGCGCACACGTTCCGCATCGATACGGCCAACGGTATCGGCCGGCCGACGCCCGAGGGCGCGCATCGCGACGGCGTCGACCTCGTCGCCGTGACGCTGGTCGCGCGCCACGGCATCAAGGGCGGCGAGACGCGCGTGTTCCAGGCCCAGGCCGCCGCCGGGCTGCGCTTCACGCTGTCCGAGCCGTGGACGACGGTGCTGCTGGACGACGCCCGCGTGATCCACGAGACGACGCCGATCCAGCCCGCGAAGGCCGGCGAGCCCGGCTGGCGCGACACGCTGGTGCTGACGTTCCGCGCCCGCGGCTTCCAGGGCCCGGGCGTCGCCTGAACCAGCGATCCCCTCAGGCCGCGTCGCGCGCGCGAAGCAGCTCGACCCGGCGGCTCGCGAGCAGCGGCAGGATGCGGCCGACGACCAGCGCCTGATAGTGCGCCGAGGCGCGGTGGGCGTCGATCGCGGCGTCGTCGGCGTAGCGCTCGACCAGCAGGATCGCGCCCGGCTCGCCGACGCGCTGGAACGCGTCGTACCCGAGGCAGCCCGGCTCGGCGAGCGAGGCCTCGCGCAACTGCGCCGCCAGCGCGAGCACCTCGTCGACGGCGCCGGGCGCCACCTGCCAGCGCGCGACGACGGTGATGGCGTCCGGCGCGGCCATCACTGCGCCGCCCGCAGCGCGTCGACCATCGCCTCGGCGAGCGGCCCGCCGGACGCCGGGTTCTGGCCGGTCATCAGGCGGCCGTCGACGACGACCTTCGACTGCCACGGCGCCACCGACGAGAACTCGCCGCCCTCGGCGCGCAGCGCGTCCTCGAGCAGGAAGGGCACGTCGGCCCTGGCGTAGCCGTCTTCCTCGGCGTTCGAGAAGCCGGTGAGCCGGCGGCCCTGGACGAGCGGCGTGCCGTCCTCCAGCGTCACGCCCAGCAGCGCCGCGGGGCCGTGGCAGACGGCGGCCACGATCTTGCCGGCATTCGAGGCGCGCAGCACGGCCTGCTTGACGTCCGGATCCTTGGCGATGTCGACCATCGGGCCGAGGCCGCCGGGGAAGAAGATCGCGTCGTAGTCGAGGACGTCGATCTCCGAGAGCTTGCGGCTGTGCGCCATGCGGCGGATCGACGCGCTCTCGAGGAACGCGCGCTGCGCCGGGTCGGCGGCGTCGTAGCCGTCCGACGGCGGGTTGCCGCCCAGCGGCGACGCGTACTCCACCGCGATGCCGGCGGCGTCGAACACCTCGAATGGGTGCGCGACCTCGGGGAAGAAGTAGCCGGTGGCGCGCCGGTGCGGGCCGATCTCGGCAGCGTTTGTCAAAATGAACAGGACATGCTTGACACTCATGATGGGCTCCTTCGGGTTGCGTTCGCCGCACTGCGCGGTCGGATGAACTTTAGGGATCGCGAGCGCATCGCGGTAGCCTCCGCGAGATTGACGCATTGGCTCACCGGATAAGACAATCGAGCCATGGACGCCACGACCTCGATCCTCGACGAACTGCGCGGCATGGCGATCTTCGCGACCGTCGTGCGCAGCGGCAGCTTCGCCGCCGCCGCGCGCTCGCTGGGCCTGACGCGCGCCGTCGTGAGCCACCACGTGCGCGCGCTCGAGACGCGCCTGGGCGTGCCGCTGGCGCAGCGCAGCACGCGCAGCTTCAGCCTCACGCCGGCGGGCGAGGCGTTCCGCGTGCATTGCGAGCGGCTCGTCGACGAAGCGGTCGACGGCATCCGCGGCATGGAGCTGATGCGCGCCGAGCCGCGCGGCGAGGTGCGGCTGACCTGCTCGCACCACTTCGGCAGCAAGCGCATCCTGCCCGCGCTGGTCGAGTTCCGGCGACGCTACCCGGCCGTGCGGCTGCACGTGGCGATGTCGGACGCCAACGTCGACATCGTCCAGCACGGCGTCGAGCTGGCCGTGCGCGCGGGGCCGCTCGCCGACTCGTCGCTACACGCGCGCCCGCTGCTGCACGAGGCGACGATGCTGTGCGCCGCGCCGGCCTACCTGCGCCGGAATCGGCCGCCGACCACGGTCGAGGAGCTTTCGAGCCACCGCTGGGTCGTCTACCCGCCGAGCCAGCGCACGACGCTCGTGCGCGCCGGCGGGCAGGACGTCCACGTCCCGGTGCACGGCGACATCGTCACCGACAGCGCCGCGTCGCGGCTCGCGTTCGTGCTGGCGGGCGAGGGCATCGCGCGGCTGCCGGCCTACGACGCGGCCGCGCCGCTCGCCGCGGGCGACCTGGTGCGCGTGCTGCCCGACGTCGAGACCGCGCCGCTGGACATCTACCTCGTCCATTCGAAGCGCGTCGGGCCGAGCGCGCGGCTGCTGCGCGATTTCCTGCTCGACACGGCGCGCGAGAACCAGTGGTAGCGCGGGCGGCGCCATAAAAGACGGCCCCGGACGTCCGCGCGCCCGGGGCCGTGAATCCTCGACAAGGGGATGTCGAGGTGCTCGTCATCGGCTTACGGCGCGGCCGCTCGAACGGATTCACCCGGCCGGCAGCGGGGAGGCCACAATGCCTTCCACCTCGACTCCCGCCGAACCGGACACCATGAGCGACACCCCCTCTTGCGCCGACCGCGCCGCCGCCGACAAGCCCAAGGTGACCCAGCGCGACGCCGTCGAGCGCGCGCTGCTGGCCGCGCCGTTCCGCAGCACCGGCGCGATCGTGCTCGGCGGCAACAAGCTCGAGTACCGCGTCGAGGCGGCGTTCGTGCCGGTCGCGGCGACGGCATTGGAAGAGCGCCGCGGCGAGCCCGAGGCGGCGGTCTTCACGACGGCCTACCTGCTCGAGCGCCCGGCCGGCGGCGACGCGGCGCCGCGCCCCGTCTGCTTCGCCTTCAACGGCGGGCCGGGCTCGTCGTCGATCTGGCTGCATCTCGGCGCGCTCGGCCCGAAGCGCGTGCGCATCGAGGACGACGGCACGATGCCCAGGCCGCCCTACGCGGTCGAGGACAACCCGCTCAGCTGGTTCGAGCACTTCGACCTCGTCTTCGTCGATCCGCCGCACACCGGCTACTCGATCACCGCGAGCGAGGACGCGCGCAAGAAGATGCTGTCGGTCGACGGCGACGTGGCCGCGCTGACCGAGGTCATCCGCGGCTGGCTGTCGCGCCACGGGCGCTGGACGTCGCCGGTCTACGTCGCGGGCGAGAGCTACGGCACGACACGCGGCGCGGCGATCGCCGACAAGCTCGCCGAGCAGGGCGTCGCGCTGACCGGGCTGATCCTCGTCTCGTGCGCGATGGACATCCAGTCGCTCGAGTTCAGCCCGCGCAACGACCTGCCGTTCACGCTGTACCTCCCCGCGTATGCCGGCGTCGCGCAGTACCACGGCTGCCTGGCGGGCCCGCAGGCCGAGTCGCCCGCGGCCGCGCGCGCGCTCGCGGCCGAGTACGTCGAGAGCGACTACCTGCGCGTGCTGCACCGCGGCTCCGCGCTGACCGACGACGAGCGCACGCGCGCCGCGAAGCGCATCGGCGAGTTGACGGGGCTGTCGCCAACGCTCGTCGAGCACCGCAACCTGCGCATCACCGACAACACCTTCTTCACCGAGCTGCTGCGCGACCGCGGCCGGATCGTCGGCCGGCTGGAGGCGCGCGTCGCCGGGCCGATGGGCCTCGTGCGCTCGCACGAGTGGGACTTCGACCCCGGCATCGAGGCGCTGCTCGGGCCGTACACGATGGCCGCGATGGGCTACTTCACCGAGACGCTGGGCTTCGACCGCACGTGGCGCTTCGAGGTGATGTCGGGCGACGCGCACAAGCAATGGAACTGGAACCGCGGCGAGGCGCAGGGCAACGGCTACTGCTGCACGAGCCCCGACCTCTCGCGCGCGCTGCGCCGCAACCCGCACCTGCGCGTGTTCGTCGCCAGCGGCCACTACGACCTCGGCACGCCGTCCACCGCCAGCGACTGGTCGCTCGCGCAGCTCGACATCCCCGCCGACGTCCGCACCCGCATCACGCACCGGTACTACGACGCGGGGCACATGATGTACACGCGCGACGTCGACCTCTCGAAGCTCAAGGGCGACCTCGTCGACTGGCTGCAGGAAGGCCGCGCCTAGTCCCTCCGCGCGCGGAGCGGACAATGCGCGGATGAAACCCCACAAGAGACTTCAGCCCCTGGTCGACGAAGGGCTGATCGACACCGTCGTGCGCCAGCTCATGAGCGGCAAGGAGGCGATGGTGTTCGTCGTGCGGCTCGGCGAGGACACGATGTGCGCGAAGGTCTACAAGGAGGCCACGCACCGCAGCTTCCGCCAGGCGGTCGACTACACCGAGAACCGCAAGGTCAAGAACTCGCGCCAGGCGCGCGCGATGGCCAAGGGCACGAAGTTCGGACGCGAGAAGCAGGAGGAGGCGTGGCAGAACGCGGAGGTCGACGCGCTGTATCGCCTCGCGGGCGCCGGCGTGCGCGTGCCCAAGCCGTACAACTTCCACGACGGCGTGCTGCTGATGGAGCTGGTGGTCGACGCCGACGGCGACGCCGCGCCGCGTCTGAACGACTGCGAGTTCACGCCCGAGGACGCGCGCCGCCACCACGCGACGCTGGTCAAGGAGGCCGTGCGCATGCTCTGCGCGGGCATCGTGCACGGCGACCTGTCCGAGTTCAACATCCTGCTCGCCGACGACGGTCCGGTCATCATCGACCTGCCGCAGGCCGTCGACGCCGCCGGCAACAACCACGCGCAGCGCATGCTGATGCGCGACGTCGGCAACCTCGCCGCGTTCTTCGGCCGCTTCGCGCCGGAGCTGCGCAAGACCGAGTACGGCCCCGAGATCTGGTCGCTGTACGTGGTCGGCGCGTTGACGGTCGAGACGCCGCTCACCGGCCGCTACGAACACCAGCACGGCGCGGTCGACCTGCGCGCCGTGATGCGCGAGATCGAGGATTCGCGCGAGGAAGAGAACGAGCGACTTAGACGGATGCACGGCGACTGACGGCGCGCCGAGTCGTCCTCGCGACAGCCCGGGCGAACCGCCCTTCGTAGAATGCCGGCGCCGGCCCGCAAGGTCGGCAGCGTTCTCAGGGCGGGGCGGAATTCCCCACCGGCGGTAATCGCGAACCGGTCGAGCAGACCGGGACGCGGGAGCCCGCGAGCGCCTTCGCGTCGCGACGAGAGTCCCGGCGCGAAGGGTCAGCAGACCTGGTGCGATGCCAGGGCCGACGGTCACAGTCCGGATGAAAGAGAAACGCGACAGGCCCGGCTGCCGCATGCGCGAAACATGCGTCGGCCGTGTTTTCGCGCGCCCTGATTCTGGCCAACCCCTCCACTCGAGAGTCCACCATGAATCAGACCACCATGCCTCCCCTCCACGCCGCCGCCGGCGCGACCGACACGAACCGTCGCGCCCGCATCGCGGTCATCTGCGCCTCCTGGCACGCCGACATCGTCGGCCAGGCGAGGCAGTCGCTGCTCGCCGAGTTCGAGCGAAGTCCGGCGCCGCCGCGCGTCGTCGACCATTTCGAGGTGCCGGGCGCCTTCGAGATCCCGCTGCTCGCGCAGCAACTCGCGCTCGGCGGCCGCTACGACGCGATCGTCGCGTGCGGGCTCGTCGTCAACGGCGGCATCTACCGCCACGAGTTCGTCGGCGCGGCCGTGATCGACGGCCTGATGCGCGTGCAGCTCGACACCGGCGTGCCCGTGCTCTCCGCGGTGCTCACGCCGCGCGACTTCCACGAGCACGACGACCACCACCGGTTCTTCAGCGAGCACTTCGTCAAGAAAGGCGTGGAGGTCGCGCGCGCCTGCCTCGCGACGGTGGCCGGCCTGCGCGCCGCGCGCCTCGCGGCCGCCACCTGACCGGGCGGCCCGCCGCGGCGTGACGCGCGCGGGCGAGGGGCGACGAGCAAGGGTCG
>JASLEM010000088.1 GCA_030151165.1 Burkholderiaceae bacterium
GACAGGCGCTCGACGATCGCCGCCGGCTCCAGCAGCTCGAGCGACCAGCCGAGGTCGCGGCACAGGCCTTCGGCGATGTAGAGGTCGGTCGGGAAGTTCTGGCGCTCGCTGACGATCACGCGGCGCTCGGGCGCGTCGGGCGCGGCGTCCGCCATCACGATGCGCGACGCGGCGCTCAGCACCTTGAACAGGTTGACCGACGTCGAATCGGCGGCGACGGTCTCGCCCGGCTGCGCGCCCAGCAGCGCGCCGATGCGGTCGCCCACGCGCTGCGGCAGCGTGATCCAGCCGGCGTCGTTCCAACTGCGGATCAGGCCGTCGCCCCACTCCTGCTGCACGGCGGCGGCCACGCGCGGCGCGGTGGCGCGCGGCATCGCCCCCAGGGAATTCCCATCCACATAGATCACGCCGTCTGGCAGCATGAACAGCTCGCGCAACGGGGCGAGCGCGTCTTCGGCGTCGCGCCGTGCGCAGTCGTCTCTCGAGATCATGTCGGTCGTTCCTCGGGGCCGCCCCGAGGGGGACGAGCCAACGTGTGGTGGGGTGCGGTTCCGCAGCGATCGGGGCCGCGCGAGTCCGTGAAGCATAAGCGTCAGGCAGGATCGTCGGAGCGGTCTTGCGAGACGAGATGCAATTAGTTTAGTATTAAACTATTCACACCTCAAGCAAATCCGGCGCGCGGAATTCGCCCGCGGCGGACGCTTCGAGCAACGGAACTTCCATGCGCATCGTCTGCATCGGCGGCGGCCCGGCGGGCCTCACGTTCGCCCTCCTGATGAAGAAGCTCGACCCGGGCCACGACATCACGGTCGTCGAGCGCAACCGCCCCTACGACACCTTCGGCTGGGGCGTCGTCTTCTCCGACGCCACGATGGCGCACCTGCGCCGCTGGGACGAGGAGACCGCCGGCGCGATCGAGGCCGCGTTCGCGCACTGGGACGACATCGTCGTCGAGTTCAAGGGCCGCGCGATCCGTTCCGGCGGCCACGGCTTCGTGGGCATCGGCCGCAAGCGCCTGCTCAACATCCTGCAGGCGCGCTGCGAGGCGCTGGGCGTCAAGCTCGAGTTCGACCGCGAGGTGCGCGACGACGCCGAGTTCGCCGACGCCGACCTCGTCGTCGCCAGCGACGGCGTCAATTCGGTCGTGCGGCAGAAGTACGCGGCCGTCGTCCAGCCCGACATCGTCACGCGACCGAACCGCTTCATCTGGCTCGGCACGAGGAAGCTGTACGACGCGTTCACCTTCGTCTTCGAGCGCACCGCGCACGGCTGGTTCCAGGCGCACGTCTACAAGTTCGACGACGCGACCTCGACTTTCATCGTCGAATGCACCGAGGACACCTGGCGTGCGCACGGCCTCGACCAGCTCGACGCCGACGCGTCGGTCGCGTTCTGCGAGCAGGTCTTCGCGCGCCACCTCGACGGCGCCAAGCTCATGACCAACGCGCGCCACCTGCGCGGCTCGGCGTGGCTCAACTTCGAGCGCATCAAGTGCGCGCAGTGGTGGGTCGCGCCCGAACAGCGCGGCGCACGCGCGCCGCTCGTGCTGATGGGCGACGCCGTGCACACCGCGCACTTCGCGATCGGCTCGGGCACGAAGCTCGCGCTGGAGGACGCGATCGAGCTCGCGAACCAGTTCAAGCTGGCGGCCGAATCGGCTGGAGACGTCGCACCGGCCGCCCTGCCCGCGCTGCTCGATCGCTGGCAGGCGCTGCGCGCCGTCGAGGTACTGCGCCTGCAGAACGCGGCGTGGAACGCGATGGAATGGTTCGAGGTCTGCGGCACGCGCTACTGCGAGCCGCTCGAGCCCGAGCAGTTCATGTACTCGCTGCTCACGCGCAGCCAGCGCATCAGCCACGAGAACCTGCGCCTGCGCGACGCCGGCTGGCTCGAAGGCTACGAGCGCTGGTTCGCGCGGCGCGACGGCGCAGCGGCATCGACGAAAGCCGCCACGCCGCCGATGTTCACGCCGTTCACGGTGCGCGGACTCACGCTCAAGAACCGCGTCGTCGTCTCGCCGATGGCGCAGTACTCGGCGGTCGACGGCGTCGTCGGCGACTACCACCTCGTGCACCTCGGCGCCCGCGCGATGGGCGGCGCCGCGCTCGTGATGGCCGAGATGACCTGCGTCAGCGCCGACGGCCGCATCACGCGCGGCTGCCCGGGCCTGTACACCGACGCCCAGCGCGACGCCTGGGCCCGCATCGTCGACCACGTCCACACGCACACCGACGCCCACATCGGCGTGCAGCTGGGCCACGCCGGCGCGAAGGGCGCGACGCACATCGGCTGGGAAGGCATCGACCAGCCGCTCGACTCGGGCGCGTGGCCGTTGATCTCGGCCTCGACGCAGCAATACCTCCCGGGCGTATCCGACTGGTCGCGCACGATGACCCGCGCCGACATGGATCGCGTGCTGCACGACTTCGTCGCCAACGCCCGCCGCGCCGCCGACGCCGGCTTCGACTGGCTCGAGCTGCACTGCGCGCACGGCTACCTGCTGTCGTCGTTCATCTCGCCGCTGACCAACCAGCGCGACGACAAGTACGGCGGCGCGCTCGAGAACCGGCTGCGCTTCCCCCTCGAGGTCTTCGCGGCCGTGCGCGCCGCGTGGCCGCAGCACCTGCCGATGTCGGTGCGCATCTCGGCGCACGACTGGGTCGAAGGCGGCATCACGCCGATCGACGCCGTCGCGATCGCCCGCGCCTTCAAGGACGCCGGCGCCGACCTGATCGACTGCTCGTCCGGCCAGGTCAGCAAGCAGGAGAAGCCGGTCTACGGCCGCATGTACCAGACGCCGTTCTCCGACCGCATCCGCAACGAGGCCGGCATCGCGACCATCGCCGTCGGCGCGATCAGCGAGGCCGACCACGTCAACTCGATCATCGCCGCCGGCCGCGCCGACCTCTGCGCCGTCGCGCGCCCCCACCTCGCGAATCCCGCGTGGACGCTGACCGAAGCCGCGCGCATCGGCTACACGGCCATCCAGTGGCCCGCGCCGTATCGATCCGCCAAGCCGCAGCTGGAGGCGCACTTCCAGCGCGAGCGCGCCAACGCAGTAGCCCAGCCATGAACGAGACCCGCAGCGGCGACCTGAGCGACGCCGTCGAGGCGATCGGCGCAATCGAGCTGCCCCGGCATGTCGACGCGCCCGCGGAGCCCGCGTCGGCCGCGGCCGCGGCCGCGGTGCTCGGCACGCGCGCGCCGCCGCCGCGGGTGCTCG
>JASLEM010000157.1 GCA_030151165.1 Burkholderiaceae bacterium
CGCGCACGAGCGCGTCCCGCGCGGGCGCGACGCGCATCGCACGCAGGGCCGCCTCGGCGGTGCCCAGCGCGGCGACCGCGGCGAGCGCGGGCGTGAGCGCGCGGGCGTCGAGCGTGTCCAGCGTGGCGGCGGCCTCGTCCAGCCGACCCAGAAGCAGCAGCCGGCGCGCCGCGATCAGCCGCGCCTGCATCGCGTTGCCGCGGTCGGCGTGCGCCTCGAGCGTGGCGGCCGCCAGGGCCAGCGCGCGCGGCGAGCCGGCGAAGTCGCGCATCGCCAGCGCCACCTCGGCCTCGGCGACCACGCAACGCGCGCGCGCCAGCGCCTCGTGCGCGCCGAAGCCGCGCCACGCGCGCTTCAGCAGCTCGCGTGCGCGCGGGTAGTCGCCCAGCTGCGCCATCGCGATGCCCCGTAGCGCCAGCGCCGGCGGGTCGTCGCGCAGCGCGACGCGCTTGAGCGCGCCGAGCGCGTCACCGGCGGCGAGCGCACGTGCGGAGGCGGCGATCAGGGAGTCCATGGGCGAAGGCTAACCGGTCGGCAAGGGCGGAAGGTCGGGTTCTCCACCGAGCGATCGCGATTCACGAACATCGACACGACCTCGAGCTCAATTTCGTGGCGTGGAGCCGGCCGATGACGACGACCTTCGATCCGAGCATCGGCGGGGTGCCAGTCACGCAGGCGAAGTAGCCGCCGGTCCCCCGAATGGCACTGGCGGGCCGGCGGTCGTGCGCCGACGATTCGCCGATCGACGCAGGACACGGGCTTGCCTAACGCCGCAATGAGTCGCCTCGATGGCGGCGATGCGGGCCTGCCTCACCAATGTCCTACTGCGTTACGCATGAACGATTGCTAAACCCCGCCGGCATCCCTAGTATTCGCTGCATCGTGACAAGAACCTCTCGCCTCCATGCAGGTTTTATCCGCGCAGTGTTGACGGTGGTTCTGTGTGTCCTGTCGATGACGGTCGCCCGCGCGCAGTCCGACGCGATCCCGTCGTTCAAGGAGCTCGATTCGATCGATGCGCGCGTGCAGGGTTGCGTGACGTGCCACGGCCAGAACGGGCAGGGCACGGGCAGCGGCTACTTCCCGCGCATCGCGGGCAAGCCCGCCGGTTACCTGTACAACCAGCTCGCGGCGTTCCGCGACGGCACGCGCAAGTATCCGCCGATGAACTACCTCGTGGCGTACCTGCCGGACAGCTACCTGCACGAGATCGCCGAGCACTTCGCGAAGGAACGGCCGCCGTTCTCCGCGAAGGAAGCCACGAGCGTCGACGACGCGGCGCTGCAGCGCGGCAAGGCGCTCGTCACCGCGGGCGACGCCCACCTCGGCGTGCCGGCCTGCGTGGCGTGCCACGGCGTCGGGCTCACCGGCATGGAGCCTGGCATTCCGGGGCTCGTGGGCTTGCGCTCGAACTACGTCGTCGGGCAGCTGACGCGGTGGCGCGTCGGCGATCGCCACGCGACCGAGCCCGATTGCATGAAGCGCATCGCGTCGCGCCTGGCGGACGCGGACGTCGCCGCGGTCGCCGCGTGGCTGTCACAGCAGGAGCCGCCGAAGAACGCGTCGCCCGAGTCCGCGAACCTGGTGCGCATGCCGCTCGCGTGCGGGAGCCAGGGCCAGCCGCCATCGCAATCGCAGCCGCAGCAGGCGGGCGACCAATGAAGCTGCTCTCGCAGATCGTCGGCGCCTTGCTCGTGCTCGCGGCCATCGCGGCGGCGGTGCTCTTCGCGCTGCGTCCGGGCGCGTTGCCGCGCAAGGTCGGCGCGCGGCCGACCGACGCGACGTCGCAGGTGATCGCGCGCGGCGAATACCTCGCGCGTGCGGGCGACTGCGTGGCCTGCCACAGCGAGCCGAACGGCAAGCCCTTCGCCGGCGGCCGCGCGATGCCCACGCCGTTCGGCAGCCTGTTCGTCCCCAACATCACGCCTGACGACGACACCGGCATCGGCCTGTGGACCGCCGACGACTTCTACCGGATGATGCACACGGGCGTGTCGCGCGACGGCACGCTGCTCTATCCGGCGATGCCCTTCGCGTCCTACACCAAGGTCACGCGGGCCGATTCCGATGCACTCTTCAGTTATCTTCAGTCGGTCGCGCCGGTGCATCGCAAGAACCATCCGCACGAACTCAAGTTCCCGTTCAACGATCGCGACCTGCTGATCGGCTGGCGCACGCTGTACTTCCACGAAGGCGAGTACGTGCCCGATTCCGCGCAGTCGGCGCAGTGGAACCGTGGCGCCTACCTCGTGCAGGGCCTGGGCCACTGCGCGATGTGCCACACGGCGATCAACGCGCTGGGTGGCTCGAGCGAGTCGAAGGCGTTCGAGGGCGGGATGATCCCGAACCAGAACTGGTACGCGCCGTCGCTGACGTCGAACCGCGAGGCCGGCCTCGGCGACTGGGCGGTGCAGGACATCGCGGACCTGCTGCAGGTCGGCGCCTCGCACCGCGGGACCACGTATGGCCCGATGGCCGAGGTCGTCTACAACAGCCTGCAGTACGTGACCGACGAGGACGCCGCCGCGATGGCCGTCTACCTGAAGGCACTGCCCAAGCGCGACGCCGAGCCGCCGCCGACGAGCCAGGCGCGGCTCGTCGACCCCGCGGTGATGGAACTCGGTCGCACGACCTACGCGGCGCAGTGCGCGGTGTGCCACGGCGGCGAAGGCAAGGGCCAGCCGCCGGCCTATCCGCCGCTCGCGGGCAACCAGTCGATCACGATGCTGTCGCCGGTCAACTCGATCCGCATGGTGCTCAACGGCGGCTACGCGCCGGGCACC
>JASLEM010000450.1 GCA_030151165.1 Burkholderiaceae bacterium
AGGTAGCTGCCGGCGCGGATGCGCTTGGCGTCGCCCGACCAGCGGAACCACTGGTAGAGCCATTCGGGCTCGGTCTGCACGCCCGCGTCCCGCCACAGCCGCACGATCTCGCGCACCGGCGTGCCGGGCTCGATCGAGACCTCGACCTCGTCGTGCGCCAGCGCCAGCGGATGCTGCAGCCACCAGGCGGCGGTGCCGCCGGCCGCGGCGCAGAGGACGACGAACAGGACGATGAGACGTGACAGCATGGGCGAAGGCCTCCGGCGCGGTGTCGCGGCGGAGTCCCTGTTCGTGAATGGAGTGCGGGGGCGCCATGATAATCGGGCCCATGAATGCACCCGATCCCGTTTCGCATCGTCCCGACCTCGCGCTCGGCGCGCCCGTCGCCGTCCGCCTCGCCGACTGGGGCGTGATCCGCGCCAAGGGCGAGGACGCCGGCTCGTTCCTGAACGGCCAGCTGACGCAGGAAGCGCTGAAGCTGCCGGCCGGCGAGGCTCGTCTGGCCGGCTACTGCTCGCCCAAGGGCCGGCTGCTCGCCAGCTTCGTGATGTGGCGCGCCGCCGCCGACGAGATCCTGCTCGCCTGCAGCGCCGACGTGCTCGCGCCGACGCTCAAGCGCCTGTCGATGTTCGTGATGCGCGCGAAGTGCAAGCTGAGCGACGCCTCGGGCGAACTCGCGCTGTGGGGCGTCGCCCTGCCCGGTCTCGCGCCGGCGATACCGGGTGCCGTATCCGGCGAAGCGATCCCCGCGGCGCCGTACGCGACGTCGACGATCGCCGGCGGCACCGCGGTGCGCCTGGCCGATGCGGCCGGCGCCACGCGGCTGTTGTGGGCCGCGCCGGCCGACGCGACGCCGCCGTGGGCGCCGACGTCGCAACCCGATGTCTGGAACTGGCTCGAGGTGCAGTCGGGCGTGCCGCGCGTGGTCGCGGGCACGGTCGAGGCCTTCGTGCCGCAGATGGTCAACCTCGAGCTCGTGGGCGGCGTCAACTTCCAGAAGGGCTGCTATCCGGGCCAGGAGATCGTCGCGCGCAGCCAGTACCGCGGCACGTTGAAGCGCCGGATGGTGCTCGCGGACGTCGAGGGCCCGGGCGAGGCGGCGCCGGCCGCGGGCGCCGAGGTCTTCGCGGCCACCGACCCGTCGCAGCCGGCGGGCCAGGTCGTGCTCGCCGCGCGCCTGCCGCACCCCGAAGGCGGCGCGCGGCACGCGCTGCTGGTGGAGGTCAAGCGCGCGCTGGCGGACGAAGGCGCGCTCCACCTGGGCGCTGCCGACGGCCCGCTGCTGCGCCTGCGCGAGCTGCCGTACGACGTCCCGGCCGAGCAGGCCTGACGCCTGCGCGACAGCGGCGGCAGCCTCATCGACGACGCGCCATGACCCCGGTGGACGCGGGCCGGACCGGCGATCCGGGCCATTCGTTGCTCGTTTGCATCTATTACCGGGTCGCCGCCGCCGACGCCGAGCGCACCATCCTGGCCGTGCGTGAATTCCAGCGCACATTGGCGGGGCACGTGGGGCTGTCCGGGTCGGAAGTGCTCTTACGATTCGGGCTGCCCAACGCCGCCACCGCGCCCGATCCCGTGCCTGCCAGCTCGTCCGTTCCCGTTCCCGACGTTCCCGATGCGGACGCCACGCTGATGGAGACCTATCGCCTCGCGCTGCCCGCGCCCGCCGGCAGCCCGCGCGCGGACGCCGCCGTCGCCGCGTTCCTGGCCGCGCTCGAGGCCCGCGCCGCCGCTGTCCTGTCCCTCGTCCGCGGCACCCGCCACGTGGAGCTCTTCGCGCCATGTGCCTCGTAGCCCTCGCGATCGACGAGAGCCGGCGCTTCCCGCTCGTCATCGCCACGAACCGCGACGAATTCTTCGATCGCCCCGCCGCCCGCCTCGCCTGGTGGACGCCCGATGAAGGCGGCCCCGAGATCCTGGCCGGGCGCGACCTGTCGGCCGGCGGCACCTGGATGGGCCTGACCGCGGCCGGCCGCTTCGCGCTGCTCACCAACGTGCGCCGCCCGTTCGAGCCCGACCCGGAAGCGCCGAGCCGCGGCCGCATCGTGCCCGCGTGGCTGCGCACCGACCTGCGGCCCGACCAGTTCTGGATGCAGACCTCGCTGTCCGGCCACGCGCCGTTCAACCTGATCGCGGCCGACTTCCGCCGCGGCGACTGCTTCTGGGCCAGCAACGACCACGCGATCCCGCGCCGCATCGAGCGCGGCATCTTCGGGCTGTCCAACGCGGCGCTCGACACGCCGTGGCCCAAGGTCGTCGCGCTGAAGCAGCGGCTGGGCGAGGCGCTCGGCAGCGCCGAGTCGGTCGACGAGCTGTCGAACACGCTGTTCGCCGCGCTGGCCGACCGCACCCCCGCCCCCGACGACGAGCTGCCCAGCACCGGCGTCGGCCGCGAGCGCGAGCAGATGCTGAGCCCCGCGTTCATCCGCTCGCCGGACGGCCGCTATGGCACGCGCTGCTCCACGATCGTCATCACCGAGAAGGTCAAGCGCCAGCTCGTGACGCACGTGTTCGAGCGCACGTTCACGCCCGGCCCGGGCGTCGCGCTGCTGCGCCGCGCGGTGCTGAAGGACTGGCCGCCGCGCTACGCCGACCGCGCGCACGGCTCGGTCGAGATCTCGGCGGTGGCCGAGAGCGAGGTCGACGGCAGCACCCCCGCGGTGCCGGGCCCGCTCGCCGCGCCCGTCAAGAAGACGCGCGTGCGCAGCCTGCTGAAGCCGGCGACGAAATAGGCGCGCCGCGGCTTCGATCGCGGTCAGTGGTACGCGACGACCACGCCGATCCCGAACACCGCGTACAGCGCCGCAAGCCGCACGAGGCGCTTGGCCGTCAGCGTGTGGCGATGCAGCAGCACCAGCATCACGACGATCGCGACCATCGTCACCGCGGCCGCCCACAGCAGCGACGGGTCGAGCACCCACGGCGTGAAGAAGATGCCGAGCGCGCTCGGCACCGTCGCCTGGATCATCATCGCGCCGCTGATGTTGCCGAGGGCGAGCGAGGTCTTGCCCTGGCGCACCCAGATCACGGCGTTGAGCACCTCGGGCAGCTCGGTCGCGATCGGGCTCAGCAGCAGCGCGACGAGCTGCGGCGAGATGCCCAGCCACGGCCCGACGGCCTCGATCTGGTGCACGAACAGCTGCGACGCGCCGAAGATCACGACCAGCGCGCCGAGCGTCTGCAGCACGGCCCACGCGGTCGACGGGTTCTCGGCGTGCGGCCTCAGCTTGAGCGCCTCGCGGCCTTCCTCGCCGACCTCGTCCTCGGCGTTGCCCTCGCTGCGCAGCTCGCGCCACACGTACAGCGCGTAGGCCGCGAGGAACAGCAGGCCCAGCCACGGCTTCCACGCGAAGACGACCAGCCCGAGCCCGACCTTGAAGACGAAGACGACGAGGAACCAGAGCTGGTCGTGGCTGAGCCGCTCGGTGCTGAACTCCTGCGCGATCTTCTTCTGGTGGTGCTTGCGATCGAGCAGGAACACGAGCCCGACGACGGCGTACGCGATCGTCGACAGCACCAGCGGCCCGCCGAGCGCGGCGCCGACGCCGATGTCGCGCTGCGCCTCGGTCTTGCCGAACACGACGGCCACCAGCGTGACGACGCTCTCCGGCAAGGCGGTGCCGAACGCCGCGAGCACGGTGCCGACCGCGGTGCGCGAGACGCCGAAGTGGTGGCCGACCCATTCGACGCCGTTGACGAAGAACTCGCAGGCGACGTAGATCACGGCCGCGGAGCCGAGCAGCAGCAGGAGCGTGACGATCATCGGGCGGCTCCGGCGGGCGCGCGGACGGGCGCGCGATGCGAGGTGGGATTCAAGTGGATTTCCAACGGGGCCGGACTGCGAAACCATGGCGACGCGCTCCGCCCGGCCCCGGGTGTGGAAACGCGTGCCAATGGTCTTGCCAAGCCCGCGTTGCGGGCCGCGCCGACCATGGTGCGAGGGCACCAAGCATGTTGACCGGCGCTCTTCACGCGACGTGAAGGCGGCTACTCCCCAAAGGACGGCCGGACTGTAGCACGCACTCGGCGCGCGGCCGGCGCACCCGAGCGCGCCGGTGGGACGTTGTCGCGAGGTCGCGTGAAGGCTACCCCGCCGTCGAGCCGTCGGCCGGCCGGTAGGCGTCCGGCCGGTGGATCTCCATGAAGCGGTCGGGCGCCGCGAGCGGCGCGAAGCCGTGCGCGGCGTACAGCCCGTGCGCGTCGCGCGTGGCGAGCAGCACGCGACGCAGGCCCTGCAGCGCGGGGTGCGCGAGGACGTGGTCGACGAGCCGGTGCGACAGCCCCTGCCCGCGGTGCGCCTCGAGCACGTAGACGTCGGCGAGGTAGGCGAACGTGGCCTGGTCGGTGACCACGCGCGCGAAGCCGACCTGCGCGCCGTCGCGGTACACGCCGAAGCACAGCGAGTTCGCGATCGCGCGCGCGACGACCGCGCGCGGCACGCCCGGCGACCAGTAGCTCCGCGACAGGAACGCGTGGATGGCGTCGAGGTCGAGGCGGGTCGGGTCTGCGCTGATGTCGTAGGTGTTCACCCTCGTTATTCTGCCCGGGCGGGACCGGCCGGGGAGCGACTCGCGGGCATCGCCGGAATCCATACCGATTCGAATATGGATTCGCGCCATAAAACGATTTGCCTGATATCGATCCGCTCCCTAGCATCCATGCCCACTGGTAGAGCGTGGACATCGATCCCGGCACGACCCAGGGCCCGCTCTTTCAGGCGGAGTACGAACGACAGGAGACAAGAAATCATGAGCATCCAACGACGCACGGTATTGGCGACGACACTCGTGGCCGCGGCCTACGGCCTTCCCGGGATCGCGCTGGCGCAGAAGAAGATCGTCCTCGGCTTCGCCCAGGTCGGCGCCGAAAGCGGCTGGCGCACCGCCAACACCGAGTCGATCAAGTCGGCGGCCAAGGACGCCGGCATCGAGCTGAAGTTCTCGGACGCGCAGCAGAAGCAGGAGAACCAGATCAAGGCGATCCGCTCGTACATCGCGCAGAAGGTCGACGTGATCGCCTTCTCGCCGGTGGTCGAGACGGGCTGGGATCCGGTGCTGCAGGAAGCCAAGGCCGCGAAGATCCCCGTGATCCTGACCGACCGCTCGGTCGACTCGAAGGACAAGAGCCTCTACGTGACGTTCATGGGCTCGGACTTCATCGAGGAGGGCCGCAAGGCGGGCCGCTGGCTCGAGGCTTTCGAGAAGGGCAAGCCGGGCCCGATCAACATCGTCGAGCTGCAGGGCACCGTGGGCTCCGCGCCGGCGATCGATCGCAAGAAGGGCTTCGAGGAGATCATCTCCAGCGACAACCGCATGAAGATCATCCGCTCGCAGACCGGCGACTTCACGCGCGCCAAGGGCAAGGAAGTGATGGAGGCGTTCCTGAAGTCGGACGCCAAGAACATCAACGTCCTCTACGCGCACAACGACGACATGGCCCTCGGCGCGATCCAGGCGATCGAGGAAGCTGGCCTCAAGCCGGGCGTCGACATCACCATCATCTCGGTCGACGCCACCAAGGGCGCGTTCGAGGCGATGATCGCCGGCAAGCAGAACGTCGTCGTCGAGTGCAACCCGCTGCTCGGGCCGCAGCTGATGCAGGCGACCAAGGATCTCGTCGCCGGCAAGACGCTGCCCAAGCGGATCGAGACGGTCGAGAGCATCTATCCGCAGGAAGTGGCCGCGGCCGAGTTCCCGAAGAGGAAGTATTGACCCCCACGCCCGCTCGCGCGGGCGGCCCCCCCGAGGGGGGGTGAGCGTGGACGACGGGCCGTCCAGCGGACGGACTGTCGCCTCGCGAACGGGCTGCCGCTTGCGACAACCCCGGGCGAGCGGACTGGCGGAGCCAGATCCGCCGCTTCCCTGAATTTTCTGGTGGAACGAGTGAGCGGCAGCGCCGGAGCCACGCACCAGACCGGCGTGCGGTCCGTTCACTCACGTGGAGTCTCGTGCTAGTTGCCAATGGAATCGACAAGCGCTACGGCGCGGTGAAGGTGCTCGAGGGGGTCGCCCTGAACCTTCGGGCGGGCGAGGTGCACGCGTTGATGGGGCAGAACGGCGCGGGCAAGTCCACGCTGATCAAGATCCTCACCGGCGTGGTGCCGGCCGACGGCGGCACGCTGTCGCTCGGCGGCGCGGCGATCGCGCCCGACTCGCCGATCGCCGCGCAGCGGCTGGGCATCAGCACGGTCTACCAGGAAGTCAACCTCTGCCCCAACCTCACGGTGGCGGAGAACATCTTCGCGGGCCGCTATCCGCGGCGCGGCTGGGGCGGGCTCAAGGCGATCGACGGCCCGCGCATGCTGCGCGAGACGCGCGAGCTGCTCGCCCGCCTGCATCTGGACATCGACCCCGCCGCCACGCTCGGCCGCCTGCCCGTCGCGCTGCAGCAGCTCGTGGCGATCGCGCGCGCGTTGAGCGTCGACGCGAAGGTGCTGATCCTCGACGAGCCGACCTCGAGCCTCGACGACACCGAGGTCGCGCACCTGTTCGACGTGCTGCGCGGCCTGCGCGGCTCGGGCCTCGCGATCCTCTTCGTCACGCACTTCCTCGACCAGGTCTATGCGATCGCCGATCGCATCACCGTGCTGCGCAACGGCAAGTTCGTCGGCGAATGGACACCGCCCGAGCTGCCCGCGCAGGCGTTGGTGGCGGCGATGGTCGGGCGCGACGTCGCGCTGGCGTCGGCCGCGGGCGAACCGGCCATTGCAGCGGAAACCGAGGCGGCGACGGCGCCGCCGCGGGTGTCGCTGCGCGGCTTCGGCGCCGACCGCCGGCTGCACCCGCTCGACCTCGACCTGCGCGCCGGCGAGGTCGTCGGCGTCGCGGGCCTGCTCGGCTCCGGCCGCACCGAACTCGCGCGCCTGATGTTCGGCCTCGACGCCGCCGACAGCGGCGCGATGCAGGTCGAGGGCCAAGCCGTCAAGCTCACGCACCCCGCGCAGGCCGTGCGCCTCGGGCTCGCGTTCTGCCCGGAGGAGCGCAAGGCCGACGGCATCGTCGGCGAGCTGAGCGTGCGCGAGAACATCGTCCTCGCGCTGCAGGCCCGGGCCGGCCTGTGGCCCTGCATCCGGCCCGCGAAGCAGCGCGAACTCGCGCAGCACTACATCGACCTGCTGGGCATCCGCACCGCCGACTCGGACATGCCGATCGGCCTGCTGTCCGGCGGCAACCAGCAGAAGGCCCTGCTCGCGCGCTGGCTCGCCACCGCGCCGGGCGTGCTGATCCTCGACGAACCCACGCGCGGCATCGACGTCGCCGCCAAGCAGGAACTGATGAACGAAGTGATGCGCCTCGCGCGCGAAGGCATGTCCGTGCTGTTCATCTCGTCGGAGATCGACGAGGTGCTGCGCATC